>CAMCQT010000016.1 GCA_945877125.1 Candidatus Brevifilum fermentans | reverse complement strand
GGAAGGTCATCGAGAAGAAGGTGATCTGGGTCAGCACAATGTTTAGCGCAACCATGATAAATGCCCAGCCTTCCATCTTATGGTTGATGAAATACCCAGCGACGAGCAAAACGACGATTGCCGCAATTGGGGCAAATCCAGGGTCAATGAAACCGCGCGCCCAGAATCCCCCGATATATGTAAAGATGCCGAGAGCTACATACAACACAGTAGCGCCAATCCACAACTTCTTTGCAAAGGCGTTGACCCGTTCGCGCAGTACGCCCTCAAGTTTTAGACCAAGGAAGTTTGCGCCGTGAAGCAAAAAGATAGACACAGTAGTAAGTCCGCCGAGCAATCCATAGGGATTGAGCAGGGTGAACAGGTTGCCGGTGAACATTTTATTGGCATCAATAGGCACACCGCGTGCCAGGTTGGCAAACGCCGCGCCGAGCAAAAGAGCCGAAAGGAATGAGCCGATGGCAATCATCCAGTCGAAGCGGTTGCGCCAGGCGGGTGCAGCATCTTTGGAGCGATATTCAAAAGAGATACCGCGCAGGATGAGACCGACTAGGAGCAGAAACAGCGCAAGATAGAAGCCGCTGAACATGGTAGCGTACCACTCGGGGAAGGCTGCGAAGGTCGCGCCGCCAGCGGTAAGCAACCAAACTTCGTTGCCGTCCCAGACCGAGCCAATCGAGTTAATGATGGCGCGGCGTTCTTCATCTTTTTTACCAAGGAAGGGCAGGAGCATTCCCACACCGAAATCGAAGCCTTCAAGGAAGAAGAAGCCGATCCACAGGACTGCGATCAAAATAAACCAAAGGATTTGTAAAAATTCGTAAGACATGTTGTTGTTCCTCCGCGATTAATCTTGCGAGCCAACGTGCATAGGCGCAACGTCGACGGATTCGTGCATGGCGGCGTCTGGACCAGCAATGGCGTATTTCTTCATCAGGTAGACCATCGCCACAGCAAGTGAGCTATAAACGGCGGTGTAGCCGATGAGCGAAATCCACAGGTCAACAACGGTCAGGTTCGGAGAGACTGCATCTTGCACTTTGAGTAAACCATAAACGATCCAGGGTTGACGTCCCATTTCGGTCAAAATCCAGCCGCTGGCGTTTGCTGAGTAGGGCAGGATGAGTGCGCCGAAGGGAACAAGTTTCATCCACTTGGCGTTTTCATAATCCTTGCTGCGGGTGGCGTATAGGAACCAGGCAGATGCCCCCATCATGATGAAGCCAAAAGCCATCATAATGCGGAACGTCCAGTAGGTGACGACCATCAGGGGGATGTAATCGCCAGGTCCGTATTGTTGTTCGTACGTTGCTTGAAGTTCGTTCACGCCTTTGACTTCGCAGGTAAAGTTGTTACAAGCCAGGAAGCTCATGGCATAAGGAATGCGGAGAGACCAGATTTCTTTCTTGCCGCTCAAATCGCCAATGGTGAGCAGTGAGAAGGAAGCGGGTTGCTCGGTTTCCCAAACAGCTTCGAGTGCAGCCAATTTCATCGGTTGTACTTCAGCCATGTATTGTCCCATGGTGTGGCCGCCGAGGAATACCAGCGTGCTGGCAACTAAGCCCGCGACAGCGCCTATTTGGAAGGAACGTTTGAAGAAGGCTACATTCTGCTTGCGGATAAGATGGTATGCGCTGACGGCTAGAATCATGAATGCGGCCATTGCCAGCCCATCTGAAAGGGTGTGCCAGATAAAAATCCATGCTTTGGGATTTGCAACCAGAGCAGGGAAATTCACCATTTCCAAACGTCCGTTGACGGCGTTGAGAACGTAAGAGTCTTTGGGGGGAGCCTGCATAAAGCCATTCGCCAGCAAAATCCAGACGGCAGACAGATTGGAACCAAGAGCGGCAAGCCAAATTGAAGCCTGGTGAACTTTTTGAGGTACGCGACCCTCACCAAAAATCCAAATGCCAAGGAATGTGGATTCCATGAAGAAAGCCATCAAGGCTTCAATGGCAAGCGGGGCGCCGAAAATATCACCCACATAGCGGGAATATTCTGACCAGTTCATGCCGAACTGGAACTCTTGCACAATACCTGTGACAACACCAATTGCAAAGTTGATCAGGAATAATTTGCCCCAGAACTTCGTCATTTTGTTCCAGGTTTCATCTTTGGTTTGGTAATAACGGGTCTGAAAAAATGCCACGAACCATCCCAAGCCTAATGTCAGCGGGACGAATAGCCAGTGGTAAACAGTGGTCAGACCAAATTGCCATCGTGATAGCGTAACTATATCCATAATTTATTCTCCAAAAGTAATTTTGAATTTATTGATTGCGTGCAACGAAGAAAAACGGATTGTTTTGGGCGTGCTTCTCCTTTCTGAGATATTCTTGCGCTTCTTTTCTTTAACTTATAGCTGGGAAATGCCTACTGGAATAAGACCATTAATTGACAGCGCATCCTGCGCTAGATCTTCAAAATTAATTTGCTCCAACTCTCGTATCATTTGTGACTGCAAACGTGCCCAGCGAAAACGTACGGGACAATTGTTATCAAATGGACAATCGCCTCCATCCATAAGGCAGTCAGAAATAAAGAATTTTCCTTCAAAATATTCAACAATTTGCCGCATATTGATCTCACATGCAGGGCGGGAAAGTACCAATCCGCCGTCTCTGCCAGGAAACGTGAGAATAAAATTGCCGCGTGCCAGATCTGCAACAATGCGTTGAGCCATGGCTGGTGGAATCTGCATCTCTTTCCGAATCTCTGCCGTAGAAACCCGCTTGCCTTCTTCTCGTTTCGCAAGAGACAGAATAAGACGGACTGCATAATCGGTTTGGCGGTTGATACGGATCATCTTAAACCTCTAATGTTGACATATATAGTAAACGATTACTAATATTGTACGGGTTATCAACCGAAGTGCAATATGATAAATGTCATAATTAGCACATGATAAACGTATTTTATAAATTCAGGACTTACGCAGAATCATTTTTTGTCCGCTACTCTTCACGAATTTACGCTAATCGTTTCAAAAATTTGCGCAGATTGACGTAGATTAGCAGATTGTGTACTCTTTACTCACATCGTGACCCGCCCATATCTGACGGTACGGAGTTGAACCTTCCGCCAAGTTGAGATGGCTTCCTTGCACATCAAGTCGAGATATTCCTGAAAGTTCATCTTTCGATTTTGCAATCCTTTGATTGGCAATGTTTTGACCAGGTTTTTATTGGAGATACGCACGTTCAACTGCTTCTTCGTCGAGAGCTAGCGGTCCGGATCAATGGTCTCTGGAACAGTGAGTAAAGAGGGAAAATCAGGGAACTTGACGCGCGGCGGCTGGTTTCCGCAAGTGATTGCCTGATGAAGAATTCACCCCCAAAAAAATCAGCGCACTTTATGATAAGGAACGAGGAGTGAAGCGCAGGCTAACAACCATCGAACGGGCGAAAGAAGATTTCACAATGCTTGAATTGGAAGAGCAGGTAAAGAAGTATGTGACCGAATTGCAGTCGGAGGTGGCTGAATTGATCAATGCCGAACCTCAAACTCCGGAGGAGATGCATCAGGTATTTCTATTGAAGAAGCGGATCGTGGATGCCGTTTTGACGGAAGCGAGAATTGATGAAAACCGTGAGATCCATGTAAGGTTTCGCACAGATTTTCTCATTCATGCAGTGTGAATGCAAGAAATCGACGATACTATCCACGCAAGCCAGTTCTGAAAATAACAAGAAGGCGATTCGAAAGTGAGTCGCCTTCTTGTTTTTAAAAGCACACTCCCCTGCTTTAATAGTAGGGGAGTTGGAGTATGATCGTTTACGAGAGAGAAGTCGAATACCCATAAACGAGCATTCCGCAATACAGAGAAATTTATCCTTGTTTTTGAAGTCTCATCCCATATCTGGGTACTATGCTGTGGTATGTAGTGGTGCAGGTCGGAACTTATACCCGTACACGATCACTCCGCGTTCGTCGCCGTCATTGCGCATTTTGCGGGTGACCATTTCCACGGGCATGCCGATCGAGATCGGCTGTTCGCCCAGGTCGGTCAGTTGCGCGGTGAGCATGGGACCTTCTTCCAACTTCACGATTGCCACCGTGTAGGGAGCATTTGCATCAAAGCCAGCGGGGGCTTCATAAACTGTGGTGTAGGAATAAACCTCGCCTTTGCCGCTAAATGCAAATTGTTCTTTTGCCTCGTCGCCGCAATTGGGACATACATCGCGGGGTGGGAATATTTTATGGTCACAGTGCGGGCAAACTTCGCCGACCAGTCCGTATCGTTGTTTTTTGAGTCGCCAGTGTCGTGGGATTTCCATTTTGATTAGTTCCTTTCTATGCGCCTAATTTTATCCCGCGCGACTCTCAAACACTATCAGGATTTGACCAGTCCAATTTTTGCAGGATATGAGATACCGCCGTGGATGCCGGCCCGCCAAGCGATTGGATGAGACCATATGTTGCGCCTGCGATCTGATTCGCTCCCGCCTGACCCCGAAGCTGGGTGACTGCTTCGACAGCTTGGTACACGCCTGATGCGCCTCCGGCGAATCCGCGGGCTTTCATGCCGCCCATTGTGGCGCATGGAATTTTCCCCTTCAAGCCAATCTCACCATCTGCGGCGAGTTTCCAGCCTTTGCCTTTGATGGCGAACCCAACCGCTTCGAGTTGCAAGGCGGCGTAAATGCTGAAAATATCGTGATATTCAAAAAAGTTAATTTGACTCAACGTGATGCCGGCCTGCTTCATGGCTTTGCCCGCCGAGATTTGCGCGGCGTCAAAGTACAACATATCTTTGCGGTCATGCAATGCCAGCGTGTCAGACGATGCCGCGGAACCTGCAATCTTTACGAGTAGACTCTGCCCATTGGACGGGATCAACTCACGGCGGGTGAGAACGAGCGCGGCAGCGCCATCCAATTGGGGAGCCATATCAAATACTTTGATCGGGTCGCTGACCATTTCCGCTTTGGCGTAGGTTTCGGCTTTGATGGCTTTTTGGAATGCCGCGTTTTTATTTGCCACGCCATTGGCGTGGGCAGTGAGCGCGAAATTAGCGAAACCGTTTTCGGGAATTTCGTTTTCGTGCATGTAACGCTTCATCAAAAGTGCGGCTTGCGCGGTGATGGTCATGCCGTGAATCGATTCGAAGTCCGCGTCATTTTCGGTGGCGGTGGCTTCTTCCACATCGGAGCCAATTTTGTCGGTGAATTTTTCAACGCCAACGACCAGCGCCACATCTACCATGCCGCTTGCCACAGCCAGATACCCCTGCCGCAACGCCGCGCCGCCCGATGCGCCCGAGGCTTCGACGGTCATGGCTTCGATGCCGGTCAGACCAGCATACTCCGCGATGAGTGCGCCAAGATGCGCCTGATTGGATAGATTGGGGGCGAGCATGTTGCCGACGAATAACGCCTGCGGTTTGAGTCCGCCTGCGTCTTTGAGCGCGTCTCGAATGGCGGCTACGGCGAGGTCGCGTAAACCGAGTTCCCAATGTTCGCCGACGGGTGTTTGTCCGATTCCTGTGATTACTACGTCTGTCATAAATGCTCCGTGAAAAAAGGTGATTAGATGACTAGGCGATTAGGCGATCAGGGGGACTAATCCCTATGTACCTAACCACCAATTACCTAATTTATTTCATCGTAATTTTTCCGCGATATCTTGCGTAGGTTGCGTAATCAATTTCTGTGCGGCGGGCGATGTATTCCTGTGTTTTGGTGGCGAGACCCTGGCGGGCGGTGATTTTATCGGTGACGAGAATGTCGAAGGCGTCTGACCCTGCTCCAGAGCCGAAGGAGACCATCAGAATTCTGTCTCCGGGCTGGGCAATGTCGAGGATGGCGGTCAAGCCGATGACAGCTGCGCCCGCGTAGGTATTTCCGATGTTTGTGACCAAAAGCCCGGGTGCGATCTGCTCCATCGAAAATCCAAGTTGACTTGCTACGCGCTGAGGGAATTTTGTGTTTGGCTGATGAAAGACTGCCCATTTGTAATCTTTGGCGGTTGTGCCGCTGGCTTCCATCATAAAGGTTGCGGCTTCGGTGATGTGCTTGAAGTAGGCGGGTTCGCCTGTGAAGCGCATTCCGTGTTCGGGATATTTTTGATATTCGCGCCGCCAGAAATCGGGCGTGTCGGTGACGTAGGAATACGCCGAGTTGATGACCGCCAGCGATTCTTCGGCGGGTCCGAGGATGTAGGCGGCGCCGCCCGCGGCTGCGGTGTATTCCAGTGCGTCGCCGGGCTTGCCTTGCGCCGTGTCCATGCCGATTGCCATTCCGTAGCGTCCCATGCCTGAACCGACAATGCCCATCACGGCCACCATGGCTTCGGTTCCTGCTTTGCAGGCGAATTCGAAATCTGCGCCTTGTGTGCTGGGAACTGCGCCGATGGCTTCCGCGACGACGGTCGAGGTGGGTTTGACCGCATACGGATGCGACTCAGAGCCGACCCAAACCGCGCGCAATTCTGTCGGGTCAATTTGGGCGCGGAGCATGGCATTGCGCGCCGCTTCGATGGACATGGTGATTACGTCTTCATCGAGGCCGGGCACGGCTTTCTCTTTGATGGGAAGTCCACCGCCTTTGCTGCCTGTCCAGACGCGGGCGATTTCCTTGGCGGGAATACGATAGCGCGGCACATACGCGCCGTAGCCGACAATGCCAACTGGCTTGACGGGTTTGAGGAGGGTGGGGGAGGTTTGTGTGTTAGGGGTTGTCATAAGTTTTCCTTACTATTAATTCGAGTTGTGTCCAAATTGTCTTGAAAGTAAAACATCTTTCCAGTGGCATTCTCTGTCTATAATAAATTCATCCGTTGAGTGAAAATCCGCAATTTCAAGAACAGTGTATTGGAAATTGTCAGCATATTCAATGCCATGGTCATAAACCAAACTTTTGAGCTCTGAATTACCGCCATGTCCAGTTTTAGCGTAATTTTCCCATCTTTGCCAAAGCCCATCTTCACCAGTCGCACTGCCAACATATAGTTTTCCAGAAAATTTATCAGAGATTAGATAAATACCTTTAATATTCGATAATGCGGATTTCCATGATGGTTCTTGTTGTGAGGTGACAATTTTCAATTGACGATATGAAAGAATAATTTTGTTGTAGCCAGGAAAGTCTCCAATTGAAATGCGAGTTGGCTTGATTTCAATGATTTCTAGGTTTTTGCCATATTTGTGACCCCAAATATATGACGCTCTTCCTTCACGTTTATAACGCACTATAACTCTTCCAATCAAATCATCTTGGTTAGGTAAAAGTTTGGTGTCGTAATGATAGGAGGCTCTAGTCCCTGTTTTGACGCCTAGAATTTTATAGACGCCAGCAAATAACCAACGGTCTCTTTCAACATTTATTAAACTAAGAACACTCTTGCATTCAAAATTTTTATTGCTTTGTTCTTCCTGCCATTCTTTGAATTTTCCCTCTAGAAAAGCATCCAAAGGAGGGTATTCCCTTCCTGTGGCAAGGTGAATTTTGTAATTATCAAGAGGTAGGTTTTTTGTTTGCAGTAATTCAATTAAACTAATCATTTCATAATTCCTTTGAAGTTACACATACCAAAACGCTGATCTCAAACCTGCCTGCTCGGTGCGGACTAAAGTCCTGCCTCAGTCCATGGAAGCCCTGCGGGCTGATGAATGAGTCGGATTCATCCGACTTTCATGAACTGAGGGAGGGATTTATCCCGTCCGAGGTCGTGGTTACCCAAAATGCTCATGGTAAGCAGGTTCTGTATAACTTTTTCCCATTCGCACTGGTGTCAAAGACATCAATACTTTCATGTTTATCTCAGATTTGGATAGTTCAGAAAAATCCTTCATAAGTTTGTTGCGAATGTCAGAGCGAATCATTTCCGATTTACGATATCCAACAAGCCAACGTTTTTCTGGTGGCAATTTCGCCATCATTTCCACTTCTCCCCAATCAATGGGATCAAACCCATCCACGATGGCAGAGATTTCTTCTGGAGTTAGTGATTTTTTATCGTTCATTGATTGACCTGTTTCCTCGCGTCCAATTTACCAATTACCAATCCACCAATCACCAATCCCCAACTTCCATTTCCTTCAAAATCTCTTCCGCCCTACTCACGCGGATTGCCTTCTCAGCGACCATTTGCGCGGCGACCCTATCGATCAAATTGCCCGTAGCGCCAGCGGCGAGTGCGATCTGCCGCGCGTGCAGGCTCATGTGTCCGCGTTGAATGCCTTCGGTGGCGAGGGCGCGTAATGCCGCCATATTTTGAGCAAGCCCCACTGAGACGATAATCTCAGCCAGTTCGGATGCAGTCTTCACGCCCATCAACTTAACTGCGGCTTGGGCTGCCGGGTGGACCTTGGTTGCGCCGCCGACGATTCCAACCGCCATTGGCATTTCGAGCGTGCCGACCAGATTGCCGTCCTTGTCCTTGCCCCAAGTGGAAAGAGACGTATATCTGCCCGAGCGTGCCGCGTAGGAATGTGCGCCCGCTTCGATGGCGCGCCAGTCGTTGCCCGTGGCCATGACTACCGCATCCACGCCGTTCATGATTCCTTTGTTGTGGGTCGCGGCGCGATATGGATCGGTCGCGGCAAAAGCCCAGGCGGCGATGATGCCATCGCGCACGGTCTCGCCTTTGAAGGTTTCAAACCCGACAGTTAATTCGTTGACCGGAATGGTGCAGCGTGCGCGCGCAATTCTGCGGTCTGCCAGATTGGATAAAATCCGCAAGTGGACTTTTCCGCCAGTGATGGCTTCGATCTGCGGCGCGAGTTTTTCGCAAGCCGTGTTGACCGCATTGGCGCCCATCGCATCGCGCACATCATAAATAAGATGAATGACGATGAACGGTCCAATGGGCGAGTCTTCGATCATACGCACTTCGAGATCGCGTGCGCCGCCGCCAAGTGCTTTGAGGGTGGAATCCACTGCATCGGCAGTGGACAGCAACTCGGCTTTGTGCTCGTAGATTTTTAGCCGAGCTTCGTTCATGTTGATGACGTTGATCAACTGCATCTGTCCGATCATCAACGGCTCGGTGGTGGTGGCTGTGAATCCGCCGCCTGCGCGGGCCAACTTCGCCATGAACGACGCGCCCGCCACAACCGAGGGTTCTTCTATTACAAAAGGAATCAAAACATCGCGTCCATTGACCATGAAGTTTAAGCCGATGCCCATCGGCAGCGCATACATGCCGATCACATTCTCGATCATGTGCTCGGCTGATTCAGCGGAGAGTCCGCCCGTCGTAAACGGAATCAGGTCTTCGGGCGTCAGTTGCGCGGCTTCCGCAAGTTTGGCGCGGCGCTCGTCAAGAGTCAGGTTGTAAAATCCAGAGATGCGAGAGTTTGTCATAAAGTGTCCCAAGTATAGGTTTGGCTTTCTGCCAATTTCTATCAAAAATCAACGAATTGATTATAATGGCTGAGAGGTGTCTTTGTATGCTCTTAACTCGTGAACAATTACAGGAAAGATTATTTGCACTCCATCGCGCAAGCTTGGAGTTGGTAAAGGAAGTTTCGCTTGAGACTTTGCTTGAGCGAATCGCATCCACAGCTTGTGAACAGGCGGATGCGCGTTATGCCGCCTTGGGGGTGCTGGACGACGAGGGCAAACTTGGTAAATTTATTTCTGTCGGCATGTCAGATCACGAAATAAAAAAAATAATACATCCTCCCGTGGGGTTGGGTTTGCTTGGCGAATTGATGAATACAGAAATGCCCATCCGCGTGCCCGTGATTCAAAATCATCCAAGTTCGGTGGGCTTCCCAACGCATCACCCGCAAATGGTATCGTTTTTGGGCGTGCCGATTCTCGCTGGCGATAAACAACTGGGGCAGATCTACCTCACCGAAAAAATGGACGCATCTGAATTCACCGCAGATGACGAGATGATCATTCAGATGTTGGCAACCTATGCCGCCACGGCCATTACCAACGCCCGATTATATGAGCAGATGAAACAACGCGACCTGACTCTGACCCGCCGCAACGTGGATATGGGGCTGCTGAATGGGATCGCATCTGCCTTAACCTCTAGCTTGGAACTCGACGAAATTCTTAACAAGACCCTTGGGCTTGTGATGAACTACATGAAAGTTGAGGCAGGCGATATTTTCCTGCTGGAAGATGATAAGACCACCCTGCGCATGGTTTTGCATCGCGGGCAAGCCGCCGAAGCCTTCTGGACGCGTAATATTTTTCAAGTCGGCGAAGGCTACCCAGGGTTGGTGGCAAAGAGTCGCAAATCAATGGTCGGGATACACCTGGCAAATGATACGAATTTCCTGCGTGACGCCGTCGTGCAGGCTGGCTTTCAACAAATTGCGTGTATTCCTCTGCTTTCAGGTGAAAATCTGATGGGTGTGATGAGCGTTGCCACGCGAGTGACTGATCCGTTTGATGAGAGAAGTGTACAGTTGCTCACGGCGGTAGGCACTTGGGCGGGGTTGGCCATCGAAAACGCACGGTTACATTCCAACGCGCGCCGACTTGCCGTGCTCGAAGAGCGCGACCGCATCGGCATGGATTTGCATGACGGCATCATCCAGTCGATTTACGGCGTAGGGTTGGGGCTGGAAGGGGCACAACTCACGTTGAATGAAGACCCTCAAGCCGCCAAAGAGCGTATTCTCCACGCAATTGACGGATTAAATCAGGCAATTCGAGATATCCGCGCCTACATCCTAGACCTCAGACCTCGTCAACTTGGCAACGAAGGCTTGTTAGTCGGCATAAAACGCTTAATCGCTGAATATCGAGCCAATACTTTCTCTGAAGTAAACTTTACTGGATCAGATGATCTGAAAGATTTGCCGCAAACGCAGTCTTTGGCTTTATTTCACATCTGCCAGGAAGCATTAGCCAATGTAGCCAAGCACGCAAAGGCAAAAAATGTGCAGGTAGCCGTGTGGACAACCCCAGAGCGCGCCTTGCTAGAAATCACAGACGACGGCAAAGGTTTTGATATTGATCAGATAAAAACCTCCATTGGTCATGGTCTCGCCAACATGCAAACCCGCGCCCACGCAGTCGGTGGTGAAGTGGATATTTCATCAACCATCAAGGACGGAACGACCATACTTGTTTGGGTTCCCCGGGCTATAAAACACTAAAACCCCTGATTCAATGAATCATTACGAAACGAATCACAGGAACTCGAGTCTCGTTTGATATGAAGCAAAAAATTACCCCTCACGGTTTTTTAAGATAAACTTATACGAAATCTCGATAAATGGACACTTATACCCATATGTGGGGGGCGGGAGTGCGAAATATGGTGCGCTTGGCTGAAACGCTTGTTCTACATAAAAAATATGACTATGGTTGAACGCACAAATTATTTTTAAGATAAGCAAACCTTAACAAAACAAATCTTTTTAACTTAACGTAGGTCTACCGCCTTGTTATCTATTGGAAGTATCTGCTAGAATGATTTCACGCTGATATAACGGATGTATGCCCCACACATCTAAATTCCTGTACCATCTTTTACAAAAACATACCATTATTTACTCACGAAACCGCGATAAGAAGGCGGGATATTTAATGCACCCTATAATCAATACTGAGGAATATTTATGAACGCAGAACAGGCTTGGCAGTCCGTACTCGCACAACTTCAAATGGAAATGCCCCGTGCGTCCTACGATACCTGGGTGCGTGATACACGTCCCACGTCGTACGAGAATGGGATCATTACTGTCGGAGTACGCAATGCATACGCGCGAGACTGGTTGGAAAGTCGTCTTGCGACTACTGTTAGCCGGTTATTGATCGGGATATTGAACTCAAATGTAGCTGTTGAATTTGTCGTTTTACAGGCGAATGAGACCGACACGCATACCGACCACGACGTGGAGCGTGTTGCCTCTTCCATTGAAATTACCACCCCTGAGCCAAAACCACGGCACGTTACGCTTAATCCGCGTTATACCTTCGATACTTACGTGGTGGGCTCTGGCAATCGACTTGCTCATGCGGCTTGTCAGGCAGTAGCTGAAAAACCCGCCCGCGCCTACAATCCGCTTTTCCTGTATGGCGGCGTAGGGTTGGGCAAAACCCATTTATTACATGCCATTGGCAATGCCTGTTACGCTGACGGTTTAAATGTTTTATACGTTTCCTCCGAAGAGTTCACGAATGACATGATTAGCGCCATTCGTACGCACACCACGCAAGCCTTTCGTGAAAAATATCGCTCCGCCGACGTCTTGTTGGTGGATGATATCCAATTCATTGCCGGCAAAGAATCCACGCAAGAGGAATTCTTCCACACCTTCAACACCCTGCACGGTCAGGACAAGCAGATTATTGTTTCGTCAGACCGCCCTCCCAAGTCACTTGTCACATTGGAAGAACGCCTGCGCTCCCGCTTTGAGTGGGGCTTAAGTGCCGATATTCAAGCTCCTGATTTTGAAACCCGCCTCGCAATCCTGCGTTCCAAAGCCGAGCGCACAGGTCGGCATATTTCAGATGAAATTTTGGAAAGCGTTGCCAAGCAGATCCAGTCCAACATCCGTGAACTTGAAGGCGCGTTGAATCGTATTATTGCATTTGCAGATTTGAGCGGATCTGTTCTGACCCCAAGCCTTGTGGAAATAGCTTTGGCCGATCTCCTACCGTCTCGCAGCGACTTGGAGCCTGCTCACGTAGTAGACCTTGTTGCGCGTAAGTTTAATCTCACCGCCGAAAAATTATTGGGGCGTGATCGCACAAAGGAAGTGGCGTATCCTCGTCAGATTGCTATGTATTTATTGCGCGAAGAAGCTAAAATCTCTTTCCCTCAAATTGGTGAAGCACTAGGCGGACGCGATCACTCAACCGTCATGTCTGCTATTGATAAAGTGAAAGACCAATATAAAAATGGCGATGGTCGCGTGCGAAAAGACATTGATTTTCTCAGACATCAATTGTATGACAAGTCTGTAGCGGCGTAAAGCTAGACGCAAATTTTCTTAAATAAAAAGTCAACCTCATTTGCGGGGTTGACTTTTTTATAATGGAAACAGGTATTATGTGTTTGATGCAGGCTTAAATTGATGTTTTATCATCACCAATATTGCAAACATTCCACAGGCTGCCAGAAGCAAATAGGATTGCAGGACATTAAAATAGGAGCCTGCTAAAAGTTTGGTGAACGGAAGAACATTTGCCGCAATTAGGTAGAGTACAACAAATGCTATTTTTACCCATTTACTCTTGAGCAGACCATCCCCAAACCATAAAATTAACCCTACGCAAACGAAAATTGGGAAGAGGATGCCGTAATGGTGTTCCCACGCAATGGGCGACGCCATTGTTGCTCCGAGCCCCATCAAAAGAAAATCTGCCAGTTTTGCATCTTTACTTTGGCTTTTTGTTTTTATCAAAGAGATCAACAAGGTTGCGACCGTTGTAATTTGGGTGAACGAGAATATCCAGATGCTGTAGGGCGGGTAACGATGCCCGTTCCATTTCAGGTTATTGAATACATCTGGATAGCGCACGCTAAAGAGTCGTCCTAGCAACCCGTTGAATGACTGGTTGGTATAAAATGACTCGCCATGCTTTGTGACAAAACTTAATCCGCGCAGGTAGTCAACATACATGGCAAAACCGAATTCACGCATACCCAGAAGAACTCCCAGCGCCCCCGTTATGATCATGGCGACCACGAGTCGTTTGTTGCCGCGAAATAAACCCCAGACGATGAATAGCGCGTAGTGAGGTTTGACAGACGCCATCAGTCCAAGCAGAATCCCGGCAAGCGCTTCGTAGCCAGTAATGTAACAAAGGATGGCGACTGCAAAAAATGCATTTAGCCATACCTGCATTTGTCCGAGTGTGCCTGCTTTTACGACAGGGTAAAACGTAAAAAGCAGGAATGCAAGCAAAATGCCGACAATGATTTTCTCTGTATTGGAAAGCGGCGGCGCTTTATATTCGTTGTAGGAATACAGGACTATTCCAATCACGCCTGCAATCATTAGAAATATAAAAATAAAAGTTGTGGCGGTTGTAAATGCCAGCAGGTCGATATTATTCGTTTCTATAAATTGTGAGATTAACAGTGCGGTGGGTGGGTACAGGAATTTGACCCTTGTTGTGAGAAGCAAGTCTGTGTAGAGCAAACTCTGCCCCTGAGATTCTGTCCAGTAGTCATAGGTCAACTTCATCGGTTTCCATGAATCGTTTCCGATTTCATCGGTAAATATCCAGACGGCATGATCCAATGCCATTTTGTCATCTTTTATTTTAACGTAGTTCGTTATTCCCTTGACCAGAAAAGCGAGTGTGAGGTTTAGCAGGAAGAGAAAAAGGAGTTGCTTGGTGATCGGTTTCATGTTTGTCTGCCTAATTTTTTTGACCTAGTATAGCATTTTTATGTGGTTTCCTGTGATATAATCCTGCCGCCTTGAAAAAGGCACATCTTGCCCGGGACGGGCAATAAGCGTCCCTGAGCGGGTTTATCCCCGCTAAACTCAATCTGTTCTGTGCCAGTTTTTGTATTGCGCATTGGAGAACAGCACAAGTTAAGGAGTAATAAATGGCAGTTATTTCTATGAAAGCTCTGCTTGAGAGCGGTGTCCATTTTGGACATCGCACGAACAAGTGGGATCCCCGCATGAAACCGTACATCTTCACCGAGCGTAACGGTATTCATATTATTGACCTGCAACAGACTGTTAAGTTGTTGAATCAGGGATATAACGTCATTCGCGATACCGTTGTAAATGGCGGAAATATTTTGTTTGTTGGCACCAAACGTCAGGCACAAGAGACTGTGGCTGAAGAAGCTGCTCGTTGCGGCATGCCTTTTGTTACCGAACGCTGGATGGGTGGTATGCTCACGAACTGGGATACCATGTTCAAGCGTATTCAAGAACTCGAACGTCTTGAGAAGGTGCGTGATTCTGATGAAATCAATCGGCTGACCAAAAAAGAAGGTCTACTGATCGAACGCGAAATTACTCGCTTGAAGACCCGTTTATCTGGCGCTCGAATCATGAAGCGCCGTCCTGACTTGCTTTTCATCGTCGACGTGGGTCGTGAAGATGCGGCAGTCCGTGAAGCGAATTTACTTAAGATTCCCATTGTCGCCATGGTTGATACTAATTGCAACCCCCAAAATGTGGATTATGTCATTCCTTCCAATGATGACGCCATTCGCGCGATTAAGTTGCTGGTTGCCAAGGTTGCGGATGCTGTTTTGGAAGGCAAGGCAATGCGCAAGGAAGAAGAACCTGAACAGCCTGAAGATGCTAAGTCTGATGGCGGCAAGCCCAAGGGTCGTGGACCCCGCAAAGCTGTTGTTGAGACCGAAGTGGAAGAAAGCAGCGAAGACATCCTGCTTGGCGAATCCACACTGGCGAAATTGAATGTTAGCCGTATGGTGGATGATGCTCCTGTGGTGGGTGACGCACCTGTTACAAAAGCAGAAGATAATTCTGCGGCCGCTGCTGAATAGTCAATACGTATAAAGGATAGTGAAATGGAAATAACAACACAGATGATCAAGGAATTGCGCGCTGCCACCAGTGCCCCAATGCTGGATTGCCGTAAAGCCTTGCAAGAAGCGAACGGAGATTACCATAAAGCTGTTGATTGGTTGCGCGAAAAAGGCATGGCTACGGCCGCCAAGCGTTCTGATCGCCAGGCTTCAAACGGCATCGTGGAAATGTATTCCCACGGTGGTGGGCGCGTAGGCGTAATGGTGGAAGTCAATTGTGAAACCGATTTCGTGGCTCGTGCCGAGCAGTTCCGCAACTTGGCTCATGAGATCGCTTTGCAGATTGCAGCCAGTTCCCCAAAATACGTCAAAGCAGATGAAATTCCTACTGCCGAACTCGAACACGAGGCTGGCATCGCCCGTGCGCGCGCTATTGAAGAAGGCAAGCCCGAAAACGTGATGGCGAAAATCGTAGAAGGACGCGTTGAGAAATATAAAGACGAGGTCTGTTTGATGCGCCAAAACTATATCCGTGACGAATCTCTCACGGTTGAAAAACTCATCCTTCAAAATATTGCTGCCATTGGCGAAAGTGTGATTGTCCGCCGTTTCCACCGATGGGAACTGGGTGAAAGCACGAAAGAATAACTTGTTTTTTAAAGCCAGCCTTCGGGTTGGCTTTTTTTATAATGGGTACAAAGACTTGCTTAAAACCAATTGGAGGCAAAAATGGCTGATCTAAAATATAAACGTATTCTTCTTAAATTAAGTGGGGAAGCGCTTGGTGGCAGATCTGGATTTGGTATTGATGTAGATGAGGCCGAATCTATTGCCAGCCGCATAAAAGATGTTCGCGAAATGGGTGTGGATGTGGCGGTTGTGATCGGTGCGGGGAACCTATGGCGCGGTAAGCAGGGGCTTGAACGCGGCATGGACCGCTCCACGGCTGATTACATGGGGATGCTCGCTACGGTGATGAATGCTATGGCTTTGATGGATGCCTTGGAGAGACAGGGTGTATTTACGCGGGTAATGTCTGCAATTGAAATGCGTGCCATTGCAGAGCCTTATATTCGCCGCCGTGCGATACGTCAC
The DNA here is from genome assembly GCA_945877125.1 of Candidatus Brevifilum fermentans. Classification (GTDB taxonomy): domain Bacteria; phylum Chloroflexota; class Anaerolineae; order Anaerolineales; family Villigracilaceae; genus Villigracilis. The sequence continues at coordinate 41,768 of CAMCQT010000016.1, read as the reverse complement.
CTTGAAAAAGGACGCGTGGTCATCTTTGGTGCAGGAACGGGAAATCCTTTCTTTTCCACTGATACGGCAGCCGCTTTGCGGGCTACGGAAATTGATGCTCAAGTTGTTATTAAAGCCACCAAAGTGGATGGCGTTTACGACTCAGATCCAAAGAAAAATCCAGATGCAAAGAAATTTGCTCAGTTAAGTTATATTGAAGTCCTTAATCGCCGTCTTGAAGTAATGGACAGCACAGCCATTACCCTGTGTATGGAAAATAATCTTCCCATTCTTGTGCTTAATCTTTGGGATCCAAGTGCTTTGCTCGGCGCATTGCATGGCGAAACAGTAGGTACGTTAGTGAGTGCGTAGTTCTTAGAAATACCCAGTGGCAGCCTTTTATTTTTCCTCTTTCCTTATCTTTTGCAGACTGGAAAGAGGAAATTTTTATTGATCTTTTACCTGAGAGTCTCTCATATTTTTGCATTTCCTCTCATTTATTCATGCTCCCATAGCACAAATTCTTGTTTTAAGGTATCCTTGCATAGTAATCATTTTTTAGGAGGAAGATAGTGAGTACTGACGAAATCAAAGGTTTGTTGAAGGATGCTGAAGCACGTATGCACGGAGCGATTCAATCCCTTTCAGATGATCTTGCTGGCATTCGCACAGGACGCGCCAGCCCTGCATTAGTGGAAAGGCTCCCCGTAGAGTATTATGGCACCCCAACTCATCTTATGCAACTTGCCACGATCAGCGTTCCAGAGCCGCGATCATTGTTGATCAAGCCATTTGACGTTGCCTCTATTAAGGATATTGAAAGAGCAATTCGAGCTTCAAATATTGGACTAAACCCCAATAGCGACGGAAAGGTCATTCACCTGAACCTGCCTCCGTTGGATGAAGAGCGCCGTCGTGACTTGGTGAAGCAAATGCATCATCGCCTTGAAGAAGCCCGCGTTGCTGTGCGGAATATTCGGCGTGATCTGCATAACGACATACGTGATTATGAAAAAGAGAAGTTGATCACGGAAGATGACCGCATGCGCGGTGAAGAAGACCTGCAGAAAGTAACCGATAAATTTATTGAAGATATTGCCAGGCATGGTCAGGTAAAAGAAAAAGAGATTATGGAAATATAGTTACTAAGATGCGCCAGATGCATCATAAAGAGTTAATCATTTATGGCTGAAACCCCTTCCACTGTTCCTCACGAAAAAATTCCCCAACATGTTGCCATTATTATGGATGGCAATGGTCGTTGGGCGCTTCAACGCGGTTTGCCTCGTTTGGCAGGTCACAAGGCAGGGACTGAAAACCTGCGCCGAATTATCCGTGCAAGTGTTGAACTTGGGGTTAAATATCTCACCATCTATGCATTTTCCACCGAAAATTGGGGACGTCCACCCGAAGAAGTAAAAGGACTGATGTATATTCTCGAAGATGTCATTGACCGCGAACTGAATGAACTGCACAAGGAGGGTGTGCAGTTACGTCATATTGGACGGTTGGAACGTCTTGCACCATCGTTGCAAGAAAAAGTCCTGGATGCCATTGATGTGACAAAAAATAACGATCGTCTGATCTTGAATATAGCCTTCAACTATGGTGGGCGGGACGAAATTGTTCAAGCCATTCAGCGCATGATGAAAGATGGAGTATCTCCTGAAAAAGTGACCGATGAACTGGTCAGCCGCTATCTTTATACTGCCGGCGTTCCAGACCCAGATCTCATCATTCGTACTTCAGGCGAATTGCGTGTAAGCAATTTCTTAATCTGGCAGGCTGCATATTCAGAATGGTACATCACACCGACTTTCTGGCCAGACTTTGACAAAGATGAATATCGTCGCGCGTTGGAGTCTTTTGCTCATCGTGACAGACGCTACGGAAAGATAGCTTCGGGGGAACTCCAGGAATCTAATGCGTAAAAGACTCGTTACTACATTAGCGCTTGCTGTAATAGGATTGCCCGCCATTTTATTTGGCGGCATCTTTTATTATTTTCTAATGGGCACATTTGTGATTGGGGCTGCATGGGAATATGTTAATCTTTTTCGCGCCGCAAAATTTGAGCCGCAACTTCACATTACCATGGGTGGCGTTGCCCTGATTACCATCACACGTATGTTCTTCCCTGCCTATGCACAACCTGCTTTTGCATTAAGTATCCTTGCCGCAATGGCTTATCATCTTATTAGTTACGAGCGCGGACGTGACCAGTCCGCGCTTGATTTTGGCATTACCGTTGGCGGACTCACATATATTGGTTGGATTGGTTCCTACCTATTTGATTTACGCAACCTTCCAGAGGGTGGCTGGTGGTTTATGCTGGTCATGTTCTGCGTCTGGCTTGGAGATTCTGGCGCATACTCAATTGGCAGATCCTATGGCAAGCATAAAATGGCGCCACGTCTTAGCCCAAAGAAAAGTTGGGAAGGATATGTTGCCAGTATATTTACGGGCATGTTGGCAGGGGTATTCTTTGTCTACGTTTTTAGTACCTACGGCAACCTTACTGGTGATATTACCCTCTGGCAAGGTGCTATTCTCGGATTTGTTCTCGGCGCGTTCCCACCTCTTGGTGATCTCGGCGAAAGCATGATCAAACGACAATCGGGGATTAAAGATTCAAGCGACATGATCCCAGGTCACGGCGGTTTCTTTGACCGCATCGACTCGTGGCTATGGGGTGCAGTGATCGGTTATTACTTTCTCATTTGGTTCATCATATAAACTTTAACTCTGGAGGCGAAATGGATGTTCTTGGTGCTACACCTACTCGTAATCTCGCACTTGAACTCGCACGGGTTACTGAAGCGGCGGCCATGTTGGCAGGTCGCTTTATGGGGCGCGGAGATAAAGAAGGGGCTGATCAAGCCGCAGTGAATGCGATGCGGCTCGTCCTCAGTACAGTGGATATGAATGGAGTTATTGTTATTGGCGAAGGGGAAAAGGATAAGGCGCCGATGTTGTTCAATGGTGAGAAGGTGGGCAACGGTTTATCCCCTGATGTGGATGTTGCTGTGGACCCCGTTGATGGGACTCGCCCCTTGGCATTTGGACGCTCAAACTCGCTTGCAATGGTGGCACTCGCGCCGCGTGGCACCATGTTTGACCCTGGTCCATTTCTTTACATGAACAAAATGGCGGTTGGACCGGAAGCAAAGGGGGTGATCAATATTGAGAAATCCATTACTGAAAATCTCAAGGCGATTGCCAAAGCTAAAGGAAAGCATATTGAAGACCTAACCACCATCATCCTGGACCGTCCACGCCACGATGATATGATCGCCGAAATTCGCAAGGCTGGCGCGCGCATCCGCCAAATACCAGACGGTGATGTAGCCGCCGCGTTGATGACTACCTGGCCTGACGCGGGTGTGGACGTTTTACTCGGCATTGGCGGTACACCAGAAGGCGTGCTTACCGCCTGTGCTTTGCGTGCCATGGGTGGTGAAATTCAAGGCAAGCTCTTTGCGCGTGATGAAGATGAATTACGCCGGGGACGTGAGGCAGGCTATGACTTTGATAAAGTGTTGACGATGAACGACCTAGTTTCATCGGAGGATGTATTCTTCGCAACCACAGGCATTACAGATGGCGAGTTGCTTAGGGGCGTGCATTATTATGGCGATCACATCACAACTGAAAGCCTTGTCGTGCGCGGTCTGACGGGAACCATTCGCCGTATTAGTGCCACACACAGCACTGATAAATTGGATCACTTAAGCTCGCTCCATTATTAATTACTTTACGCAAAGTAGATGTGATTTGTGTTGATGGTCAGGTAAACTGAGCTATCATTGGCAAGCCGCCTCTACTTTATAGCAGTTTTTATTTTTACCTTGACATTACCCGATGTTATCCTTATAATGTCGGTCGCTTTCCTGGCTAGCTCAATTGGCAGAGCGAGCGGCTGTTAACCGCTAGGTTCTAGGTTCAAGTCCTAGGCCAGGAGCCTTTTAGACAAAAAAACACCCTCAGCTATTTGGCTAAAGGTGTTTTTTTTTGCAAATACTACAAAAAAAACCAAGGACCGCATTTTTTTACAGAAATTTTGTTCTACAAAAAACCAAGGACCGGATTTTTTTACTTATCTTTCCCCTGCCTTTCCAAATCCAAAAACCGACGAAGCTTATCTATTATTTCTTCATCCTGTGATCGTGCACCAGGCTGATTTTTACCTAATAAACCAATTCTATTTTTTACCTCATCATCGTGCAGGACTGAATAAAACTGATCTGTGATCTCAATCGTGCTGTGCATGACGTTCATAGATACGGCTTTGAAATCAGCGACATTTTTAGAACGCATCAAACCATAATGGATGTGTCCATGCCTGAATTTATGGGGAGAGTGATAAAGCAATCCCACCCGATCAAGCCACGCCTTGAAACTTCGCCGCGCCAAATTAGATCTAAATTTACCGACAGGATGAAAATCAAGTAATTCAGAAGATAGAAAAGAAAACCAATAAGAACAAAATGGGGGAGTAGTAACAACCTCATCATGCCAAGACTGAACAACATGCAACAATTCGGGAATATCTAATAAATAAGTTGTTGCATGTTTGCCGTTTTTAGTGCGAACGCCCAAGCTAGGAAACTGGTCTACAAGCCTGTTTGAAATATCGACACACCGAACCGGCAGAGAGACAAAAGCGCCAATACGCATACCTGATAAATAAAGGAAAACCAACGAAGCCCGCGCGCGGCGTTCTTCTCTTGTCAAAGTCTCAGCTCTGGAAATCGCCAAAATTTCTTCAAGCGTAACAATCTCTTTATTTTTTGGAACGTCAGAAAGACGCTTGACCTTGATAGTTTTTACCCAGGCTTGCTTTATGTTCTTGTATCCATTATCTGATAGCCAAATAAAGAACATACGAACCGTGGAGAGGATTTTTTTTATATAAACGGCTGACAAATGCCCTTGATACCCATCCAGACGATGTACAAGCAAAAATTCGGGAAAAGTTGGTCTATGTGTCACAACCTCAGAAAAAGACGTTTCTTGAGCCCATTCCAAAAGATACCGCAAATGTGTTTTTTCCTTTTCCATAGAGTCAGGCGAAACCTGATCTACTTGCAGACGATAGTCAAGATATTTTCTTGTCATCTTCCAATTTTGCTTATTTATCATTCCTAACCTCACCGGATAAATAAACCGAAAAAACAAGGATAAGCATAATGTCAAATAACTGAAAAAAAACAGTACGAAAATCTTTTTTCACAAATTACCTCTTGAAATCAATTATTTTTGTAAGACCACGACCGCAAACAGGGCACACACTCAGGACATAAGAAAGCCCGCCTTTTGTCTTTTGCTTTGGCTGATAAATCTTGACACCCTGCTTACACGTCTTGCAAAAAGTTTCATCTTCTGCAAGACGAATTTTTATATAAACTTTGGTGTACCACTCTGCAAAAGATTTACCATTTATAAAAATATGCTTTCTATCGTCACGCTGGACAGGACAACCCAAAGGAACATAAACAGCATAAATCTGATTGACATTTATCCCAATCTCAGACGCTAATTCCTTCGAGGTGTAAAGCATATTCAGTAAACCTTTGATGCGATTTCGTTGTATACCGTTGAGGCGACCACGCAATACAATCATCTACTAAAATCCTCTTAACACGTTCAGATGTAGTGTTACCAAAAAATCGAGTACCCAAGGGAGCATGATCCAGGCAATAAATACCGCTGGCATGAATACCATAAACAAAACCGTCGAGAACTTCACCGCAAAAAGAACAGGCAATAATTTTCATAATTTCCTGTTAAGTGTCTGACGAAGCGAAAATATAAACGGAGAAGTAAACGTCATTTCAGCAATATCCCACCCACCACCAAGCACACGCCGAGGACGTACACGATCAGCATACAAGGTATCAAATTGCAAAATAATATCTTTCACCCAGCCTGGCTTCGCAGTAAGTTTGAACTGATACAAAATATGCTCTGCAACCGCAGAAGGAGAGAGCCAGACAGCAAACATACGTAATCCTTTCGGGAATTTACCTGTTTTTTGATTTGCTTTTCCCGCATAAGTAATAATATAAAACGGAGTACGAGCGCGATCTACTCGCGTCATACCATGCGGCCACAATCCAATATCATCAAAATGAGGCAAAGACTTTACACCTTTCAGATAAACCATAACGTGATAATGTACCGCGCCACGTTCCTGCAATTCAGCCACCCAAGCATAACCAAGCAACTTTTTTTTATACATCTTACGAAGTGCCATTCTGAATTGACTAATATGCAATGGTGACCAATCATCAACACCGGCATAAGTAAGCGTAATCATAAATAAACTGCATCCAGATACTTCTTTTTGCAAAAAGTTAGCCCATGCCCAAACACGGCGTTTCATACGTCCGAGACGCATTTGCTTTTTGTCTAACTCGATAATCTCACCAGTTTGTTTATTGATAAGTGACACAATGAACCTCGTTTTATATGTTCTCCAACAAGTTGAACATTTGTTGGAGAAAGACAAGCCCTTTTATTTCTCTTATTTGCTATTGAAGCCCCCCCAGGGGACGCGGGACGCCCGCAAGAGCACCCGTTTTTTTTTCGGCTGCGGTACTCGCTCCGCTCCGTGCCTTGCCTCAAATCAAAAAACGGGCGGAACGGGCTAAGGCGCTAGGCAGGGGGGGGTGATGGGACGCAAACGAACTGACAAAAATACTCTAACTTCTGTTTGATAGGAACGATATTTGTCAGGCACATCACAAAGGCGACCAGAGAACAAAAAATCTTTTGCGCCCAATGTGTAAACCTCGCACAACATATCATCTGCAACCAAATCAAAACCATAATGACCTTTTAGCTTATATGGAGATGCTTTCTGCCAGAAATACCACAAAGTAGTTATGTCTTTATTTTGAGTTTGAAAACGCCATAACTTGACCACTGGTGTACACCTTTTCACTTTGATAAATAACTTGGGTCAAAATAGGCGGCTCATATTTTGTATTCCACGAACCGACCCAACGCATAAAACGAGTAACGTCACGCGCCATAGGATCAGATTTATAAAGTTGCACCAATCGCTCAAGATAAAGTGCAAGAGTATCTATCAACAAAAATTCAGATAACCGCCAATAAACATGGAAACCGTGACCAGACGAAATAATCAACGACGGCATAAGGTGAAACTTAGGTAACACCTCGCAATCATCAAAATCAAGCCAAAGCACAAAACTACCTTCAACTTGCCACTTATTGAAACGACGCAAGGCAGGACTAAAAAAATACACTAACTTAGGATTGATTCTAGTCAAATCGGTATCAGTCCAAAAGGTAGCAATCGGATAATTGATACCTTGCCTCAAACGCATAACTTGAAATTGAGTGTACAAAGCAGTTGTTTTATCTGCACCAAACCAAGCCGGAGTAATTTTATTTTCAATATCCATTGGACCTCCACATAAATTTATCTATCAGCTTTCCCGACATGAGAAAGAGAAAATACAAAAGTAAAAGAAAAGCTAAAACTAAACTCATTTGACCCTCATCATAGTTATTGGAGTGCCCCACGGCGTAGTATCGTAAGACATCGGCATAGATGCCCAAGGAATAAGAAAATCAATAAACAAACCCGTGACCGCCTCGCCTGTATCCTTGCAAGTCACACCATAAGGAAATAAATTCTTAAGCCAATCAGGCGAGACAACTTCAAACTGTGCAGATGCTAAATACAAATCATAAGGACAAGCCGCGGCAAGCAAATAATTATCTTCCCATGGTTCGCCATTACGCAATTTACTGTCACAGTATTGAGTTGTAAAATTCCAAGCCTCACAATTGATTAATGCAATATCAGGTTTATCCTTGCCGATCATCGGGTCGTAAAAACTAAACCGATAATTTGAAAGAGGATTCTGCTGAGTAGGAAACGCCGTAAAAGTTGGTTGTGGCGTATATGTTGGTTGTGGCGTATATGTCGGTTGGACAGATTGACCAGGCACAGAAAGCCCAAGCATGGAGGGCGTCATCGGTATTTGTCCTTCTGCAACAATGCCAATGTAACCAGGTGCAAACGATTGACCGCCACCTGGTGCCACAAGTGACGGAGTTGAGACAGCAGATCTCGCAGTATTTAGAAATGGAATGCGGCCCAGCATGGGCAAAAGCATAAATAACATAAGTCCCAAATACAAAAGCAAACCAACAGCAGCGAATACACCAACCAAATCAGCGCCGTTGCCCCCGCTTTGGATTTCGAGCAAGTAAGGTCTGGTACTCATCGGCAGCCTCTTCCGCAAGTGATAAATTATCTTCAAGGTCTCGGTTAGCCCGTAATGCACGTTCTGCGATTGAATACGCGGACTGCGCCGATACTTCGATTTTATTTTCGACAAGCGGGTTACCAAAGCCGCCCGCCAAAGGTAAAACCGCTCTTTCTGTACCGTCCAAAACATCGTCGTCATCGTCATAGCCAAACCTCTCACGGAATAATTTATTTTGAGTTGATAACCATTTACGAATTGTGCCAGGTGATTGACCAGGGTTTTGACTGCTATAAGTACCGTACATTTCCTGAAACCACCACCAACCAAACGCGCCTTTTGCCTTATATTGACCAACTTTTACATACCAATCAAAATGGATGTAAGGAATGCCTGCACTGCGATAACTCCAAGTTGGTTGTATTTGAAAAATCTGTGCGCTACGATGCGGAGGATGAAACGAAGGAAAGCAAAGGACATAATCCATTTTGCGAGGGTTACGCAATAAATCGCGGATGTCGTCACCATCTTCAAAATACTGGCCGCCTTCATCAATCAAAATAAAAACTTTTAGATGTCCATTTTCATCAAGCGACAAAGAATTTACGTCCTGCTCTGTCCAGATGCTTTGCGTGTTGGATACCAGTTTGTAACCACGAGGCAAGAAATATTGTGCGTACATGCCCATTGCAAGCATGGTCTTACCATTACCAAATGCACCAGGTATCCAAACCATGCGGTAACCGTGAACAGTTGCAAAAGCAACCTGATGATTTGTAAAGGTCATGGGATAAATTCGATCAGGCTCTTGACCAGTACCACCAACAGCCAGATACCAAGCGCAGAGACTAAATCAGGGTTCATATAAATAATAAGAGACATTTATGACCTCAAAATCATCCGCAAAATTGCGGCAGCCGCTATGATGTAAGAAATATAATCAAGGTCAAAATCAAGACCGTAATATAAAAGATGCCCAAAAGTGATCTCTTGTACACAAATTTTTACAGGAGATATTTGTAAATCACCAATACCCCAACGTTCCGCAAGACCATAGAGAGGTATAACCCCACTAGGAAAATCAATAGGACACGTAAGAGCACCGAGACCAGGCACAGGCAATAAAAATCCGTTATCTGATAAATCAGATGCTGGAACGACAGATGCACAATAAGCGCCGGATGGCGTTAATGTTGGAGTAGGACTAGGAGAAGGCAAAGGAACAGAAACATAAGGAGCGTAAAGATCAGCGAACCCCTTTGCACTCGCATAATCCGCATATTCGTTATAAAACTGTAATGCAACCGTCAAATAATAAGTACCAAGAAAAGTTGCTGGGGTATCAATAAAAAGATCGTACGTATCCCCGCTAACAGTAATATCCCACTGTTCAGAAATACCGTTCGATAAATATCGATATTTCTTCTCATAATTATTGAGAATATTAGAATCATCTAAAATAGAAACCTGACCATTGACAATGAGACGACCAGTACGACCTACCCAAGAATAAGAAGGTAATGCATAGCGAAGAATGACGGCAGGATGATAATCATTATTATATAAATCCCATTCCCAATGCAGATGTTTACCACCATCCAAACTGGTACAAATAGAATTAGCATCTTGAATACAACCCATACCGCCCTCAGGAATAGGCGAGGCAGTAGGAGATACAAAAGGCGCAGGAGTATAAGTTACAGTAGGAGAAGGGGTAACGGTTGCAGTAAGATTATCAAAAGCAACCTGAGTTTGTGTAAGCGGAATCATAAAAGTAGACACTGGTAAAGGTGTACCAGTTGCTCCAATTGGAGTAAGACAAGCGACACACTGATTAGCCCAATATCCATCGGGCGTAACGGTACCCCAACCTACAGGTTGTTCACCGGTACACGTAAGGTCTTTTGTAGGTTGCGCCGTTGCAGTCGGAAATAAAGCCTGAAAAGTTGAAGTCACAGTTACTTGTAATTTATTCAGAGCCGAAACCGGAGATAAGAAGAGCGGGGATAAAAAAAAGCATAATAAAACCGCCCATAATAGCAGACGGGTATACCGCAACGAGACCAAGCGCAGCCGGAACGACGACACGAGAAAATTTATGTTGAAACGCACCCGCAAACATGAGAGTAACGAAATAAGCCGGAAAAATAAACTGCGTATAATCCACATGTCACATCCTATCCGTAAAATTTTGGTAAAGCCACCAAGCACCCAAAATAACAATAGTGGCTTGAACGGCGTTCCATATATTCAACTGTTTCAATATCTCAATGGCCGCTATTAGCATACAATCACCTCAAAAAAATACCCCATCCCCGATAGTGCAGGATGGGGTTTCAGGAAAAACACGACACGCAAGAATTAGCGTTTGAAGCGGTTGTAGAGATACGCGGCAACGCCGGCAGTAGCTACAACGGTAATCACGGGCAAAACACCGAGAGAGGTGAGTGTCGCGACAGCATCAGCAATAGTCATTTGTGGTTTCTCCTTTTATAAAACTTGTTGAAATTACCAACCGAGGGCGGAATTTATCGACCGTGCGAAGGGCTCGCCTACCCGTAAAGATGATCTACTTTTCGAGTGACTTCACATCACCCGCGAAAGTCAAGCCAACATTATTACTGTACACACGGGAGAGAAGCACACCGTCAAGCTGGACAAGGGCATCATCAACGATTGCTTTCACGAGAGGCAATTCAAAAGCAACCTTACAAATCGAACCGTCAGCCTTATCCTTGATTGTCAAGTAGGCCGCTTTTTCAGCCATGTAAACGCTTTGGATTCGATACGCGCCAGAAATCTTTATCATGATAAAACTCCAAACCTGTTAGATTTTGCATACCCGTTCCAGGCACAACGGGAGCAGTTAAGCGGAGAATTTTCCGCAGATCACCGAGATAAAGCCCAAACCAAAAACGCAGACATTGCACCGACTAAAATCACAACCTCACGAAAAGTAAAAATTTCAATCATTTACAACTCTCCCAAACAAACCCAATCAAGACGAGCAACAATAAGAACCTTTGTATACTTGCGACCGAGACGATGACCATCAACGCCATAAGTAAAATATTCATGTTGTGAAAATTGAACATCATAAAAAAGCATATGCTGACGTTCACACAATTTAGATTGAACTTGCAAAATTTCAAAAGCCATGTGTCAAATTCCTTTTTTAGCTTTTGACTAACGATTCCAGCTATCATTGCCATACATACTATCTAAATCTTCTCTCTCACCGTAATAATATTTTTTAGCGTTAGCATCCCAAATACCACCAACGGAATCGTTACCCCAAGAGTCACCGCCATTATCGCCACGGGCGAAAAGGCTAAAAAGTTTATACGCAATAAAAGAAGTTCCAATTACTGCGATCACGGGAAAAACTCCCAAATCAATTAAAGCCTGAATAGCATCTTGTAACGTAAACATTGAAAGTCCTTTTGTGTCGGTTTTTCTTACGTCGGAATTTCTTACTATTGTATGTATAACCAACGTATTGTCAAGAGTAAAACATGCTAAAATTCTAAAGCTAACAAGATTGAAAAGTGAAAAAAATGCCGAAAAATCAAGACGATAACACAATCAACAAACATATCAGAAAACAAATTCTAGATGCACGCATAAACGCAAATGAAAGCCAAGAAGATTTGGCTAAAAAACTAAAAAAATCCAGAGTAGCAATCTCGGATATGGAAAGAGGAAAAACAGCAATCAATGCTTCTATACTTGTAACAATCGCAGACCATTACGACAAATCAATTACAGATTTTTATCCCGACAACGCAATCAAAACATTATCGGGAATTGAAAAAGAACTAATAGAACTATTCGAAGATTTGCCAATACTTCAAAAATACGAACTTATAGAACACATAAAACAACTAAAGAATTCAAAAAAAATAAAACAAAAATCATCATGATACGGGAGCAAAATAGTGACTAAATTTCTAGATACAACAGGAGTTTCTTATCATCTACAACAATTACTAAATAATGCAAAAGACACAATAATTCTAATATCTCCATATCTAAAAATAAGCGAAAAAATACGCCAATCATTAGATGACAAAGATAGGATGAAAATTGACATTCGTGTTGTATACGGAAAAAACGAACTACAACCCGATGAGATCAACTGGCTAAAATCTCTAAAATCCGTCCGAACCTCTTTTTGCGAAAATTTGCACGCTAAATGTTATCTAAACGAAGAAGAAGCAATCGTCACTTCAATGAACCTGTATGAATTCTCCCAAATAAATAATCAAGAAATGGGAATACATATTTCAAAAACAGAAGATAAACAGTTGTACGATGATGTTTATAACGAAGCACGCCGCCTAATCCGAATTAGCGACGAAGTAAGATTATCCATTGAAAAAATTATAGAATCTGAAACCAAATCAACAGATAAAATAAATAATAATGAAAAAGGTTTTTGTATTCGCTGTAAAAAAGAAATTCCCCTAAACCCATCAATACCATACTGCACCGACTGCTACAAAATTTGGAAAAAATACGAAAACCCTACTTACCAAGAAAAATACTGTCACTCATGTGGAAAAGATAATGAATCAACACTAAACAAACCCATCTGTATTGAGTGTTATAAAAACAGTAAAGCAAAATTCACAAACACAAAATCATAGTCCAATAGGACTAACCCCCCTGTCCGCTAGGTTCTAGGTTCAAGTCCTAGGCCAGGAGCCATCCCTACAATAAATTCACCCCCAGGTTTTAGCTGGGGGTGAATTTATTGTAGAGATGAACATCAAGGATTGCTTTGGATTTAATTTAATCTGTCTGTAACTTGTACTTATCTGATGAGGGCAAAGGAAAGTTATGGGTTTCAGAAATCTCAATGTACTGGTATTGGTTTATTTCAGCAGAATGAATATAAGCAAATATAGTAATTACATTTAAGACTCCCCCAACTGGGGGAGATTAACACTCCCCAGCCGATGGATGCAGTTGGGGAGTGTTCGCTGTATGATGAATTCAATTACTATAAGCCCTATGATGTGTCTGAAATAAACACGCAGGCGCCATCGGAAGGCAACTTTAGAGTAGGGCTGGGAGAAATGGGTCTGGCTGTCGCAGGGATTGTGCTGACATTCATTTTGCATGAGTTGACGCACGGTTTGGCAATGCAGATGTTTGGAGCAAAACCAAAATATGGAATTATCTGGAAAGGACTGATGTTCTATGCCACGTCTCCTGGGTATGCCTATCGCCGAAACAACTATGTCGTCATCGCGCTTGCACCATTTGTTTTCATCAGTGTGCTGACCATTTTGGGTATGTGGATATTGCAGGGAACGGCATGGGTAGCTTTATTGGCTGTCTGTGGAGTTGTCAACGCGAGCGGAGCCGTAGGCGATATGTGGATCACGATGATCGTGCTTCGCTATTCTGTCACGGCGTATGTCATGGATGAGCGCGATGGCATACGGGTATTCTTGCCGAAAGCGTGAAGTGCTACCTGATCCTGCCTCCCCCAAGTGGCGGAGGCGAACACTCCCCAGCCGATGGATGCGGCTGGGGAGTGTTCGCTGTATGATGAAATCAGGTTCGGGCATCGCGTGTGCGATCCCGCACCATAAATTTAACAGAAACATCATCATTAAAAAGGAGCTACAAAATGGATAAACAGTACCCCGCCTATTACGAACAACTTACCGGACTGATGGGAGCTTTGGGGAAGGAAATTCCTGGACCAATGGCTGGATTTGGACAACTCCACAAGCAGTCCATGATTGACGGCGCATTGAGCGCAAAAACCAAGGAACTTATCGCGCTGGCGATTGCGATCACAGTCCGCTGCGACGGCTGTATTGCCTATCACGTGCATGACGCCCTCCAGGCTGGCGCCACCAGACCTGAGATCGTCGAGGCGATTGGCGTCTCTGTAATGATGGGCGGCGGACCTTCGACCATCTATGGTTCCGAAGCTTTGATGGCTCTGGAACAATTTGAAGCGGCGGGCAAGCGCTAATTTGACAGGAGAAGAAAATGATTAACTTTATTATCTGGATCATCGCAGGCGGGTTCATCGGTTGGTTAGCCAGCCTCATTATGAAGACAAATAGTCGGCAGGGCACGATTGCTGATATTGTTGTAGGAATCGTGGGCGCGTTCGTAGGAGGATACTTCCTCAGCCCGCTGTTCAATGTCAGCACGATCAACGAGAGCAACTATAGCATCCCTGCCCTGTTGGTGTCGTTGGGTGGCGCCATTATTCTGTTGGCAATCTCCAAGTTATTTCGCAATGTCGGCGGATTCGTGGTGATCGTAGTGATTGTGCTGCTGATCCTGGTTTACTCCAACTGCTGGACGATGGGGTCAGCCTCTGCGTTTTGCACCAGCGTCAGGGCGATTCCATTTCTGCAATGACCCGTCTCTCCCCAAGTGGTGGAGACGAATACTCCCCAGACGCAGGATGTGTCTGGGGAGTATTCGTTATAATAGGACTTACGCAAATCTTAATAGAGTCCGCTAATCTTCACGAATTTGCGCTAATCTTTTCGTAGTAATTTATCTTGAAAAAAGATACGTGCCAGATTTCGACCTGCGGACAGACGTCCGCGCAGGCTGGTACGAAACACGGAGTTACAAATGAAACGACACATCTTTACCATTGCCATCCTGCTTTTTGTTTTGCTCGCCGCTCCACTCACCAGCGCCCACGCGCAGACAGATCTGCCAGTGGTGCGGGCTGTCTTGTTTTACTCGCCGACCTGCCCGCACTGCGAGCAAGTCATCAACGAAACCCTGCCGCCCTTGATTCAAAAATACGGCGATCAACTTCAAATCATCGGCGTCAATGTCACCGAGACACAAGGTCAAACGCTCTTTCTCGCCTCCCTCGACCAATTCAACTTGAAAGAAGCCGGCGTGCCTTTCCTCGTCATCGGAGATAAATATTTAATGGGCTCGGCGGATATTCCCGAACAACTGCCAGGCATGATCGAAACCTATTTGACTCAAGGCGGCGTGGATTTCCCCGACATCCCCGGCTTGCGCGAAGCAATGGCGGCAGTGGAAGACCCCGCGCAACAAACCGCGCCGACGGCTGGTCCTGCCCTGCCAGAAACATCCACCAGTCTGACATGGCAGCAGAAATTTGATCAGGACAAATCAGGCAACACCCTGGCGGTGATTGTGCTGGCAGGCATGATTGGCGCAGTCTTGTGGACAACCCTTCAATTTCAACAAAAGAAAAAGAAAACAAAAGCGAATGTCGCCAAAAATAACCGCGATTGGATCATCCCCGCTTTGTGTGTCGTCGGCTTTGGCGTGGCGGGCTATCTGGCTTACGTTGAAACCGCGCAAGTGGCAGCCGTCTGCGGACCCGTCGGCGACTGCAACACCGTCCAGCAAAGTGAATACGCCCGCCTGTTTGGAATCCTCCCCATCGGCGTGATGGGACTGGCTGGCTATGTGGCGATCATGGTCGCCTGGCTGACCGCCCGCTACACCAAAGGCAAAAAAATTGTGGATTTAGCAAATCTATCCATGTTTGGCATGGCAGTCTTCGGCGTGCTCTTCTCGATTTACCTGACCTTCCTCGAACCGTTTGTCATCGGCGCCACCTGTGCCTGGTGTCTCACATCCGCCATATTAATCACGATACTTATGCTTCTTTCCATCAGACCTGCACAAGCGGCTTTTCATAAATTGAGACATCCCTTGATCTCTTCATCGTGAAGAGATGTGGTCTGGAGTAGAAAATGATTGATATCCAAAAGGTCGAAACGTTTTTATGTGTGGCTGAAAAACTGAATATCTCCGAAGCCGCCAAACAGATCCATCTCAGCCAGCCGGCGGTGAGTCACCAGATCAAATTGCTGGAGCAGGAGTTGGGGGTGACGTTATTCATCCGCAGCAGCACTGGCTTGAAATTAACCGACGCAGGACGCTTGATGATCCCCTGGGCGCGCCGATTATTGCACGACACCAATGACCTCAAAGAAATGATGAACTCCCTGCAAAGTGAAATCGTTGGGGAGTTGAGCATTGCCTGTAGCACCACGGCTGGAAAATACATCCTGCCGCAGATGGCAGCCCGTTTCAGCGAGTATTATCCGGGCATCAAGGTACGCATTTTAGCTTGCGGACCTGAATATGCAACCCTGAAATTGCTGGACGGGGATGCTCATCTTGGCGTGGTCAGCACTGAAATCAACGACGCAAGCCTGGAAGAGCAGGAATTTTTTCTGGACACGATTACCCTGATCGTGCCAGCCAATCACCGCTGGGCAACACGCAAAACAATCACACCCGAAGAACTTCTCGAAGAAAAAATCATCATGCGCGAAGAGACTTCTGGCACGCGCAAGGTGGTGTTAACTGAACTGGCAAAACACGACATCAGTTTAGACGACCTGAATGTCTTTTTGGAGTTGGGAAATGCCGAGGCGATTGTTCACACGGTGGCGGCAGGCTACGGCGTTTCATTTGTCTCCAGTTTGGCTACAGCCTGCCCGGTGGAAAAGGGAAAAGTAGCAGATGTGGCTGTGGAAGGTCTGACGCTGCAACGAAAAATTTATATGATTCGCAAGCGCATCAGCTCCCCCCACCGCCCGCGCGACGTATTCTGGGGCTTCATTCATGAGCCATCAAATGCGGATATTATGAGACAGGCAAAATGAGAATATCGTGCGTGTTGTATATTTCGAAGGAGTAAACGGAACATGCACCACGCAACACGGCTTTCTCTCAACTCAGTATAAAAAAGACAGGTCACGAGTGAAATCGTGACCTGTCTTTTTTCGGCTAGAACACGTAGGTCTGTGCCGCGCCTTCGACATCCATCAAATACGGCGGAGCCTTCTTGATCTTGATGCGGGGATCACGCAGGTCTTCGGGCTTGATGTCCTTGTTCTCCAGCGCCAATTCGCAGAAGACGATTTCGCCGCCCAGTTCAAGGATGTCGTTGAACAGTTTGACGGGATTGGGCATACCCTTGGGCGTGCCGAGTTTTTCCAGTTCGCACTTCAACATCCAGCGCGCGGCGGCGGGGCAGATGAAGACATGCACTTCGTAGTCAAGCGAAAGACCAGAGGTGGAGAAGATCAGCGTCGGCATGATGTTCGCCGGGGTGTCGCCATTGCATACGATGGACATTTTTTCAGTCATGGGAATCTCCTTGTTGAAAATAGGGTTGAGAGTTTCGTAGTGGCGACTTCAGTCGCTTTTTTACCCAAACGACTAAAGTCGTTACTACTTTGTTTAGTCTGCCGAAGCCATTGCGCCAGCAGTTACTTCTGATTGTTGCGCGGCTTTTTCCTTGACGATTTGGAAATAGACCGCGAACGGACGGTAGAGCAGATGCGCCCACTTGCCCATTGGTCCGATGCAGATGTAAAGCGTCATCATAATGACCAGATGGATGACGTAGGTGTAGTAGGTTGCCAGCGGCAATCCCATGTAGCGGAAGGCGCTGATCATCAAACCAGAGACCGAGAGCAGGATGAGCAAAATCGGGAAGAGCCAGTCGCTGAGGTGTGAGAAGTGGTGCATTTGATGTTTCTTCTGGATTCGGCTCACGAGCGCGTCGCCTGCGCCGTAGATGATTGCCAGCGCCGCCAGATAGCCGATCAGCCGCTGGGGATGATAGAGCGGGTACAAGTTGTCGGTCTGGAACCAGGTCAGGAAGACGACGATCAGCACGAACATCGAGCCGTAGCCGAAGACCAAAATCATGTGGCTAATCCAGCGCCGCCTGCCTTCGCATTTGGAAAATCTCTGCTGGGTCAGGGTGTGATAGACCAACTGCCAGGCTTCGGTGACGAAGACCGCGAACGGCGGAAGTTTCCATTGCTTTCCTTCGCGGAAGGTGAACATGAACATCCGAAACAAGTTGGAGAGCAGGAAGAAAGCCAAAACCCCAGCCAGAATCAGGTCTGCGACGTGAATCATCTCGACGGGCGCGAAGGTGTTGAGTTGAACCTGAGACGTGACCAAATCCCCATGCAGCAGCCAAGCCAGCCCAAGCACCATCAACGCGCCGACAATCAACGCGCCGATTGCCCAGGCAGTGGATGTGTACAACTTGCGCGAGAGTCCCATCCAGTCGTATTGCGCGGTCAGCCAGCGGCGGGCAGCCATCATCGTCTCACCAGGCTCGGCACCCTTTGGACAGGTGGCGGAGCAGTCGCCGCAGTAGTAGCACAGCCAGGGGTCGAGTTGAGTCTTCATCGTTTCGCGGTCGCCGATTTGCACGCGGCGGATTACCCCGCGCGGAAAGTTGTACTCGTCGCTCGCCAGCGGACAAATGGCGGTGCAGTTGCCGCAGTTGAAACATTTCTCGATGCCCACCGCGCCGTATTCTTTGAGTTCGTTCACGAAGGTTGGGTCAACGCGGTTCATTTCTTAATCTCCTCCGCTTTGATGTAGAGCGGATAATCGGCGCACATGCCCTTCTCGACAATCAAGCCGTATTTTTTGAAGGACGCCACATACCACAGCACTTCGTTAGCGGGCAACCCGATTGCCGCCGCGATGTCTGGAATCGTTTTGGGCGTGTCGCGCAGCGTCTTGCAAATTTCTTGTTGAACGCGCTTCTGTTCCTTCAAAAGCGCCTGCGTGCGCGCGACTGTCGTTGCCGCGCGAGACCTTGAGCATTTTCACCAGTGCGTCAATTTGGCGCGGCTCCATGCCGACCGCCAGCACGACCAAATCCACAGGGATTTCGAGTTCTTCGTTGTAGGTCAGCGAGTCTTTGACGTGAATCAGCACGGGGTGCGTGTCTCCCGTTGGCGCGGAAATCACTTGCGGACGTTCCTCGCCGTGATAGCGCACGAAGCGCACGCCGCCTTCCAGTGCGCCGCGATAATGTTCCTCGTGTCCGCGCCCGTAGGTGCGGATGTCTTGATACAGGTCGTAAATGTTCAACGTGGGAAAACGCTGGCGCAGTTCTTCCGCCGCGTGCAGGGTGGCAGTGCAACACACACGCGAGCAATAATTATTGACCTGCCCATCTTCGTGCGGCTCGTCCACGCCTTCGATCTCGCGGCTGCCCACGCAATGGATCAACGCCACATCGCGCACCGCGTGACCATTCCACTTCAACGGCTCGCCCGCCTTCATCAACCCCAGGTGACGAATCAACTGCGGCAGCGTGACCACTTCCTGCAACTCGCCAAATCCATATTCACCTTGACGCGGCTGATATGGATCGAAGCCCGTCGCGACGACGATTGCCCCGATGCTGATTTCGATGGATTGCAACGCGTCTTTCAAAACTTCGGGCAGTCGTATTCACACAAACGACAGCCCGTGCATTTGCTGGCATCCACATAGCGCGGCTTTTGCAAAACGGAAATATCGAAGCCTGCGCCAGTTTCTTTGAGCGCTTGCACTTCGCAATAGGTGAAAAGTTTGATATTTGGATGATGCGCCACCGCCGACATTTTTGGGGTGGTGATGCAGGAACAGCAGTCGAGCGTGGGGAAGACTTTGCTGAGGGTAATCATCTTGCCGCCGATGCTGGCTTCGCGTTCGACGAGCGCAACTTGAAATCCCTGATCGCCGAGGTCAAGCGCGGCTTGCATTCCCGCGATCCCGCCGCCGATGACGAGCGCGTCCACTTGAAGATTGTTCATGCCTGCGCTCCTTGCGCCAATGCGGCGTGTGTGGCAAATTCGTGTTTCACAAAGCCAATGCCTTTCAGCAGGTCATTCATCTGATTGACTTCCTTGAGGAAGGGCTTGACGCAAATGGTGCAAATCGCTGCCAGTCTGAAACGGCGGATGTCAATTCCGCGTGCCTTCATCAACCCGTACGCGCGTTGAATCAGTTTGGCTGTGCCGTCCGCTTCTACTTTGTACGGGCTGTCGGTTCCGCTGTACATGAGGATGATGCCGTCAATGCCATGCTCGAAGGCGCGGATAAAAAACTCTGGCGGAAACATGACGGGACACATGACAGGCAGGATGTAGGTGTTGGCGGGATAATCCGCGTGGGATTGTCCCGTCGAGTCCGCGCCTGCATATCCGCCCGCCAGGGTTGCCAGAATGAGGATTTTGGGTTGAGGGGGTTGTATGGTTTGGGTCATGATTGAATCCAATCATTGAAGGCTATTTAAAAATCCATTTTTAACCACAGATGAACACAGATAAAAATGATTGAAGAGCCTTTATTAGAAACCCATATTCAAAATCAGTGTTCATCCGCGTTTATCTGTGGTTAATTTTGACTTGCTATTTCTTGCGGCGGATGAAGAGCCTTTCGTAGCCATCGCCAGGCAGGGCGCCCATAAATTCATGCCCGACTTTCTCGCACCAGCGCGGCATGTCATTTTTAGTGTTCGCGTCGCCCGACCAGATTTCGAGCACTTCGCCAACTTTCACAGTGGCGATGCCTTTCTTGGCTTCGAGCAAGGGACCTGGGCAGGACATGGCGCGCGCCCACTACGAGGTTCACCTGCCCGACAAAATCGTTTCCCTAACCTCCACCGAATTTGAAATTCTCGCCAAGCTGATGAGCCAGCCATCGTTCATTACATCGAGCATAGAAGTTGGTCTGGCTTGGAATCGGCATTTGAAGCAAATAGTGAGTTGAAATCACTCAGCGCCATTTTATTGGATAAAGAACAACGCATCATCCTCAACCGTAGACCTGGTTCTGTTTCGACGGCTGATTCCAGCTATGAGAAAAAGCTTCCACATTTAACTGTGGTGACGCCCAAAATACTCCATCCAATATTTTTTAACACGTACAGGAATATCCCACAGCATCCGCGTTTAACTATTTGACCTCTTGCATAAGTAGCCGCAGTCCACAGGGTACGGCTTTCTTAAATTCAAAAAACCTTAACGCAAACACTTGCGCCGCACGCCAGTGCAGGTGTTACGCGAAAAGGCGAAAGACGCGAATTTTTTTATTAAGCTTTGCAAAAATTCGCCCAATTTGCGCTTTTCGCGTTAAGCCTTTGCCTCAAACTTGTAAATGGGACTCTTTTTTTTGTGACCCCTGTAGCAAAAAGACTTTTGCAAGAGGTCTATTGTCTGATCACGGATGACTGGTTGCGACAGGATATTTGTCATGTGCTCCGGAGATATTCGTCACTTTATACTGTGAATAATGTCACTATAATAAAATTATCATCCATAATTACATTCATTATTATCTTGTAAGTAAAAAGAGGGGTTTTCTCAAACATGTAACGTTGATGTTTTAATAAATAGAAGATACTCGCACTAGTAATTGAAAATTTCGGAGGTGTGCTTTGGAGATCACGTTATCACCGTTGAGTCCATCCTTCAGCAAGACGTTCTTCAGCAGTCTGTACGAACTAAAAGACGGCGAAAGAATTCGGACTTGCCTTCAATGCGGAACCTGCAGCGGGGTGTGTCCGTTCGGCTACATCATGAAGTTTCCGCCGGGGAAAATGATTGGCGCGTTGCGGGCGGAGATTTTTGACCAGGTCATCAAAGCCGATAGCGTTTGGATGTGTATCTCGTGCAATGCCTGTGCGGCATTTTGCCCGTCGAACATCCCCATCACCGCCGCGTTGATGACCCGTGCCAAAGAGGAAATGCTCCTGGCGGGCAATATTCCAGCAGAGTTACAAGCCGCGATGGAGAACACCCAGCGCTACGGCAATCCTTTGGGGGAATCGCCGCGCAAACGAGCCGACTGGACAGCCGGCATCCACCCCGAAGTAAATATCTTATCCAAGACTAGGCAGCCCGTGGACGTGCTTTGGTTCGTCGGGGATTACGCATCCTATCATTCGCGGATGCAGCCTGTCACGAAGGCATTTGCAAAAATCCTGAATGCTCTTGGCGTGAAATTCGGCATTCTTGGAACCGAGGAATTCAGCGACGGGGATTCACAGCGGCTGGCGGGTGAGCGCGGACTTTTCGAGATGGTGGCGCAGAAGAATGGTCAGCTTTTCAAGAAATATAAATTCAACGAGATCATCACAACCGATCCGCACGCGTTCAACGCCATCAAGAACGAATATCCGTTGCTGGGAATTAAATATCCCGTGCGGCATTACACACAATTCTTGTTTGAACGGCTGGAGCAACTCAAGCCGCTGATGAAAAAAGAAGTCAAGGCAAAAGTTGCTTATCACGATCCCTGCTACCTTGGCAGAGTCAATGGCGTTTTTGACGAGCCGCGCGCGCTGCTTGCCGCAATCCCCGGTATCGAGTTGGTGGAGTTGTCTCACCAGCGTATGAACAGCCTGTGTTGTGGTGGTGGCGGCGGTGGAATGTGGCTGGACGGTTTCCAGTGGGAGAAAGCCCATACGCGACTCTCTGAGTGGCGCGTGCGGGAAGCAATGGCAGTCCATGCAGATATCCTCGCGGTGGCTTGCCCGTATGAACCGCCGCGATTTGAAGATGCTACCAAAACCATCGAGGGGGCTGGACAATTGAAAGTTAGGGAAATTGCCGAATTAATTGCCGAATCCATGGAAGTATAGGAGGCGACCAATGAAAATTGCAGTTCCTGTCAAATTTGTTCCCGACCTGGTTGAAGAACTTACCATCGATTCCGGTGGTACCGCCTTGGACACATCCTGGCTGCGCTTGATCATCAACGAATTCGATGACCATGCTGTTGAGCAAGCCATCTTATTAAAAGAACGCGGCGGCGGACAGGTGATTGTCGCGATGAGCGAAGCCGAAGGGGCGGATGATTTCCTTTTCGCATCCGCAGCAAAAGGGGCGGATCAACTCATCAAACTGACTGGAGATTTCAGCGCCAGCAATAATCACGCCCTTGCGCGCGCGTATGCCGATCTTCTCAAAGAACTACAGCCTGACCTGATTCTGACCGGCGTGCAGGCGCATAATGACCTGGATGGTTCCGTGGGTCCGCTTTTGGCTGAATATCTGGGCATGCCCTATGTTGGATATGTGTCGGGGCTGACAGTCGCCGGCGACAAGGTCACGGTTCGCAAGGAATATGCTGGTGGGTTGATCGCCGAAATGGAAGTAAATTTACCGGCAGTCTTGGGCATCCAAGCCGCTGAACAGCCTCCGCGTTACGTGGCTTACAGCAAGATTCGTCAGGTGATGGGGACGGCGAAAATCGAGGAGCGGGTGGTGGCTGACCTGGACTTGAGCGGCGGAATCACCGTCAGCCGCATGTTCCAGCCCGAGGTTGCGGAGCGGGCAACGATGATCGAAGGCAGCCCCGAAGAAGTTGCCGACAAGATCATCGGCATACTCAAAGAATTGGGCACACTGTGAGCAGGAGGCAACCATGAGTCAGGATATTTTTGTTGTCGTCGAACACCTGCGCGAGCAGGTTGCTGATATTTCCCATGTCATGCTGGCGGGAGCGCGTCAGCTTTCAGGGAGCACGGGCGGCAAGGTGATGGCTGTGCTGTTGGGGCAGAATACTCAGGGATTGGCTAATTCACTGGCGGCGGATGGCGTGCTGTACGTTGACCATCCTTCGCTTGCCGAATTTACTTCGGACGCCTATCAACTTGCGCTTGCTGGCTTGATTCAAGAACGGTCGCCGCGCGCTGTAATTTTCGGTCACAGTTCAATCGGCATGGATATTGCCAGCGGACTCTCGGCGAAACTCGGTTTCCCAGTCGTGAGTTCCTGCCGTAATTTCACTGCGGATGGCAAATTTGTCAGCCAGATTTGCGGCGGAAAAATTATGGCAGAGGGCGAACTGCCAGCCCCGACGGCGCTGGTCACGATGGTTCCGGGCGGGTACAAAGCCGAAGAGGGCAACCAGCCTCCAGCGGTGGAGACAATCGCCGCTCCTGCTTTGGACAATCTGCGGATTTCCATCAAGCAATATATCGAACCTGATACATCCGACGTGGACATTTCCAAAGAGGCGGTTTTGGTTTCGGTGGGGCGCGGCATCCAAAACAAGGACAATATCGAATTGGCGACTGAACTGGCTGAGGCTTTGGGATGCGCGGTCAGCGCTTCGCGTCCGGTCGTGGATCAGGGCTGGATGCCAACCACGCGGCTGGTCGGAAAATCTGGCAAGCGGGTCAAGCCGAAAATTTATCTGGCGTTGGGCATCAGCGGTGCGCCTGAGCATGTCGAAGGCATGAGCGACAGTCAGGTCATTATCGCGGTCAATACCGACTCCAATGCGCCAATCTACAACATCGCCAAGTATGGCACTACCGTTGATATGTTCGATTTGCTGCCTGTGTTGACGGATAAGGTTAAACAAGCCAAGTAGGAGTTTAGCGGTGGAGTGCAAAAGCTCTGCTTTTGCATTGCGGAAGTAGAACTTCCGTACTCCGCCGAAATTGTAGGAGTAAGCGTCATGCCTATTCGAGACACCTTCTGGAACATCCCGCATTGGGCGGAAATCGCCCAGTACGTTGCCGCGTTCCTGACGATGGCGATCTTCGTCGCCGGGGTGGTTCGTCGAGTCTTGCGCTGGCGTCAGGGGCGTGCTGAAAAACGCTCGGGTAATTTCTGGCAGCGCATCTGGTCGTTGGTGATTCAGGTCTTCGCGCAGCGCCGCACACTGGATGAAACATTCCCCGGCATCATGCACTTTTCGATTTTCTGGGGCATGTTGGTGCTGGCAATCGGCACAGCGTTTGCGACGGTTGACTGGGATGTCACCCACCTGTTTTTTGGATTCCAAATCCTGACGGGCTGGTTCTACATCGTCTTCGAGTTGATGCTGGATATTCTTGGCTTGCTGGCTGTGCTCGGCTTGGGGATGGCAATTCAGCGTCGGTACGGAACTCGCCCCGCCCGCCTGCAAAACTTCCCCGTGAAGAAATTGGCGGGCGACGATCTTTATGTGTTGGTCATGCTGTCGTTTATCGTTCTCAGCGGCTACCTGACCGAAGGTCTGCGGCTTGCCGTGACCCAGCCCCCTTGGGCGGTCTGGTCTCCGATTGGAAATGCCATTGCCGCTTTTTTCCTGTCGCTTGGCGACCCAACCAACCAGACGCTTCATCTCGTCATCTGGTCGCTTCACATTTTGACAGCTTTCGGCGCACTGCTCAGCATTCCGTTCACAAAACTTTTCCACATCCTTTCAGTACCGACCAACATTTATTTCCGTTCGCTGGAGCCCGCAGGCAAACTTCCCGCCGCCAACATGGAAAACGGGGCGGGCGTCAAGGAATGGAAGCAGTTCACCTGGAAACAACTACTTGACTTTGAATCCTGTACTCGCTGTGGG
The DNA here is from genome assembly GCA_945877125.1 of Candidatus Brevifilum fermentans. Lineage (GTDB taxonomy): Bacteria > Chloroflexota > Anaerolineae > Anaerolineales > Villigracilaceae > Villigracilis. The sequence continues at coordinate 16,401 of CAMCQT010000016.1, read as the reverse complement.
CGTTGTCAGGACGTCTGCCCGGCATATGCCAGTTCACAGATTCTTTCGCCGCGCAACATGATGGTCAAGTTGGATGCTCACATTTGGAACAACGGTCACGCCCTGCATGGGGACGTAATCAGCGCCGATGAACTTTGGGCTTGCACCACCTGCCGCGCCTGCGTCCAAGTGTGCCCAGCGTTCATTGACCATGTGACAACTTTCGTGGACATGCGCCGTCATCTCGTCGATCAGGGCAGCATGGACAAGATGCTTCAGGATGCCCTTGCCAACCTCGGACGCTACGGCAATTCATTCGGACAATCGGAGCGGATGCGCGCCAAATGGACTCAGGGAGTTCAGCCCGCTGTGAAAGACGCCCGCCGCGAGGCTGTGGAATATCTCTGGTTCGTCGGCGATTATGCCTCCTACAGCGCCACCCTGACAGATATTACCCGCAAGACTGCGGATGTGTTTCAAAAGACTGGCTTGAACTTCGGCATCCTCTTCGACGCTGAACGCAACGCCGGCAACGATGTCCGCCGCGTGGGCGAAGAAGGTCTGTTCGAGATGCTGGCAGACAAGAATAGTCAGGCGCTGGCAAAGTGCAAATTCGAGACCATCGTCACCACCGACCCGCATACCTATAACACGCTTAAGAATGAATATGCGTGGAATGGGAACCGCCCCAACATATTGCATTATGCCGAACTGCTCGATCAACTGATCGCCAGCGGGCGGATCAAGTTTAGCAAAAAGTTGGGTTACAAAGTCACCTACCACGACCCCTGCTATCTCGGACGTTACAACGGCATCTATGATGCTCCGCGACGGGTGATCGAAGCGACCGGCTGTGAACTGGTCGAGATGCCGCGCAATCGTGACTGCGCCTTTTGCTGTGGCGCCGGCGGCGGACGGATTTGGATGGACGAGAAGGATGTCAAGGAACGCCCCAGCGAGTCCCGTATCCGCGAAGCGATTGCCCTTGCTGGCGTGCAGGCTTTTGTCGTCGCCTGTCCCAAAGACCTGACGATGTACCGTGACGCAGTAAAAACCACAGGTAATGAAAAGGATATGCTGGTCAAAGATTTGATCGAATTGGTATACGAGGCTTTGTAAGAAAGTTTCACCAGAGATGAACAAAGATAAACAGAGATTTGAATCTGTTTTTTACTAAAAATCTTTGTTTATCACTGTTTATCCTAGTGAATCTGAATTTCTAAAACTCGATCCAGATTTTTTTGAGAAACAATGACAAGGTCAACGAAAAGCCCGTCAGGATTTAATGCGCTGTTCAAAAAAGAAATCAGGCTGCCGATTGCCACTAGGCTGACCCTGAGCTTTTTGGTCATCATTATTCTCAGCAGCCTGATCTTTACGTTGCTTGGTGCGCAGATCATTTCCAACTTGATTATCTCCGAATCCGAGGAGAGAGTCCGCAATGACTTGAATACCGCCCGCCTGATTTACGTGGATACCCTCAGCCATATTCAGGAGAAAGCCGAGTTTACAGCGGTAAGAACCTTCCTCGAGGAATTCCTGAAAGGAAATATCGAACAGACCTATGTGGAAGAACTGAGACGCTTCAAAGTGGATGAAGGTCTCGACATCCTGACCATCACCGACAGCAAAGGTATCGTAGTGTTGCGGATTAACAATCCAGAGTCTTCGGGCGACGATCAAAGCCAGCAGGAATTGGTCAAAGCGGTCTTGAAAACAAAAAAATCCGTTGCTCGAACGGTCATCGTTTCTGCCGAGGAACTCGCGCTTGAATCGCCGGCTCTTGCCCAAAGGGCATATTTCAAGTTTGTGAATACACCGCTGGCAAGACCGAGAATGGAGACCGAAGCAACAGACGGCATGGTCCTGATGGCGGCTGCGCCAGTCTTCGACAAGAACGAAAATCTGATCGGCGTGGTTTTCGCAAGTGTGCTCCTGAACCGCGACTACAAAATTGTGGACAACGTGAAGGAAACGGTTTTTCAAGGCGTCGTCTACAAGAATAAGGATATCGGTACAGCCACGATTTTTCAGGACGATGTCAGGATTTCGACCAACGTTTACAGCGAAGACGGAACCCGCGCGATCGGCACCCGCATTGCAGAGGATGTGTACGAGCGGGTCGTGGTAAATGGAGAACAATACGTTGGGCGGGCGTATGTGGTCAACAACTGGTACATAGCCGCCTATGAACCCATCCGCAGTTATGGCGGCGACATCATTGGCATATTGTACGTTGGCATTCTGGAACAGAAATATACGGACATTAAAAACCAAACGATGCAGATATTCCTCCTCATCACCTTTGGCGGGGCGGTCGTTTCGATTGTGATTGCGTTGTACATTTCCCGCCGCATCTCCACCTCTGTGGTGAATCTGGTAAAAGCCTCGAAACAACTGGCAGGCGGCAACCTCGAAACCCAAGTGGAGAGAGTCTCGAACGATGAGTTGGGCGATCTGGCAGATACCTTTAATTTCATGGCTGGCGCCCTCAGGGAACGGGACGAAAAACTAAAGGAATTTGCCAAAAAGAAGATCATGGAGTCGGAACGGTTGGCGCTCATCGGACAGCTTTCCGCCAATGTCGCGCACGAGTTGAATAATCCGCTCCAGGGCATTATCACCTACTCGCACCTTCTGCTGGAGGAAGACACCTTTAGCGAGGATGCAAGGGAAAGCATCAACAAGATTGTTGTCCAAGCCAACCGCTGCCGAGACATTATCCGCGGATTGCTGGACTTTTCCCGTCACAAAACGCCCGACAAGACGCTGTGCAGTGTGAACAACCTGCTGAGGGGCTGCATCTCGCTCGTGGAAAAACAGGCTGCATTTCACAATATCGAAGTCACGATGGAACTCGACGAGCAGCTTCCCATGGTGATTTTGGATCCATCCCAGATCGAGAGAGTGTTCCTCAACTTGGTCATCAACGCGGCAGACGCCATGAACGGCAACGGGCAGTTGACTTTGTTCACAAGACTAAACCGCGCAAAAACATGTATAGAAATAAGTGTCCAGGATACCGGGCATGGCATTACCGAAGAGAATATGGAGAAAATATTCGATCCCTTCTTTACCACCAAGGAAACCGGACATGGCGTCGGGCTTGGACTAGCCATCAGCTACGGCATTGTCAAAGACCACAACGGCAATATTTCCGTCGAAAGCGAAGCAGGTAAAGGGACGACTTTTACAGTCAGTTTCCCTTTGACAAAAGTAAAAAACGGCGCAGATCATGGAAACTAAACCAAAGATACTCATTATTGACGACGAAGAAGTTGTGCTGGATTCCTGCACGCAGATTCTCAAAGGCAGCGGCTATCAATTGAAGATTGCCAACGACGGATTGCGCGGCGTGGAATTGGTGCGGGAATACCAGCCTGACCTGGTCTTTGTGGATTTGAAGATGCCCGGCATCTCCGGCTTTGAGGTGCTGGAAAAAGTCCGTGAAATTGATTCGACAATTGTGACTGTTGTAATTACCGGCTTTGCCACGGTCAGTTCCGCTGTGGATGCGATGAAGAAAGGCGCCTACGATTTCCTGCCCAAGCCGTTCACTCCCGACGAATTCCGCATGATTGCACGGCGCGGAATTGAGCGCAGGCGGTTGATGCTGGAGACCATCGCACTCCGCCGCGAGAAGGAATTATTGCGTGAACAATTTGCATCCATTGTTTCGCATGAACTGAAAGCCCCGCTCGGCGCAGTCCAGCAAAACCTGTTCGCGCTTGATTTCGAACTCGAGGAAAAGCTGACAGAGGAACAAAAAGCCAAATTTGGGCGCATCAAAATCAGGATCGATGAATTGTTGAAACTGATCAACTCCTGGCTGCGGGTCATCTCTGTTGACATCAACAAACTGAAAGATAGCTTTGCCCAGGTTTCGATCACAAAGCCCATCTCGAATGCGCTGGAGAGTGTCGCGTCGCTGGCAGAACGAAAAAACATCGAGATCGTCTCTTCGATTAGCGATCAATTGCCGCCCATTCTGGGTGATGTTCTCAGCCTTTCGGAAGTATTCGTAAATATCATGGGCAATTCGATCAAGTATTCGCCGGATGGAACGAAAGTGACCTTGACTGCCGAAGTGCAAGGTCAAAACCTTGTAACCACCATTCAAGATGGCGGCATCGGCATCAGCCCGGAAGACCTGCCTCACATCTTCGACGGCTTCTTCCGCGGAAAGTCCGGGCAGGCAGGACATGGTATTGGTCTTGCTGTGGCGCACCAGATCGTGGATGCCCATCATGGTTCGATTAACGTAACAAGTGAATTAGGCAAAGGCACGACCTTTATGGTCTCACTGCCCCTCTTTGTCAATTCACCATGATAAACGGAGATGAACAAAGATATTCAAATCTCTGTTTATCTTTGTTCATCTCTGGTTGAATTTTTGATTTTCGAAATGTTTCTAAAAATTTTATACCCTTAACGGAGGTACCCAATGACAAAGAAATTGCTGATGATCGATGACGACCCTGATTTTGTCTCAGGCATCAAGGCGATTCTCGACAAGGGGGGGTTCGAGGTTGATGTTGCCTACAATCCCAAGGACGGCATGACTGCCTTGCAGACCAAACAGTACGACCTGCTGCTGCTCGACATCATGATGGGACGCGGCGCGGAAGGCATCATGATCGCCCGCAAACTCCGCAAGGATGTCAAACTGCGTGAATTGCCGGTGCTGATCATGACCGGTATGCGCGAGCAGATTGCATTCCTTTTCCCGGGTGAACCGATCCATCCGCGCTTTGTGGAAATCGACGAATTGGTCGAAAAGCCTGTGGAACCCAAGATGCTGCTGGAAAAGGTCAACAGTTTGATCGCCGCCGCTGAGGCAAAAAAAGCAGGCAAAAAGTAGATCGGCGAACATTCAAAAGGTTAATTCCTATGACTGATACCATTACTTTCGGACAGGAAATTTCCAACCTTCTGCACGCCGCAGAAGGCGAGCCGCTAAAAACCTGCATCCAATGCGGCACTTGTTCCGGCACCTGCCCGGTGGCTGGCTACATGGACAATTCACCGAGGCAGATTATCGCCTTGATCAATCTGGGCAAGAAAGAGCAAGTACTCGAGAGCAACACGTTCTGGTATTGCGCCTCGTGCTACCACTGCACGGTTCGATGTCCGCAGGAAATAAATATCACCGAACTGATGTATGCGCTGAAACGCTATTCGATTTGGAAGAACCGCTACAAGGAAGGTTTGATCGGGCCGACATTCTCGGAGGCTTTCGTAAAGATGATCGTCCGTGGCGGTCGCTCCTTCGAGCCGGTTTTGGCTACCTCCTATATTTTCAGTTTCAATACACGCGAGTTCGTGCAGGAAATTCAGGGCGCAACCGAATTGTTGCTTAAGGGCAGACTGCCCCTGCTTCCAGCCAGAATTAAACGGCTTGAGAACTTTAGGCGCATGATCGGCAGGATCATTCCCATGGGAGGTCTCGAATGAAAGAATTTGCCTACTTCCCGGGATGCTCGCTGGAAAAGATGGCATCCAGTTACCACATGTCGGCGATGGAAACGACCCAAAAACTTGGCGTCAAACTCAATGAACTCGATGATTGGAACTGCTGCGGGGCAACGACCTATTTCTACATTGATGAGTTGCTGGCTTACACGCTCTGCGCCCGCAACTTGGCAATTGCCGAAAAGACCGGTCTGGATGTTGTCGCGCCTTGCAGCGCCTGTTACAAGAACATGTTTTTCACAGCCGCGCATCTCAAGAAAGATGAAGACCTGGCTGAACATGTCAACTTTGCGCTTGAAGAGGACAATTTGCATTTCAGTGGAAACGTTAAGGTGAAGCATCTGATCGAGGTCTTTGCCCAGGATATTGGTCCGGATGAATTGAAAAGCAAGGTGACCAAACCACTGGAAGGCATACGAATCGCCCCGTATTACGGATGCCAGATTATCAGACCTCAAAAAGAAAAAGAAGATGTGGAACAACCTCAGTTTTTTGAAGAGTTGATCTCTGCCATCGGCGCCACACCGATCAATTATCCGCTCAAGATGCGTTGCTGCGGCGGCTCTTTGATTATCTCCAGCCGCACAGCCGCTTTGACCATGGTGCGGAATCTGCTTCAATCTGCCGTGGATAATCAGGCGGCAGTGATTGCAACAGCGTGTCCAATGTGTCAGGTTAATTTGGAAGTGTATCAACAGCAGGTCAACCTGGAGTTTGGCACAAACTTCTCTGTCCCAGTTATGTATTTCACCCAGTTGATTGGAATGGCGCTGGGTATCCCTAATAAAAAATTGGGAATCGGCAAGGAGTTCGTTGCGATGGCACCCACGCCGTTGGCAGTTGAGACGGCATGGGGATTGCCCCGGAAAACGAAATAAAGGAGTAAATCCTATGGACAAGAAAGATGAGAAAGAGAAGATTGGCGTATACGTTTGCCACTGTGGTACCAACATTGCAGGCGTCATCAACGTCGAAGAGGTGAGTACCTGGGCGGCAGAAAACCTAAAGGATCAGGGCGTGGTGATTTCACGCGAATACAAGTTCATGTGTTCCAGTTTGGGACAGGAACTGATCCAGAAGGACATTAAGGAACTTGGCTTGACGCGGGTAGTGGTCGCCGCCTGTTCGCCTCACCTGCACGAGAAGACTTTCCGCAATGCGTGCAAAGGCGCGGGACTGAATCCCTACCTGTGCGAACTGGTCTCCATCCGCGAACAGGATTCGTGGGTGCATACCGATAAAGTCGCTGCCACCGAAAAAGCCAAGGCGATCATTTCGGGCGGAGTTTCACGCGTGGTGTATCACGAAGCGCTCGAACCCCTGCATGTGCCGATCCACCCGGCTACGCTGGTCGTTGGCGGCGGCATCGCCGGCATTCAGGCGGCGCTTGAAATTGCGGATGCGGGATTCCCGGTTTACCTTGTTGAACGCGAACCCTCCATCGGGGGGCACATGGCTCAATTCGACAAAACATTTCCAACGTTGGATTGTTCCGCCTGCATCCTCACGCCCAAAATGGTGGACGCCGGCAATCATCCCAACATCACGCTGCTGACCTATTCCGAGGTCGAGAAGGTGGATGGATATGTCGGCAGTTTCGTCGCCACCATTCGCAAGCGCGCCCGCTCGCTCAGGGAAGCCGACTGCACCGGCTGCGGCATCTGCTGGGAGAAATGCCCCAAGAAGGTCGTGGACGATGTCTTTGAGGCTGGCATGGGAAATCGCAAGGCAATCTATGTGCCGTTCCCACAGGCGGTTCCCAAGTACCCGGTGATTGACCGTGTGAATTGTACCTACTACATCAAAGGTACCTGCAAAGCCTGTGAAAAATTCTGCCCCACCAACTGCATTGATTTTGCACAACAGGACGAAATCCTGACCGTCGAGGTTGGCAATGTCATCCTTGCCACCGGCTGGGATTTGTTCGATACGCGGCGGATCACGCAATATGGATATGGACGCCTGCCCAACGTTTTCACCAGCCTCGAATTCGAACGCATGAGCAACTCGGCTGGTCCAACGGGCGGCAATGTCGTCCTGCGCGATGGCAAGACGGAACCCAAAGTGGTTGGCATCGTCCATTGTGTCGGCAGCCGCGACAAGAACTACAACGAATATTGCTCATCCATCTGCTGTATGCAGAGTTTGAAGTTTGCGCATCTGGTCAAGGAAAAGACCGGCGCAGAAGTCTACAACTTCTATATTGATATCCGCACCCCAGCCAAGGGCTACGAAGAGTTCTACCACCGCCTGCTTGAAGAAGGAACGCACTTCATCCGCGGCAAGGTGGCTGAGATCAGCGACGCAACCCGCCTGCCCAGCGAAGAAGGCAAACTGGTCATTCAGGTCGAAGACACGCTGACGGGGAATCAACTGCGCGTTCCGGTGGATATGGCAATCCTTTCCGCTGGATTGGAACCCCGCCATGACTCGAAAGCGCTGGCGAAACTGTTCGGCATCTCATGCAGCGCTGACGGCTGGTTGATCGAACGACATCCCAAGCTCGACCCGATTGCGACCATGACCGATGGCATTTACATCGCCGGTTGTGTTCAAGGTCCAAAGGATATTCCTGCCAGTGTGGCGCAGGGTGCCGCCGCCGCCGCACGTGTGATGGGCAAGATCCAGCAGAAGGAAATCGCCCTCGAACCAGTCCGCGCCACCATCCACGAGGAACAATGCTCTGGCTGCCGCATCTGCAATAACCTGTGCCCGTTCAATGCCATCCTCTTCCATGAGGACAGAATGGTATCTGAGGTCAACCCGGCCCTCTGTCAGGGTTGCGGCACCTGCGTGGCAGGCTGTCCGGCAGGAGCCATCACCGGCACCGGCTTCTCCAACGAGCAAATCCTGTCGCAGATCAATGGCTTGCTGCTTTTGAACGTTCCTAAAAAGCAAGCCGTGGCGGCATAGGAGAGATAACCATGACTGATAAACCTGAAACCAAATTTGAACCTGTCATCATCGGCTTCACCTGCAACTGGTGCTCCTACCGCGCCGCCGATATGGCTGGCACTGCCCGCATGAAATATGCCCCCAACGTGAGACTCACCCGCCTGATGTGCTCCGGGCGTCTCGACCCAACTTTCGTATTCAAGGCTTTTGCCGGCGGCGCCGATGCGGTGCTTGTCTCCGGCTGCCATCCTGGCGACTGCCACTACATCAACCAGAACTATAAAGCCATGCGCCGCTTCCATTTGATGAAGCGAGTCCTGGTTCAGATGGGCATCGAGCCGGGTCGCCTGAAACTCCTGTGGGCAAGCGCCGCCGAAGGCGCGATGTTTGCCCGCGAAGTAAACAGTTTTGTTGAAGAAGTCCGCGCGCTGGGGCCCTTGAACTGGAACTCAAACCACGTGCATACTGCCGACCATGTGATGTCGGTTGTTGCCGAAGGACATGAACACGAAGCGGAGGTGGCGGCATGAGCAAACCTAAATTCGCAATGTACTGGGCGGCGTCCTGCGGTGGCTGTGAAATTGCTGTGTTGAATATCCACGAGAAAATTTTGGATGTGGATGCCAACTTCGAGGTTGTCTTCTGGCCCGTCGCCATGGATGCCAAGTATAAGGACGTGGAAGCCATGGAAGACGGCTCCATTACCTTGTGCCTGTTCAACGGCGGGATGCGTAACGATGAGAATGAACATGTTGCCAAGTTGCTGCGTAAAAAGTCACAGATCATGGTGGCGTTTGGTTCCTGCGCTTGCGAAGGCTGTATTCCGGGCATGGGAAATTTCTCCAACGTCAATCAACTTATCGACACGGCTTTCACCACCCTCAGCACCGACAATCCCCAAAACCTGCGACCGCAGACCTCGTACGAGGTGCCCGAAGGTACGCTGACCATCCCCACCATGAATCCGCTCTTGAAGACTCTCGATCAAGTTGTGGATGTGGATTACTACATGCCTGGCTGTCCGCCTGAGTCGCATCAGATTGCGGCAGTGGTGGAATTGGTGATTGCCGCCCTGCAAGGCAATGCCCAGCTGCCTCCGAAAGGCGCGACCATCGGTGCCGGCAACTCCACCGTTTGCGACGAATGCACTCGCAAGCGCAACGTCAAGCTGATCAAGGAGTTCAGCCGCATCCAACTCACCCATCCCGACCCTGAACTTTGCCTGCTCGAACAGGGCATCCCGTGCAACGGCATCGCCACTCGTAGTGGATGCAACGCCCGCTGTCCAAGTGTCGGGGCGCAGTGCATCGGCTGCTACGGTCCCGCCGAAGGTGTAGTGGATTATGGCGCGCGCCTGATTTCCGCCTTCGCTTCGGTCATCGACAGCGAGAATCCCGACGAGATTGACAAGATTCTTGACGGGCTGGTAGACCCGGCGGGTCAGTTCTACCGCTTCAATCTGGCAGGCTCTTTGCTGCGCGGAAGCAAATACGCCAAAAATGGCGCCTAACCCTGGAGGAAACCATGGCACAAAGAATCACAATTGATCCCATCACCCGCCTGGAAGGTCACGGCAAAATCGAAATCTTCCTGGACGACCAGGGCAACGTCGCCAATACGTACTTCCAGATTCCCGAACTGCGTGGATTCGAGCGCTTCGTCGTTGGCAGACCCGTGGAAGAAATGGCGCTGATCACCAACCGCATCTGTGGCGTATGCCCCGAAGCGCATCACATGGCGGCGGCGAAAGCGGCTGACGCGGTTTACAAAGTGGAAGTTCCGCGCACAGGCAGGATGCTGCGCGAACTGCTCTACATGGCATTTTACGCCACCGACCATACGACTCATTTCTATGCTTTGGCTGGTCCTGATTTCATCGTCGGACCCGACGCCCCGATAGCTGAACGCAACATCCTCGGCGTGATCCACAAGGTCGGGTTGGAAATCGGCGGCAAGGTGATCCAGATGCGCAAGTACGGACACACCGTCGTCGAGATGATCGGTGGACGCAAGGTACATCCCTGCACCTCAATCCCCGGCGGCTTGACCAAGGGTATCACCGAAGAACAACGCAAGGAGATCGAAGAGATGGGACGCTGGGCAATCGAGTTTGCCCAGTTCAGCCTGCAAGCCTTCAACGATATTGTGCTGAGCAACAAGACCTATCTCGACCTGATTCTGGGCGATATCTACACCCACCAGACCTACTACATGGGCATGGTGGATGAGAACAACAAGACCAACTTCTACGATGGCAAGGTGCGGGTGGTCGGTCCCGATGGCAAGGAGTTTGTCAAGTATTCCCCGAATGAATACCCCCAACATATTGCCGAACACGTGGAACCCTGGACATATTTGAAATTTCCGTACCTCAAGAATGTCGGCTGGAAAGGTTTTGTGGATGGAGCAGATTCGGGCGTTTACTGCGCCACCCCGCTTTCGCGCCTCAACGCCGCCGACGGCTTGGCAACTCCGCGCGCGCAGGAAGAATACGAAAAGATGTATCAGACTCTGGGTGGCAAACCCGTTCACCAACGTCTGGCAACTCACTGGGCGCGTCTGATCGAATTGCTCTATTCTGCCGAACGCTGGGTCGAACTGGCAACTGATCCCGAAATCACCTCGCCTAATTATCACGCCATCCCAACCGCCACCCCAACCGAGGGCGTGGGCATCGTCGAAGCGCCGCGCGGCACGTTGACCCATCATTACTGGACGGACGAGCGCGGTGTTGTGACCAAGGCAAATCTCATCGTCGGCACCACCAACAACTATGCGCCCATCACCATGTCCATCAAGAAAGCCGCCAGCAGTCTGATCAAGAGCGGTACAGTCGTCACCGAAGGCTTGCTGAACATGGTCGAAATGGCGTTCCGCTCCTACGACCCATGCTTCGGCTGTGCTACGCATTCCCTGCCCGGTCAGATGCCGCTCGAAGTCACTGTCCGTAATGCGGACGGCGAAGTGGTTGAGATAGTGAAGCAGTTTGTTGATTAGTCGCAGAAAATATGAATGGTTTTGGTGCAGGAATGCAATCTAAAAAAACGCTGGTCATCGGACTTGGCAACCCCATTCTAGGTGATGATGGAGTGGGCTGGGTGGTGGCACGCGAAGTCGAAAATCGCCTACGGGAGAGTGGACACAGTCTCGAGGTAGATTGTCTCTCCCTGGGCGGTTTAAGCCTCATGGAGCGTATGGTCGGTTACCAACACGTTGTCTTGGTTGACTCTCTTAACACAGGACAACGTCCGCAAGGCTCGGTGGTTTCATTCACACTGGAAGAACTGGTTGACCTGACCCATGGTCATGCTTCGGCGGCGCATGATGTGTCACTCAAAACCGCGCTGGATATGGGACGAAAATTAAATGTAATCCTGCCCGCCGATAAAGATGTGCATGTGGTGGCGATTGAAGCGCAGCACGTTTATGATTTCAAAGAGGAATTGTCACCTGTCATCGCCGCCGCCATGTTGACGGCAGTTCAACAAGTTTTCGACCTGCTCAAGGAAATAAATAGCATTCAATATTTAACTGATTGCAGTTCGTCCGTATAATATTTTCATCCGTTTCTTTCAAAACCTGGAGGTATAAAGATCATGAAAACGACAGTCGAAGAGATTCTTCAGCAAAAAGGCCGCGAAGTATGGACTATCTCACCCAAAGCCACCGTGATGGAAGCATTAAAGCTCATGGATGAGAAACATATCGGAGCGCTGGTAGTCACGCATGATGATCAGGTGGTCGGCATCATTTCTGAGCGAGATTATGCCCGTAAAGTCATCTTGCGGGGCAAGTCATCCATTAATACCCACGTAAAAGAAATTATGACCGATAAAGTCTATTATGTTGGTCTCAAAACTACCGCAGAGGAATGCTTGATTCTGACTACACAGCAAAGCATCCGTCACCTGCCGGTGCTTGACAATGGAAAACTCGTTGGGTTGATTTCCATCGGCGATGTGGTTAAGTCCGTCATTGGCGAGCAGGAAACGGAGATCAGGCAACTTTCTGAATATATTACTGGGAAATACATTTAACTCAGATAGTTTTCAATTTCTCTTTCTGAATGCAAGCATGCTTTTATTCAGAAAATTTGCGCCGATACTGGCTACTTGCCCGTGCCGGATGTGATGCACCAGTTGAAATCCACACTGAATCAAATATGCCGACAAGCAATTAACGCTGATCGTGGAACGCAAGCAGGAGGCGCTCAACCTGCAAAAAACGCTGCTTATCGCGGCTTCGACGAAACACACAGCCAACGTGACGATCACTACGAAGTCATCGTCACGTTGTGCGGCTCCACGCCCAAGAGGTTTAATCGGTGTGACAGTCTTCCTCGCAGAACCTGTATTTCATCCTGCAGCAATTCCCGATATGAAAAATATTATCCACAGATTGCGCAGATTTAGCAGAATTTTCTCTTTAGTCTGTGTAATCTGTCAAATCTGTGGATGAATAAAAACCATACTGGGAATTGCTGTTCATCCTGCGTCTGGCTTGTAAAGCAGTGATAAACTAAATCTGACTCCGAAGCCTGTCTAGCCGGAAACACCTTCACCCCCAAAAAATTGTAAGGAGATACCAGCATTGTATTTTTGTGAGGCTGTCTCTTTTTGTGGGACAGCCTTTTTATTTTCCCCCGACTTATTCTCAAAGAAAGAGACGGGGATGATGGAGAACCATGAATACAACTGAAACCCTTTTCAATCGTCTTCTGCCGACCCTGCCCGAAGGCAAAATCACCAACATCTACATCGGCTTGTATTGGACAGCAGTCTTCGCAGAAGTGGATGGCGAAATCCGCTGCGGACTTGCCGCTACTGTCGGCGACGATTCGCATCACTACACCACCGAGCCGTCCGTTGACCGCGCCGGACACCTGACCGAACTCTCGTCGCGTGAACTGGCTGAGTTTGTCCATTCGTCTGTCTTGCCTGAAGTTTCGATTGGGTTGGCAACGGTCAACGCTCTGCTTCCGCGTCAGCCCGAAATGTGGGTGGATTTACACTCGAAGCAAGTCCTCGCCAAATTGGGCGCGGGTAAAAACGTGGCGATGGTCGGACATTTCCCCTTCGTCCCTGAACTACGTTCAAAGGTGGGGAATCTCTGGGTCTTGGAACAAAATCCACAGGATGGCGATTTGCCCGCCTCTGCCGCCGCTGAAATCATTCCCCAAGCGGATGTGGTCGCAATCACCGCCATGACTCTGCTCAACCGTACATTCGACGACCTGATTGCCATGTGTCGTCCGGGCGTTCCCACCCTGATTATTGGACCGACCACCCCGCTCTCGCCTGTCATGTTCGAGATGGGCGCGACCATCCTCTCTGGCGCCATCGTCGAAAACCCCGAAGCCGTCCTACGCGGATTGTCTCAGGGCGCAAACTTCCACCAATTACGTCAAATGGGCGTGCGGTTGGTCTCGATGACCACTGAACCTTTATTACTTGAAAAGTCGTAGATTTTTTTATGGAATTCTGCTTAGGAATGCGAATTAATTAACTTTCCGTTTTACTTTTACAGAGAAAACCTCGCTACACAGACTACGCGGAGAAGAAGGATTTTCACGGACTTTCCTAAAATAATCCGTGTAATTCTGTGAAATCCATACAATCCGTGTTCAAGGTTTGGTTTTTTAGTGTTTTTGCGCCAAGCTTTCTTGCTTGACTAAATTTCAAAAACAAATATTAGACTTCTTGCAAAAGTCTTAAGATTTACCGCAGAGGCGCGGAGAGCGCAGAGAAATTATTAAACTCGGCGAACTCTGCGCCTCTGTGGTTCAAAAAATTCCCTTTTGTTTTTACTTATGCAAGAGGTCTATTATGTTACCGTTATTTAATTCTCATTACTTATTTGAAACGTGAAGGGGAATTCATGTTGAGATATACGTTTGCCGATCCAGTTTGTTTTTGATATACTCACTGAGTTAGTATTACTAACTCAGTGAGTATGTATGAAAAAGAATCAACCCCACCACATTGGAACATTATCCCCTGAAATGGCTCTGCTCGGCTTGCTGTACGGCGGGTCGGGACACGGCTACGACTTGCACCGCAAGGTAAACGCTGACTTGGGACAGGTTTGGCACCTGAGCCAGAGTCAGGCGTATTCGATTTTGAATCGGCTCGAAGTGCGGGGCGATATTTCAGTGGAGGAGATTCTTCAGGAGAAATTGCCCCCTCGTCAGTTGCTGCACATCAGCCCGCAGGGAAGCCAACGCTTCATAGATTGGCTGTCTGCTTCCAGCGGCGGCAGCACGCGCGCCATCCGCATGGAATTTGTCACCCGTTTGTATTTCCTCAATTTGTATTTTCCCGAAAAACTGGCACATGCCTTCGACCAGCAACGGGCAGAGACAGAAACGCACATCGCGCGGCTGAAAAAAATATGCGATGAATTGCCCGCCGAACAAACTTACAATCGCATGAGTTTGAAAATGCGCGTTGCACAATTGGAGACCGTGCTGGAATGGCTGGACGAATTTCAGGAACACTTTCAACCCAGCGCTGAACGATAATCCATTCAATTTAACTCCGAAGCCTGTCTGCCTACACGGAAACGTACGGCGCGCAGGACAGACTATCCGCCGATAGTCCAGGTGAAAGTGGAAACGCTTTTGCCCCCCGAATTTGGAAAGGAGACCGACTCGCGTATCTACGAGGCTGTCTCTTTGCATGAGACAGCTTTTTTTTGGGAAAAGCCAGGCGCGAACTTCCACCAACTTTGTCGAATAGGCGTACGGTTGATTCCCACGACCACCAAAAGCCTTTTGTAAACCCACATTTTTCAAGGAGATACCATGAAACGAATTACCCTGCTCGTCTTATTTTTTACCCTGCTTCTGACGGCTTGCGCTCCGCAGGCTACCGTTGCCCCCGCCATTCCCACCGAAGTAGTTCCTACCGAAACGCCTGACACATCCATCACCATCGTGGACGCCCTCGGACGCGAAGTAAAACTCGCCGCCGCCCCCAAGCGTATCGTCCTGACGGGCAAAGCCCTGTTCATGATTGCAGACGCCGCCTACCTTTTCTCTGGCGCAGCGGAGAAGGTCACTGGCTTGGGCGATGCAGGTCAGGGTGCGGGAAATTTCATCAAGTTGATTGACCCGAATTACGCCGCGAAAGCCACCCTAGCCAAGGATGCGGGAGCCGAACAAGTCGCCGCCCTCCAGCCTGATTTGGTCATCCTCAAGAGTTACCTCGCTGAAAGCGTCGGCGCGCCCATCGAAGCCCTCGGCATTCCCGTCGTTTACATTGACTTCGAGACTCCCGAACAATATGCCCGCGACCTTGCCATCCTCGGCAAAGTTTTTGGCGAGGATGCCCGCGCCACCGAAGTCGCCGCCTTCTATCAATCCAAGATGGATGAAATCGCGCAGACCGTCAAAGACGCGCCCAAGCCGCGCGTGCTGATTTTGTACTACAACGAAAAAGATGGCAACGTCGCCTTCAACGTCCCGCCGATGAGTTGGATTCAAACCCAAATGGTGGAAATGGCTGGCGGCGAACCCGTCTGGGCAGACGCCAACCCCGCCAAAGGCTGGACTCAGGTCACATTGGAGCAAGTCGCCGCCTGGGACGCCGACCAGATTTTCGTCATCTCCTACTTCAAGAGTCCCACCGAAGTGGTGGACGGACTCAAAGCCGACCCGAACTGGTCAGCCATCCGCGCCGTGAAGGAAGATAAAATCCATGCCTTCGCCACCGACCTCTACAGTTGGGATCAGCCCGATCCGCGCTGGATTCTCGGACTGACTTGGATGGCTGGTAAAATTCACCCCGACCTGTTTCCAAACCTCGACATGACCGCCGAAGTCAATTCATTTTACAAAACGCTCTATGGATTGGATGAAGCCTTCGTGAAAGAAAACATTGTCCCGACCTTTAAAGGTGTTTTGCCGTAGGAAATAGACAAGAAACTGGTAGTCGGTATTCAAACTTTGGGTACCGACTACCGACCTTCGACTTTTGACCTTTGACTTTTTTCATCCTTCATCCCTCATCCTTGAAATTAATCCGCTCCCTCACCCTCCTCACCCTCGCCCTAGTC
>CAMCQT010000015.1 GCA_945877125.1 Candidatus Brevifilum fermentans | reverse complement strand
GGGAGATCCAGAACAATTTCGCCTGTGTCTGAAAATTGATAAAAGGTGTCGGGCGTGGTGGGCTGTGTGCCTGCGATGAACCATTCGGTTTTGGTGTGCGGGCAGGCGGGGGTGGGAAGTAGACCTGAGAGGTCGCAGACTTCAAATTGAATCAAGTCGCTGGGCTGGGTAAAAATTTTGTCGGGGCGTCCCTGCAAAATGGAGCGCATGGTCTCAGCCCAAATGGGCGCCGCGCCCGTCAGCCCCGTGACGTTGTGCATGGCTTGATAATTGCTGTTGCCGACCCACACACCCACCAGCAGGTCGGGCGTGTACCCGATGGTCCAGTTGTCGTGGAAGTTGGTGGTGGTGCCCGTTTTGACGGCGGCGGTGCGGTCAATTTTTAGCACGCTGTTGATGCCAAACCCCGTCTGACGCGCTAGGTCGTCGCTGAGAATGTCGGAGATGAGCCACGCCACACGCGGGTCAATGATCTGCTGTGCGGGATTTGGTTGCGGGGCAAATAAAAGATTTCCATCGGCATCGCGGATTTCGAGAATGAACGCCGTGCCTGTGTATTTGCCGCCATTTGCCAAAGCCGCGTACGCACGCGAAAGTTCAAGCAGGCTCATCTGCCCGCCGCCCAACGCCAGCGACAGGTCATAACTCCGCGGCTCACCCAGCGAATGCACACCAAGCCGATTGGCAAGCGCGATCACTTTTTCAATGCCCACCGTTTGCAGGGTCAGCACGGCAGGCACGTTCAACGACGAAGCCAGCGCCTCGCGCACCGACACAAATCCATGCTCCCTGCCATCATAATTGACAGGCTTGTAGGGCTGACCATCTTTTGTGGTGAAGGTCTGCGCCACATCCATCAGCGCTGATGCGGCGGTCATCGGCTGCGGCTGGCTAGGGTCGAGCACGGCAGCGTAGATGATGGGCTTGAACGCCGAGCCAGATTGCCTCGGTGAAATTGCCATGTTCAACGCGCCATAAATGGATGCGTCAAAGTAATCTGCACTGCCGACCAACGTGAGGATTTCGCCAGTCAACGGGTGGATGACGACCAGCGCGGCATTGTTTACGTTTCGGTTGGTCTGGCCTTCGAGCGGCTTAAACAACCCGATGCGTCTTTGCACGATCCCCTCAGCGAGGTTCTGCATATTCAAATCCAGCGTGGTGCGGATCACCAGACTTTGAGATTGATCTAATTGCCCCGACTCAAAAAGCTCATCGAGTTGATCTTTCACCATCCAAATAAAATGCGGCGCTTCAATGGGATACGGCGCGGGGTTGTAACTCAGTGGCGCATTCTCTGCATCCACTCTTTCAGCGGAGGTGATGAATCCGTTTTTCTCCATCAATCCCAACACAACTTTTTGCCGTTCCAACGCAAGGTCAGGATTTGTGAACGGGTTGTAAATTCCAGGCGTTTGCGGCAAGCCAGCCAACAGAGCGCACTCAGGCAACAACAAATCAGAAGCGGGTTTGCCAAAGTAAGTTTGCGACGCGGCTTCAATTCCGTATGCCATGCCGCCGTAATAAATTTGATTAAGATACAGCGCGAGGATTTCATCTTTGGAATAGGCGCGAGTCAACTGCCACGCCAGAACCGTCTCGCGCAATTTGCGGCGCATGGTTCGCTCTGATTTTTCGTCGCCGAGGAGCAAAGTCCGCGCCACCTGCTGGGTGATGGTGCTGCCGCCTGAAAGCGTCTCGCCGCCCTGTAGATTAATCCACACCGCGCGGATGATTCCCACAACATCCACGCCAGGGTTCTGGTAAAAACTTTTATCCTCCACCGCAATCGTCGCATCCTTCACACACTGCGGAAGATTGCCAGCCGAAAGCGCAGCATTCCGCCCGCTCTCGGTGGCGAGAATCTCGTAGAGCAATCGTCCGCTGCGGTCGGTGATCTTCACGCTGGGTTGATTCAGATTTTCAGAGAGGGATGTGATGGAAGGCAGATCGTAAAAGAGGTAAACGAGGAAAGCGGCGAGAAGTAAAAAAGTGAAAAGTAAAAAGCGGGTCAACTTGGATTTCAGCAGGGTACGCATGAGTTGATTATAAATACGTTTCGCTGAAAGCACAGTAAAGGCACAGCAATTCCCGATATGAAAAACATTATCCACAGATGACGCAGATTTAGCAGATTTTTCTCTTTAATCTGTGTCATCTGTCAAATCTGTGGATGAATAAAAACGATACTGGGAATTGCCGTTAAAGGTAAAACTGATTGATGCTTGGGCGTAACAGCTAGAACTGGGTAATTTTTCTGTTTTCTTCAAAATTATCAAGCAGTTCTTCCTTCATTTGCGAAGCAGTCACAGTGTCAAGCAGATACAGATCTTTCATTTCATTCATATCATCTTTTAAGTTATAAAGTTCAAAGGTGTCAGGTCGCTTGGGATATCCTGTGTAGTAAATTAGTTTATGTTCACCCTTCACCATCGAAACTGTGGCGCCATTTACAAGATCTCCAAAGGAAGAGCACTTCTTCGCCTCCATGGAAAACAAACTTCTGGCATCCTCGTTCCCGCCCAACCCCGGCAATACTTTACCTTCCAGTCCGGCTAAAGATTTCTTGCCGCCAATATGCAGAAGTGTAGGCAGAAGGTCAATATTACTCGTGGAATGGTAAATATCACGACGGTCCTTCTGACCTGGCGCAAGCACAAGCAGAGGAATATGTACTACCGCATCGTACAACAACTGCGTTACATGTCCATATTCTCCGCGCTCAAACAATTCACCGTGATCAGCGGTAAGAATGAGATAGGAATTCTTCAAAACGCCGGAATCTTCAAGGGCATTTACCAGTTTTTCAATTTCAAAATCTACATTAGCCACATATTCATCGTATGTTTTTCGGCGCGACACAATTGATTCATAAGGAATATCCAGGGTTGAGAATTTTGTAGCCTTCTTCCGCGGGAATTCGATTTCAGGGAAAATATCGACAAATTCCTTGCGTGGGGTATATGGCTCGTGCGGTGAGTACATATGAAAATAAGATAGGAAAGGGGATTGCTGACTTGCAAGGTTTAATATTTCATCTCGAACCCCAGCGAAAGCCACACTATTTTCGTAACTATATGAAGAATTATAAGGAAGTCCATAAGGATAATCAGGCAACGGACGATAAAAATTCTGCCCCTTATGCGCCAAGCCATTTAGAAATCCAAAGATTGGAACAGAGGGAACACTACCCACGCGGTCAATTCCACCGGAAAAAAGATAGTCATCCAGTCCATAATAAGCGGCAACAGGGTCTCGAGGAAAATACTGACCCAATAAAGGGCGATTAAGTTCTTCATAGAAAGATGGCGTTGCAATATGACGGTCAATACCTGACTGAAATTGACCAAGAAGCACATCGGCTAAATAATTCTGGGTAAATGCTGTGCAATAATATTCATCCTTCATAAGGGTAAATATATTATGATCCACAAACTTTTGATTCACCATGCCGCCAAGATTAATTCCACGATGAGTCCACGGATACAAACCTGTAAGCATGGAAGCCGTACCGGATGTTGTAAAATTACCGGCCGAATAATGAGAGTGGTAAACCATCGCGCGTTCAGCGATTCTCTCCAGCCCGGGCGTGGTGTTTCTAGGATAACCATATACCGACAAATTACAGGCAGACATCGCATCAAACACCAGGATAATGATGTTTGGCTTGTCGCCTGCGGCTTTCAACCCCCTAAGCGCTGGCGATAGTGAAAGAAGTGAAGTAGCCGACACAGCCATTGCCGCCTTCAAAAAATCCCGTCTGCTAATATTTTTCATAAATAAATGACCTCAAATGATATTTCTAATAATAATAACTAGCAGGGAAAAAAGAGACAGTGGGATTAGGATATAAAGAAAAACTATCAGGCGATCTGACAATGATATCAGCGCTCGTCGAACTAGATTTATTTTTGTTGCCAGCAAGGAAACAATAACAGCCGTCAAGACCAGACCGATTCCATTTCCTAAAAAAAAGATTTTAATCATACTGACATCATGCATACGGAAGCGCAGCATGATCAATCCAATCACACACAATGCAATGGATGCTCCACGGGCAACAAATTCATCCCTTAAATAGTTTGACGGCAGGGCAAAAGCCAGGAACAGCAAAAGTAACAGAAAAGCTAAGCTTTCAAAAAAACTTGAAGCCATAACATAGCAAAATACAGGGATCAGGTCCCCGAGCGTCATGAAGTGCAACCATGATGGAAGATACCAAAAAAATAAAAGCATCGACCATGTAAAAAGCATGGATGCAATAACCGCGTATACAGATACAATATCAGGAAGGTTTGGGAGTCTTTTGAGCATCTTTGGTAGAAATTTTGTTTGAGATATAAACCTTTTATTAAACGCCAAAATTTATACACCAGTTATAATAATAAGTCAAACAATCTATTTTTTGATGAGAGCCACCCATATGTCCAACACTGAAGATGTCACCCCCGTTCGTCAACAATATTTAGATATCAAACGCGATTATCCCGATGCGATCGTTTTCTTTCGTCTCGGGGATTTTTACGAAACGTTTGACGAAGATGCCGAAATCACCGCGCGCGAACTTGACATCGTCCTAACCTCACGTCCCATCGGCAACGGGTTGCGCGTACCTTTGGCAGGCATTCCTTATCATGCAGTGGATAACTATCTGGTGCGGCTGATCGAGAAGGGCTATCACGTTGCCATCTGCGAACAAGTCGGCGAGCAGCCAGCCAAGGGGATTTTTCCACGCAAAGTTGTCCGCGTGGTAACGCCGGGGACTGTGACCGAGCCCGGACTCCTGCCCGGCGACGCGAACAACTATCTCGCCTCGATCATACTCGACGATGGGCATGCTTCTGTCTCCCATACAGATGTCACCACTGGAGAATTCGCCGTCACTGAGCTTCCGCTCGAAGCCCTACGCGCCGAGTTGACGCGCTTGCACCCCGCAGAAATTATTTATCCCGACAGTCAAATACTTCCCGATGGGATCACAGGTCACTTAACCGCCTTGCCCGCGTGGAAGTTTGAGCCGGGTAAATGCAACGAAACACTGCTCACCCATTTCAAATCATCCACACTGGCTGGCTTTGGGTTGAAAGATCACAGCCTTTCAGCAAGAGCCGCGGGCGCCATCGTCTTATACCTAAAAGAGACTCAACCCAACGCATTGAACCTGCTTACATCTCTACGCGCATACAGCCTGAGCGAGTTTATGACATTGGACGCATCCACACGCAGAAACCTTGAACTCGATGAAACTCTGCGCGGCGAACGGAAAGGCTCGTTATTGGGAACACTGGATTATGCGGTCACTCCAATGGGCAAACGACTCATGCACCAGTGGGTTAGCCAGCCGCTCTTGCAAGTGGACAAGATCATCAAGAGACAGGACGGCGTGCAATACTTTGTCAGCAATGGAATGCTGCGCGCCGAACTGCGTGATGCGCTGAAACCGCTTGCCGATTTGGAGCGCCTCGTCAACCGCGTCATAGCCGGACTGGCACAACCACGCGATCTGGTTGGGATGAGAAATACTTTGGGACAAATGCCGAAGGTGAAGAAAGTAATCAGTGAACAGTGGTCAGTGGTCAGTGGTCAGTGGTCAGTTTGCGAAGAGCAGTTTTCGTTGCTACAAAATGCCATTGATGACGACCCGCCTGCCACACTGCAAAATACAGGCGTGATCCGCGCGGGATATTCGGCAGAATTGGATGGCGTGATCGAAGCCTCCAAACATGCGCGGGATTGGATCGCAAATCTCGAAAGTATCGAAAGAGAAAAGACGGGTATCAAGACGCTCAAAGTTGGCTACAACAAGGTCTTTGGCTATTACATTGAAATTTCACGCGGCGCAGCGGACAGGGCTCCTGAAAGCTACATCCGCAAGCAAACACTGGTCAATGCCGAACGCTTCATCACACCTGAGATGAAGGAATACGAAACACTGGTCTTGAACGCCGAAGAACGAATTAAAGAAATTGAAACTCGCTTATTTCGAGAAGTGTGCGCCGATCTGGCGAAGGCCGCATATCAACTACTTTCCACGGCACGCGCCATTGCTGAGTTGGATGTTTTATCTGCCCTAGGCGAGGCAGCTGCTCTCGGAGGCTACAACAGGCCCGAGGTTCACGAAGGGAGCGAGTTGGAAATCCACGAGGGGCGTCATCCTGTCGTCGAACAGTTGTTGAAATCAGACAGGTACATCCCCAACGATGTCATCTTTGAAAAAGGCGAAGTGGTGCGCATTATCACGGGACCGAACATGGCGGGTAAATCCACTTATTTGCGGCAGGCGGCGTTGATCGTTTTGATGGCGCAAATGGGATCGTTCGTGCCCGCCGCTTCAGCCAGGGTTGGGCTCGTCGATCGGATTTTCACACGCATCGGCGCACAGGATGAAATTCATGCGGGGCAATCCACATTCATGGTGGAGATGGTGGAAGCTGCAAATATTTTGCATCACGCCACGCCGCGTTCATTGTTGATCTTGGATGAGATCGGGCGCGGCACATCGACGTATGATGGGCTTTCGATTGCCTGGGGCATCATCGAATATATTCATAATCATCCGCAGCTGCGCGCGAAGACTTTGTTCGCAACGCATTATCACGAACTCACACAACTGGCTGATCTTCTGCCGGGCATTCGCAATTACAATGTAGCCGTGAGCGAGGCTGATAATAAAGTTGTATTCCTGCATAAAATTATTGCGGGCGGCGCAGATCGTTCGTACGGAATCCACGTGGCGCAGTTGGCAGGTTTGCCTTCGCCAGTAATTCAACGTGCCAACGAGATTATGGCTGAACTCGAAAAGACATCGGGGCGCGCTGTGAAGATACATCCACATGCGGCGCAGCAAGCCGCGCTATTCCCTGAGACAAGTCCGCTGTTGGATGAACTGAAAGGGTTGGATGTGAACGCCATATCCCCCATCGAGGCGTTGAACAGATTATTCGAGTGGCAAAAAAAGTATACAAAATAATCAGGGCTTTTGTAAGGAATAAATCAGAACTTCTTTTGTTGAATAAATAACGTCGTATTCGTAAGACTGGTCAAGAGATGTAATCAGTTTTTTGTCCACGCCGGATTTCTGGATCACGAGATATTGATAATCCAGCCCAGTCTGAGCAGACCATTCAGCGATACAGGCAGAGGTTTTGCAAGATTGCACTTCAACAAAACTGCCGTATCTTTCATAAAAGCTGGTTCCCAACACCCACTCAAATCCTTGAATCGTTGCCTGACTACGCCGCCCTGTCAACACAGGAAACCACTCGACAAAAGGATCAACCTCCGGACTTAGCTAGACTTTATCCATTCATTTGTCCATTTTTTGCCTCATAGAAAGCCTATTTCAAGGGTAATTTTCAACGAAAAGAGCTTTTTTACAATGTCGCTGTTGCTTTAGAAGTTCGAAAAGTCGTTAGTGAGATTGCAAAGAGCCAGTTTTTACCCGTAAATGGGCACCAAGGCGATCATTCAAATGGATAAAGTCCAGCTTAGTACTGATATAAAAAATAAATCCGTTTTTTGGGAAGCGGAATACAAAAAGCGCGTAAAATTAGGAAGCAGTAAAACTGTTCGTTTATAAGGACACGTGATGCCAATCTCAGAAATTCATGTTTGCCAGTGCGCGGATTGCGTTCAACCGGAAGAGCATTCAAATAAGCAAATACACAAACAGATGAATTTACTATTGAGCCGTTTGGATGAACAACAGCGTCGGTGGTACGTGGCGGTGGAAACAAACCGCATAGGTCATGGTAGTTTGCGCTGGCTTTCACTGATTATGGGTATGGACGAGAAAACCATCCAACGCGGACAACAAGAAATCGAGCAAGGCTTGGTAGAGCGTCCAAGTGTGCAAGTCCGTCTCAGTGGAGCAGGGCCTCCACGTGTTGAAAAAAAGACCCAACTATAGTTGACGCTTTGGAAAAGATGGTTGAACCTGAAACGGCGGGTTGTCCATTGTATGGAAAAATCGGCATCTGCCAACTGTTCCCTTTTTAACCCTCGCACTATCAGCATCCATGCTATGTGCTCCACGCGCATATTCATACAACTTTCCATTCCTGATTTATGGGTGACATCCGAAAAAACAATCCCGACAGTTCTGCTGTGGCTCAGTGCGGGAATCCTATCCATTGCGACAAACTTCTCCACTGAAGCATATTTAATCGTTATCGCAACATTTATCTTGTCTGCAATTAAGTCAAATAATATTGCCAAATTTCAACCGATATCGGATCATAGATGAAATTAATTTCCATAAAAAAAATCTTATATTTAACCTTTGTTTTTTCCATATTATCTATTAGCTTAATATTACTTTTCTTCCAGAACGCAAAAAGTGATTGGCACGATTTTGATGTTTTCTACAGCGCTGCCTCTGCAGCGCTGGCGGGAAAATCGATCTACATCATTGTGGGACAGTATCAACTTCCTTTTTGGTATTTGCCATGGACAGCCTGGTTTTACATTCCCTATGCAATCTGGCCGAAAGCAATTGGGTTATTGCTGTATCAAGCGACATCTGTCATTAGCGCGATTTTGGTCGTCAATTCATTAACCGGCTATTACGAGCCAAACTTCAAGGTTCAGGACAAAATATTAATATTGGCATTCCTTGTCCCCATGAGTATGCAGCTAATCATGGTTGGTCAAATGGACTACATCCTGCTTGGATTATTGGTTCTCGTAATCTGGGCTGCGGAGCTCAAGAAAGATATTCTTGTTGGATTACTGTATCCATTCCTATTAACCAAACCCCATCTCATTATCCCCTTCAGTATTTTTTTATTTTTGCGTTCAGGGAAACGTGCGTTTCTGATCAGCGTTGTCTTTTCGGCCGTCATGCTTCTGATTGAAACAATACTCAGCCCAGGGTGGTATCTGGAAATGATACAAAGTTTACAACTATCGGGTCAGAGGGTGGACGGACTACCATTCTCGACTTTTCCCAGCTTATTGGGATTACAGGAAAATTGGATCGGTACGGCCAATTTGCCATTTACTTTTTTGTTGATCGCCCTAGCGATGTTAGTTCTGTGGAAATTCCGATCATTGCCCACAATTCCATTCCTTTCCCTTGCCCTCGCTGCATCTCTCTTCTGCGCGCCCAGGGCTTACGCTTACGACCTGCCGATGTTAATTCCAGCAATGATATGGTTAACAGCACAGAATTTCAAATTATATTGGTGGCTTTGGGCAGGGGTTGGTATATTCACAATATTTGCATTATTTTCATCCAG
The DNA here is from genome assembly GCA_945877125.1 of Candidatus Brevifilum fermentans. Taxonomy (GTDB): domain Bacteria; phylum Chloroflexota; class Anaerolineae; order Anaerolineales; family Villigracilaceae; genus Villigracilis. The sequence goes on along the minus strand of CAMCQT010000015.1, from coordinate 49,263 downwards.
CACTTATTGGATAACGCTTTTCATCTTCAGCCTTATTATATATAAATCTTATTTAATTTTGGCAAATACAAATAAATAATTTCCAAGCAACTGAAGCATTTATGATTTTATCTTGCTTAAGCTTCATCATCCGCTCGTCTAACACCTTTTCAATTTCTCTCAAGGTCGCCTTTGGATTTTGCTCTCGCCATTCTCCCATCCCTTCCATTGTCTCATCGCTCAGTTTCTGCCATTGTTTTACTGCTTTACCTTTGTCCATCTTTTTTGCTCCTCTTGCCTATCTTACTCCTTTGCCCAAAATCCTGACGCCCACCCTTGAACGATCACCAAATTGCTGGTTTTGCAGTAAAATGTTATTTTGAAAGATATAATAGTTGAAAAAAGAAAAAGTGACTTTGGGTTTGGGTGTGCGTCACTTTTTTGAAAAGCACAAACACGAAGGTCACAAAATACACCAAGGAAGAATCCTTGACGATTTTGTGCCCTTTTCCCATTTGTCACCTTCGTGTACTTTGTGTTTAAGAAGATTTCCCCAAAATTTTGACGCCCACTCTTGGGTTTTAGTTTTGACATTTTGTGAAAGAAGCACATTAAACTGACATGGAGATTAATATTATCCAAAATTTTTCTTACAATATAAGACGTATTATTCTCGAGCGTTCTTATCAGGCACATGTTGGGCACATTGGTTCTGCATTATCTGTGGCTGACATTATTGCATCGCTATATGCGGATGTGCTTAATATTGATTCGCCTGATGATCCAAGCCGAGATCGGTTTGTGCTTTCAAAAGGGCATGCGGCATTGGCTTTGTACGCCGCTTTATGTCTGAAAGGCTGGATTTCCCGTGAAATACTGGAGACCTATGGTCAGGACAATACACTGTTGGGCGTGCATCCGGAACGAGATCTGCCTGGTGTGGATTTTGGTACCGGATCGTTGGGGATGGGGATGTCTTACGCTACCGGAGCTGCGCTTGCAGCTCAGTTACAAAAGTCAGAGCGAAGAGTCTTTGTATTGGTCAGCGATGCGGAGTGCAACGAGGGCATTGTCTGGGAAGCGGCTATGTTTGCCTCGCATCATAAACTATCCAACATGTACATGATCATTGATTTGAATAGTCAACAAGCACTTGGTTACACAAAAGATGTTCTCGACTTGACACCGCTGGACCAGAAATGGCAGGCTTTTGGCTGGGATGTTCATAAAATTGACGGGCACAACTGTGGGGAAATCATTAGCGTCATCAAAGATTGCAGAAATAACAAGAAACAGCCTCATGCCATCATTGCAAATACAAAGTTTGGCAAGGGTGTCTCGTATATGGAAAACCAGATTAAGTGGCATTACTGGCCAATGAGCGCGGTCGAATTTCACCAAGCCATGCAAGAAATTGAACAATGAGAAATGCCTTCATTCAATCCTTACTCAAAATTGCAAGCCAAGATGGGCGTGTAATGCTCATAACTGGCGACCTTGGCTATCTGGTCGTTGAGGAATTTATGGAGAAATTCCCTGATCGCTTCCTAAATGCCGGTGTAGCTGAACAAAATCTACTCGGTCTGGCTACCGGACTGGCAGAGGCTGGGTTTATCCCGTTTGTTTATTCCATCACTCCATTCATTACACTACGGCCATTTGAATTCATCCGCAATGGCCCAGTTTATCATAATCTACCGGTTCGCATTGTAGGTATCGGTCAGGGCGTGGAATATGGCATGAACGGGCTTTCGCACTACGCCCTAGAAGATATTGGGGTTTTAAGAACCCAGCCTGGCCTGACCATCATTGCCCCAGCGGATGATGCCCAAGCGAAAAATGCCATCGAACAAACCTATCACCATCCCGGACCGATTTATTTCCGCCTTAGCAAGGAAAAGACCACCATTCCTGAACTGCTGGGGAATTTTACTCTCGGCGAGGCACAACAAATTGGAAATGGGAGGGATTTTGTTATTGTCAGCACAGGGGCAATCACCACCGAAGCCGTCAAAGCTGCCCAAACCCTGTCTGACTGGGGAATTAATGGTACCATCTTGGTAGTTGCTAGCCTTGCGCCAGCGCCCGAAAAAAATATCGTCAATGTATTAGCGGGGGTCAACCATGTTTTTACCCTCGAAGCACACTATATCACTGGCGGAGTTGGCTCACTTGTGGCTGAAATCATTGCCGAAAATGGCTTACCGGTTCGATTAACCCGTTTCGGGTTCACTCATTTACTGAATAAAACTGTCGGAAGCGCCGCATCGATTTGTGCCGAAAATGGACTTTCGGGCGATAAGCTGGCAGCCCGCATCCAAAAGGTTCTGCAAAATGCATAAAACCACAAAAAAAGCCAAATTAAGTGCCATCATCGCCGTCTACCTGGATGGACCAGCCATCCCCTTTATGTATGACCGCCTAGTTGCTGTTTTCAAAAAAATTGATGTTGATTATGAGATTATTTTTGTAAATGATTGTAGCCCGGATAATGCCCGCGAAGTGTTGGACGATCTCGCCAAGCAGGACAGAAACGTGGTAGTCATTAATCACAGCCGTAACTTTGGGTCGCAAAATGCCTTTACCAGTGGCATGAAAGTCGCCACTGGCGATGGCGTTATCCTACTAGATGGGGATTTGCAGGATCCACCTGAAATCATCGAAGAGTTCTACAAAAAATGGTGTAATGGCTATCAGGTCGTTTATGGTCAGCGTATCAAGCGCGAAGCGCCATTTCTGATGCAGATTTTCTACAAAATTTTCTACCGCATCTTCCAAAAAATGTCTTACATCTCAATCCCAGTGGATGCCGGGGACTTTTCTCTCATTGACCGGAAAGTGGTTGATGCCCTGAACACCTTTCCCGAAAACAACCGTTTTATGCGTGGATTGCGCGCTTGGGCAGGGTACAAGCAAATTGGCGTCCCATACGTGCGACCAGAGCGCATGTTTGGGAGTTCCACCAATAACCTCGTCAAAAATCTGTCTTGGGCACGCAAGGCGATTTTCTCTTTTTCCTATGCCCCACTCGATTTCATTACTGTCCTGTCCTTTGTGATCGTTGTTTTTTCCATCATTGGCATCACCGCTCAGTTCATCATGCGCTTAGCGTTCCCTGATTTGACTCCCAGCGGTTTTACCACCCTAATTATCCTGATTCTGTTTATGGGCGGCATCCAATTACTTTGCCTAGCCATCATCGGTTCGTATTTGGCGCATATCTATGACGAAGTCAAGCGGCGTCCTCCTTATCTTGTGGATGAAATCCTGAACGACCCGCGCGTGCAAAAGGAATGAGCCTTCTATCCTATGAAAATTATTCTGATGTCTACCCACTGCGCCATCTGCGGAACGGAAGACAATGCCTACGAGCTATATCCCACTAACTTCGACAATGATGCTTTTAACGCTGACGTGTTTTCAGCCAGACGCCTGCCTGATATGGTTCATTATCGTATAGTCCAGTGCAAACAATGTGGACTGGTGCGTTCAGACCCGGTGATCGACCAAGAGATCCTGAAAAATCTCTACCTGCAAAGTACACTTACGTACGCCAAAGACATCCCCAATTTACGTCACACCTACGGGACGTATCTGCACAAACTAGAAAAATACCAACCACGGAAAGAAATCTTTCTCGAAATCGGTTGCGGGAACGGCTTTTTGCTAGAAGAAGCCCTAGCCCAAGGCTATCGAAAAGTACTCGGGGTAGAACCCAGCCAGAGTGCCATCGAACAGGCCCCACCACTGGTAAAAGATTCGATCATCAACGATATTATGCGCCCCGGCCTATTGACTGAAAAAGTCTCCGTCATCTGCATGTTCCAGCTTTTCGACCATATCTCAGACCCTCAAGCCTTCCTCGCCGCCTGCGCTGATGCACTATTGCCTAGTGGGTTGATTTTGTGCTTCAACCATAACGTTACTGCCCTTTCCGCACGGATATTGGGCGAGAAAAGCCCCATCATTGACATTGAACATACTTTTTTGTACAGTCCATCCACTATTAGAGAATTGTTCGAGAAAAATGGCTACAAAGTTTTAGAAGTCGGCTCAGCTTGGAATTTCGTCAGCCTACTAAACATCCTGCGGCTCTTCCCGTTCCCTCGCGCCTTAAAACTCAAACTCATCGACTTCGTAGGAAGTAGTACAGCCCTCGGCCAGATCAGGTTATTCCTGCCGCTCGGCAATCTCTATCTTATTGCCCAAAAGATGTAAGGACAAACATTCATGCCTATCAACGAAAAAGTCGGTGTGTTTGACCAAGATGTCCTCGAAGCAGGTGGGGATGTTTATACCACCAGCGAACGATTAAGTAGTCAAATGGCACTGGCGGCTAAATTTATTGAACCATTTATCGAAACCACTCCCCAGCTGCGAGACCTCGCTTGTGCGGTTATCGTCATAATTGGAGAGAAAACTAATTTACCATGAAAAAAACTATCCTGACCGGCGCAAGTGGATTTATCGGCGCCAATCTTGCGGAAAAGTTGGTCAACAACGGGCATGAAGTTCATTTATTTTTGCGCTCGGGATACCAAACTTGGCGGATCAAACATCTTTTACCATATATTCAGATACATACCGTCAATCTTCTTGACCAGGAATCGCTGACTGCCATAATTAAGTCCATTCGCCCTAATTGGATTTTTCATCTAGCTACATTTGGGGCTTATTCCTGGCAGGATAATTCCATAGAAGCCATTAATACAAATTATTTAAGCACAGTCAATTTAATTGAAGCCAGTATGAAAGCCGGCTTCGAATCTTTTATCAATACCGGTTCATCCTCTGAATACGGGGAAAAAGATCACGCCCCCAAAGAGGATGAATACCTTGAACCAAACAGTTATTACGCTACCACCAAGGCCGCCGCGACTTTATTTTGCCGTTATACTGCCCAACGCACCCAAAACCCTATATTCACCCTGCGATTGTATTCCGTTTATGGGCATTACGAAGACCCTAATAGATTAATACCTGCTCTAATCACAAAGGGCTTCAAGGGTAAACTTCCCCCGCTAGTGCATCCTGAAGTCGCTCGTGATTTTATCTTTTCGGAGGATATTTGTTCAGCATATTTATTTGTCGCCAGTTCAGCAGGTAGGTTACCCGCTGGTTCTGTATATAACGTTGGTACGGGTGTACAAACATCCATCCGGGAAATTGTCTCCATTACCAGGGAGATTTTCTCCATTTCTGAAGAGCCAACGTGGGGGACTATGGAAAACCGCTCATGGGATACAAACATTTGGGTGGCAAACAATGCAAAACTTTGCCACGCAGGATGGAGCCCAGCCTATGATTTTCGAACAGGCTACCTAAGAACAATTGAATGGTTTAATCAGAACCGTTTGAAATTGGCGCATATATATGAGCCTGGGTCTGTTCACACATAATTCCCTACACAGAAAAAGGTTGGTAAAATAAATAATACAAAAGATAAATGGCTGCGATCAGGAACGATAAACCCGAAACCCAATTCATAACAATTTGATATGCAGGGATTTTCCATTTTGGTTGAATATGATTAACAAAAAGTTCAAGCGCTTGTTTATCCTCAACGCGAAATCGAGAAAAGGGTTGGTTATTATTATTTTCAGGGTATACGTACCCTGTGGGGTCTGTCAGATTATACGTTCCATTGGACGTATCCCAAACAGAGCCTTCATGAAGCTGTGGATGAAAATATTCAAGTCCATACCCAAAGACAGGTTCGTACAAATTTAAATTAGTGACGCCAGTTAACAAAGCATCGGTGTTATCTTTAGACTGACCTACTGTGAGCATCTCGAAAGAGGATCCGGACTGCATTCGCTCAAACACCTTCTGTCCATCTCGGATATCGTATAGTCTAAAAATCAAATCCTGACTATAAATAAAGTAGGACCCCATAGGCAAAATCGCCAGTATATTGACTACTAGGAAAATCACGAGCTGTTTCGAAACCAACTGTATACGAATCCATTTATCGTATATAAGAGTTGCGATGAAGGCGAATGGAAATATAAACGCAGCGGCAAAACGCAAATTCACATGGAGTGAACTAAGGATCGGCAAATATCGCAGGACCGGATACAACAAACCTTGAGCAAGAGTAAATTCAAGAGTCAGCCACAAGAACAGGAGAAGGAAAAGAAAGGCAAACTTTTTTTTTCCACCCAACAAGCGTGTCAGATATTTTTTGGGGTGATGAAAAAAAACATCCAGCCCGACCAGCAAAATAATAAAAACGATAGGAGTAACAGACATATCCACTTCCCAAAAGCCAAAATCCGCTCGTGTTGCAGCCAAAATATAATTCGGGAGTGTATCTGGGTTTATTCCTACGAAAAGAAAAAGCGGGGCAAGGCTCATTGTCCCCAACAACTGAAGGATCAAGCCAAACACCCCAAGCAGGAGCGGCGTTTCATAATGGTCGGAAATCATCCGTGGAAAAAAACGCATGAACGAATAAACAGCGGATAATTTTGACAAGGAGATCAATAAGCCGATCGCCCCCCCCAGTGAAATTCTGGCAGCCAACTTCTTCCAATCTATCATCGCAGGGTCAAGGATATAAAACACGGGAATGATGATCAAAATGGAAAAGCCAAAAATAACAAGAATAAAATATCCGGCATAGTGCAAAAGAAGAGCAATCAACAAGCCGAAGATGGAAGCGCCAACTATAACGGGAAGTGACGAGTCAAACAAGGCAATTAGAAAGAGGGCAAGCAATGGAAGGGTGAAATAGCCCATATGTCCGGCGGCGACTCTTTCCATCATAAAGCCATTGGCAGAAAAAAAGACAGCCCCCAACATGCTGGAAGTCCAATTGAGTTTGAGTGTATGACGAAAAAAATACTCGCAGGCGACAAACCCCACACTAATATATAAAATTACAGAAAGGATGACTGCCTGCCAGGGCGGGAAAAAAATAGCGAGTAGAACTGCCAGTGAAAATTGCTCGTTATTTGGATTGGGAAATGCGGGAATCCCGCCGCCAAAGCTTGAAGTGAACCATTGAATAGAAAGTCCATTTAAACGAAAATGCAATGCGCTGTCAAGGATGCTCGGAATCCCCCAGCCATAGTCATGCCCAACGAACGGATACTTCAAGTTTAAATAAGCGATCACTGCCCAATTAATAATAATCAAATTCGCGAGCGTAAAAATGATCCTTCGTTTTTTATCTGACATGTCTACACCGCGCCTTTGATAAACTGCATGAATACATCACAAACATAATCGAGCATGGAGCGCGTAAGTCCGGGGTAAACGCCGAGCCAGAAAACCTGATTCATAATGAAGTCAGTGTTATCCAAAGGGCTGGCGATGCGATACTGTGAATTGCGGTATGCGGGCTGACGCACCAGATTGCCGCCAAAAAGCAAACGTGTTGCTATCTTGCGGCTGTCGAGGAATTGAATAAGTTGATTGCGTGTGAAAGGCGCATCTGCGCGGACTGCGAGAGGAAAACCAAACCAGCTTGGCTCGCTGTTTGGCGTAGCTTGCGGAAGAATAAAATATTCCTGCAAGTCTTGAAGGTTTTCATGCAAATATGCAAAATTAGCGCGGCGTGTCTCAATGAAGCCATCGACCTTTTGCATTTGAGCCAGCCCTACAGCGGCTTGCATATCGGTGGCTTTTAAGTTGTAGCCAATATGCGAATAAGTATATTTATGGTCGTAGCCGTAAGGTAATTCGCCGAGTTGATGCTCGAATCGTTTGCCGCAGGTATTATCCTTGCCGGGCTCACACCAGCAATCACGCCCCCAATCACGGAAGGATTCAGCGAGTGTTCTTAATTTTGGCTGATCGGTCAATACCGCACCGCCCTCGCCCATGGTGATGTGGTGCGCGGGGTAAAAACTTGTGGTCGCCAGCGCGCCAAACGTGCCGACCTTGCGTCCATTGTATGTTGCGCCGACTGCATCACAACAATCCTCGATCAGCCAGAGATCGTGCCTACGCGCAAATTCAGTAACCGTATCAAGGTCAAACGGATTGCCCAAAGTATGCGCGATCATGATGGCGCGTGTGCGCGGACTCAGTGCGGCTTCGAGATAATTCACGTCTACGTTGTAAGTGGGAATTTGAACATCAATAAAAACAGGGATTAAATTATTTTGAATGATCGGGTTGATCGTGGTTGGGAAACCTGCCGCAACTGTAATCACTTCATCGCCGGGTTTCAGGGCTTTGCCGCCAAGCTGAGGCGATGTAAGGCACGACAATGCCACAAGGTTTGCTGAAGAACCAGAGTTCACAAGAATGGTGTTACGCACTCCCATAAACCTTGAAAATTCTTTTTGAAATTGGTCGGCAAACCTGCCTGTGGTCAGCCAGAAATCAAGCGACGAATCAACAAGGTTCTGTATTTCCAGTTCGTCGAATACTTTTCCTGAAACCGGCACAGGCGATTCACCCGCAACAAATTCGCGCGGTGAGAAAGCCGCTGCGAAATATTCAGCGGTAAGCGCGCGAATCTGTGCGCGAAGTTCTTCAGCTTTGATGTTCATGGGTAAAAAATTTCCTATACCAGTCAATGGTCGTGACCAGCCCTTGATCTAAGTTATAAAGCGGTGTCCAATTCAACATGCGCCGCGCTTTTTCTGCGCTGAGATATTGGTGACGAATTTCATTGTTGGTCTCATTCAGGATTTCAGGCTTAAAATTTGATTCCATCAAGCGGACAACGCGCTCGACGATCTCCCGCACTGTGACTTGAATCTCATTCGAGAAGTTAAAAGCCTGCCCTTTGAGTTCTGGTCGCGCGGCAAGTTGTTCAGCAAGCAGCATGTAAGCCGCCGCGCCATCTTCCACATAAAAATAATCGCGGATATATTCACCATCAGAACGGATGATGGGAGCTTGTCCGCGTAAGATCGAGCGAATGGTGCCGGGGATAATGCGATTCCAATTCAAGTCACCGCCGCCATAAAAGTTACCGCAGCGTGTGATGGCAACAGGCAGTCCATAACTTTTGGCATAGGTCGCCGCGATCAAATCCGCGGCAGATTTGCTGACATCATACGGATGTTGCCCCTGCAAAGGTGTATCTTCGTTGTAAGGCAGAACTTCCTGGTCGCCATAGGCTTTATCGGATGAAGCCATCACGATCTGCTTGACCTTTGGGCTGCGGCGACAAGCCTCCAAAATATTCCAGGTGCCCGCAATGTTCGTTTCAAATGTTGAGACCGGGTTTCGATTTGCGATTGTCACGATGGTCTGCGCGGCAAGATGAATCACCGTATCAATCTCAAACTCGCCCAAAGCACGCTCGAGCATGTCGCGGTCGCGGACATCTCCGCGCACGACCTTCACGCGTTCGATCAAGCCTGAGCGCACCAGTTCACTTTGCGGCACCCAATCGCGGACAAGGCACGTCACATCCGCGCCCGCATCGACCAGCCGCTGAAGAAGCCATGAGCCAACCAATCCCGTTCCACCCGTGACAAAGGTAGGACGATCCTGCCAGAACGTGCGGTTTACCAGGTTTTCCATGGAGCCTTTTCTTCCTGCCATAATTTATTAAGGAGATGAACATCACGCAATGTGTCCATGGACTGCCAGAAACCCTCGTGCTGATAAGCAGATAATTGTCCATCCGCGGCAATGTTTTCCAACGATTCAAATTCCCAGGCGGTTTGATCACCGTCAATATATTTTACGATCTCAGGTTGAAGGACAAAAAAACCGCCGTTGATCCAGCCCTCACCAATTTGAGGTTTCTCTTTGAATTGCACCACACGATGATCTTCGATCACCATCTGACCAAAACGCGCAGGCGGGCGAACAGCGGTCATCGTGACAAGTTTATTTTGTTTTTTGTGAAACTCCATCAGTTGCGCAATATTCACATTGCTGACACCATCTCCATAGGTCAGCATGAACGGCTCATTTCCAACAAAATCAGCTACACGTTTAACACGTCCGCCGGTATTGGTTTCTGCGCCAGTATCAAGAAGGTGGACAGTCCAATCTTCGCCTTCAACATTGTTGTGCATTTTCACATCGCCAGTTTTAAGCTGCACGGTCAAACTGCGCGAGTAATAATGATAGTTCAAAAAATAATCTTTGATAAGCTCGCCCTTGTATCCCAGGGCGATGACAAATTCCTTGTACCCAAAGGATGCATAAATATTCATGATATGCCAAAGCATCGGCTTCCCGCCAATTTCAACCATTGGCTTGGGTTTGACCGTAGTTTCTTCGGATAGGCGTGTGCCTAATCCGCCTGCAAGAATTGCTACTTTCATAAGAATAAATCCTTTCGATAAAAGATGTTTCGATTATACATGTACTTATAAATAAGATTACCTTACAAATTTTCAAACAAAGACCCGCCACAACAATGTGACAGATCTTTTTTGGATCCCAAAATTTACGATCATAAATAAAATGTCCCGCCGATTTGCTCCAAAAGCAATCCGCGGGACATTTTGTTTATGGGGGATAAAAAATTACTCAGGCTTTGAAGATCAAATCGAGATATTTTTTGAGCAAGTCGCTGACCATGCCGCGCAATGGCAAAGTTGCCGCCATGCCATAAACTGGCGCCATTGACCCTTTTTCTTCGGGGTGCGCCTTGACATGTTCAACCGCCTCGCGCAAGTCTGCAAGAAAACGTTCGGCAACGCCAGGTTGCGTATGGCGCAAAGTGACGCATAAATGAACGCAAGTCGGCTTGTGCAAACCATTCAAGCTCCACTTTTTATGCGACATATAATCCAGCACTTTATAAATATTGATCGATTCGGATGCAAATGCGATCACAAAAAGCGGATCGCCGAGGACATGCAATTCGGGAATTTCGTTCACGCCCTTCTTTATAGCTGATGCCGTTTCGAGGATTTTTTTCGTCGCTGATAGATACCCATCCGCGCCAATTGCCGTCAGCGCAGCCCAGCACGCCGCGCTCAATGCCCCGGGTCGGCTTCCAGCAAAAGTCGGTGAGAAATATAATCCACCGGGCCATTCGGTGCTTGTGTAATATTGGAAGTGACGCAACTCTTCGCCGCGATACAAAATGACCGAAGTCCCTTTTGCCGCATACCCATATTTGTGGGTATCTGCCGATATGGATGTAACCCCCGGCAAACGGAAGTCAAACGGCGGCACAGGGTAGCCCAATTCCTCGGCCCACGGCAGGACAAATCCGCCAAGACACGCATCGGTGTGAAAGCCAATCTTGTGTTCGCGGGCAAGTTCAGACAGTTCTGCAATTGGGTCAATCGCGCCATGCGGAAAGGAAGGCGCAGAACCAACCATCACAATCGTGTTGGCTGTGATTGCCTTTTTCGCCGCGTTCACATCTGCGCGAAAATTTTCATCCACAGGAATGTGGATCATTTTGATATTAAAGTATTGGCTGGCTTTATCGAACGCGGCGTGCGCTGTCACGGGTACGATCATCTCAGGGTTGGCAATCCCTCTCTCAGCGAGGGCACGATCGCGATAGGTCTTCATCGCCAGCAAAATGCTTTCTGTGCCGCCAGAAGAAAGCGTCCCGCAGACATCCTGCCCGGCCCCGCCCAGCATGTTGCCCGTCATCGCCACGATCTCAGCCTCAAACTTATTCGCGCTTGGCCAAACATCCGCATGAAGCGGGTTGCTCTGCGAGTTGATGGCGTAGACTTGATTCAGAAAATCAATGTGCTCCTGGTCACCGTGATAAACCGCCCCTGAAATAAAACCATCCTTCCAGTGAGATTCTTCCAGCGCGCGCATGGCTTCCATATCACGCAAAATATCGGCATGACTTCGTCCACTTTTTGGAATTTCCGTGAACGAATCAAATTTATTTTTGTAAGGCTTAACGGATTTCTCCAGTTCAAGCATGATCTCGGCGTATTCACCTTCGATCTTCTGGCTGACCCCCGGAATATTTTTCATTTGCTTTTCAGCAAAAGCCAAAAAACGCGGGTTGAGTTTACCTAACTGATTAATGATCGTGTTTTTCCAATTCATCAATGATCTCCAATATTTCCTGTTCGGGCTCAAAGTGTCTATTCAAGCGGGCATAAATTTTGCGATTTCTTTCATAGATCGCAAGGAACTCTTGAAATAATTCATCGTAAATTTTGCGATTATCTGGATTGGGCATGTATGTGTTTGTAATTTTTACATGTGTGCCGATCTCATCATATTTCAAATAGCCCAAGCCGGCAGAGGCAAGCAAAGCCGCGCCGCGCAGATTTACCTCAATTGGATCTTTTACTTGCCGAATGGGACGGTTCAACACATCGGCGTGAATCTGGCACCAGATGTTTGACCTTGCGCCGCCACCGACGATGTTGATGGATTCAACGGGTCGCTTGTTGAATTGTTCAACGTATTTTAATAGCCAGCGCGAGTTATACGCCACGCCTTCAAAAACAGCGCGCACCATATCGGCGCGGGTTGTGCTGAGCGATTGGTTATAGAATCCGCCGCGTACAAGGTGGTCATCAATGGGTGTGCGCTCTCCATACAGCCAGGGAGTGAAGATCAGTTTGCCGCTGCCAGCGGGGGTCCGTTCAGCCATCTGATCAAGTAATTGATACACGTTTTCAGGTCTCTCTCCGGTGGATAATTCGTCTTGCGGAAAGAGGATGTTGTTTCGCAGATATTGCAAGCACCCACCCGCGGATTCCTGTTCATTGGTCAGCAGATATCGCCCGGGTATTGCAGAAGGGAGCGCGGCTAAATTATGGAAGAGATCGGTCTTTTTGAACGGGACGTGGCAGATCAACCAGCCAGATGTGCCAATATATAGATGAGGCTCAAAGTCGCGCACTGCGCCCGACCCGATAGCTGCGGAGTGGACATCCGGAGAGCCCATCAACACCTGAACATCTTCGCGCAAGCCCCAGTCTCGGGCAATGTCTGGGCGCAAATTCCCAAGAATCGCATTGGCAGGCTTGAGGTCGGGTAGTTTTGCGCGGTCAATACCTGAGAGTTTAATCAAGCCGTCGTGATAAGTCACGTCCTCAATATCACGGTTATCCGTCAGCCAATTCAAGGTGATCGAATTAAACGAAGCGGCAAATTTCCCCGTCAGCCGCAGACCAATGTAATCTATTGGCTCAAGGAATTTATACGTGCGCTGATAAATTTCGGGGTGAATATTTTTTAGGTAAAGAATGTGCGCGATTGGGTCTTTGCCTGAGTTGCCCGGAATGCCGCCCGTTAATTGGATCCACTTGACAAGTTTTGTGAGCGCGTATCCCTCAAGTTTAAGCGGGCCGTCAATCATTTTGTGAATGTAAGGCGCGCCGCGCGCATCCATCCAGATGATCGCATTCCCGATCGCATTGCCATCCTGATCCACTGGCACAGTGCCAGACCATTGCGCAGTGGATGCGATTGCAACGATATCATCATTGGATATCAAACCTTTGGCAAGCAGGCGTTTGCCCGCAGTTTGGATCGCATTCCACCACTCGTCTGGTGCTTGCTCCGCTCCGCCGTCGGGGAAAAGCATCACCTTTGTTTCCTCAAATTCACTGCCGATCAATTCACCTTGCGTGGAAAATAATGCAACTTTTGGTCCTGATGTACCCAGATCAATTGCGAGAATGTATTTTTCTGTAGCTGACATTATGCCTCGATTTTGGGAATTTTATTTTGAATTATGGAACTCTATTTCCAACACTCTCACGTTAATCCATCTTATTTTGTCTTGCTTTCTTCCGTATGTCATCAGCCATTTTGCGCCACAGTTTTGATTTCATGTCTGCCCAAGTCTTGAACTCTTGTTCTGGAAGAGTCTCGTTCAACAATTCTGCCCTCACGGCCAAATCAATTACCTCCCAAGCATCCTCCAATTGTGTTCCCCAAATATTTGCCGCATACTCAACCGACCTTTCATCTCGCGCGTTCCACCACACCTCAACTACGGGCGGAGTCTGCGTCACGATCTCATCTTTATATAACTCTGCCCACGTATCAATGACCGCCTGGTCGATCTGCGCGAAATCAAAACCGGCATTACGCAACAACCGTACAATAATTGCCCACAGCACGCTGCGGGGAGTATCTTGTAACAACTGTTGATTAATAATTTTCTGGTATCTGTTCAATAACTCCATGATCGCTTCTCCCATATATGCTGACAAAGGCGTGCCAATCAGAGCGTCTACTCATCAATTCAATCACTAATCATTTTAATATTTTACCGAAGCAGGTATATCATACATTATTTTATACCTCCATTCCCGTCTTATCGGCTAAAATATGCATCATGCGATCTAAAGATTTGAAATACCTCGGCTACGGGTTTGGGATTGGCGCACTGCTTGCCAGTCTTTTTTTTGCGGGCTACTTCTTCGTCCCACAATTTAGCGCATCGGGCAGGAGTTCATTGTTTGGTGTGAAAAGTACGCCTACTGCGGTATTCACGCTAACCGCTCAATCAACATCTACGTCTGCATCCACATTCACAGCAGCGGCAACTATCACAGACACGCCAACAATTACGTTCACCCCAACGCTTATCCCATCCCCTACTGCTACATTAACTGCAATTGAAATGAAGATCGAAAACGGTGAGATCGCCATCAGGGGGCCGCTGACACGAGAGCAACAGATCAAACTATATGAAGCATCTCTTTTCTTTATTGCGCCGACATACGAACTAAGCAAGCAAATGTCCGTTCGGATAAATAATGCCCGTTTTTCAGACCCAAACACCACCTGCGGACCTTTGTCGATTGCCATCCTGCAAAGGGCTGGCATCATTAGCGAAGAAGCCCTTGTACCGCATGATTTCTTCCTCATTAATCCCGATCTTGGAAAAGATCGAAGCGTTATAAAAACTGCATTTGCCCCAGAACAATACACAAACACAAGGTACAAAATACGCATCGACCAAGTGGACTGGGGAACAATTCCGCTAGCGCCTGGTGATTTTATTTACATCTATTCAGGTACAGGTGGAAATTTTGAGCATATGCTCATCGTCAACCGAGTCGACAGCCAAGGACGGGCTTACTCGGTGACTAATTACAACACACAGCAGGGTTTTGTCATCGACGAAGCCTTGCTCTACGACCCAGCAGACTCAAATGCGGGATTGTTTTCACAATGGACAGAGAAGCAATTCGCAAAACTCGGCTCCACAGGCTATGCAGGATTTGAAGTTTGGAGATTAAAGGAAAATCAATGACACCAAAAATAAAAGCAATCGTATTCGACTTCGGGGGCGTATTAATTGGATGGGACCCGCGCCAGTTATATTCCCGCTATTTTCCAGAGCAGCCTCAGGCGATGGAAGATTTTCTGGCAGAAGTCAGTTTCATGGAATGGAACGCTCAACAGGATAAGGGACGTCCGTTCGCAGAGGCGGTTGCGTTGCTTTCAAAAGAATTTCCGCATCGCGCGCATTTGATCAGCGCCTACCATGAACATTGGGAAGAATCACTTACCGGTATCATTGAAGGAACAGTTGAACTTCTGCGGGCGCTCAAGGAAAAAGGGTACCCATTATATGGCTTGAGCAACTGGGCGGAAGAGACCTTCTCAATTGTCCGCCACAAATTTGAGTTTCTCAACTTGTTCGATGAGATCATTCTTTCAGGTGAAGTGAAGTTGATCAAACCAGATCCTGAAATATATGAACTATGCCTGCAAAAAATTGGCAAACCCGCAGATCAATGTCTGTTCATTGACGATTCTGAAACCAACATCATCGCCGCCCAAAAACTGGGTTTCGACACAGTTCAATTCAACTCACCTGAGCACTTAAAAGCTGAGCTGGAAATTCGTCAACTTTTGTAATCACTCAAGTCAAGGCAAAAAATATGAGCCTAAAACAACACATCGAAACCATGCTGCCGGCAATCGAACAAGAACTTCAAGAGCAAGTTGCGCGTCTTGATGCTAGGCACACACTTCACTTTCACGAGATGCTTACCTACCACATGGGATGGACAGGAGAAGGCGCGGGACGGGAAGCCACGGGCAAAAGAATACGCCCGATGATTGTCCTGCTTGCAACAGCATCTGCTGGCGCTGATTGGAAACCCTCTCTGCCCGCGGCGGCGGCAGTGGAACTGATGCATAACTTTAGCCTCGTGCATGACGATGTGCAGGATAATTCTGATAAACGCCGTGGCAGAGAAACCGTGTGGAAAAAATGGGGCGTGCCAATGGCCATCAATGTTGGGGATGCTCTATTCGTCATGTCGAATCAGGCAATGATGGACTTGATCAAAACGCACCCTGCTTCTAACGTGGTGCGGGCAGCCGCCATTTTGCATGACACCTGCCTCGACCTAACACGCGGGCAATTTCTGGACATGTCCTATGAAGAGCGTAACGATCTCAGCCTTGAAGATTACTGGCCAATGGTCGGCGGAAAAACCTCAGCCCTGCTCTCTGCCTGCACACACATCGGCGCACTGTTGGGGAATGCAGGAGAAGCGGAGCAGGAAGCCTACCGTCAATTTGGCTACCACCTTGGGCTGGCATTTCAAGTACAAGATGATATTCTCGGCATTTGGGGTGACGAAGCCGTGACGGGCAAATCTGCGGCGAGTGATTTGGTGGAGGGCAAAAATTCCCTGCCGGTGCTTTACGCGCTTGGCAAGCAGGGTAAATTTGCTGAACGATGGATGCAAGGTCCGATCACTGCTAATGAAGTAAAAGAAGTTGCTTCGCAACTTGAAGATGAAGGCGGCAGGGACTATGCCGAGGAGATGTCTGAGAAAGAGACGCAAATTGCCCTGGAACACTTAATCAAAGCAAATCCACGGGGCGCGGCGGGCGAAGCCATGCTTGAGTTGGCGAATATGCTCCTGAAACGCAACCAATAATCGGGGTAGAGTGAAGCGCTGTTTTTCATCCGCTTGACATGCCTTTTCCATCTAGCGTATAATCCAATTCGTTGTCCCTAGCGGGTGTAGTTCAGTGGTAGAACGCTTGCTTCCCAAGCAAGATATCGAGGGTTCGATCCCCTTCACCCGCTCAAACACAAGTCGAGGATTTGCCTACCTCGACTTTTTGTTCTTATTTGTAAGGTTGCTGTTATGTAGGCTATTTTTATCTTACAGTAGAATTCGACGTGGAGATAAATCGTATGGCAGTAGAAGCAAAAAAAAGCACTATACTTTACGTGGAAGATAATCCGGACAACAGAAGTTTAATCCGCAGGGTTTTGGAAGCAGAAGATTACGCTATTGTTGAGGCTATTAATGCAAAGCAGGCGCTGGACAAACTTGAAAACGGTAACATTGATCTGGTGTTAATGGATATTAATATGCCAGATATGGATGGCTACACACTTACAGCCAAGATCAAAGCAATTCAAAAGTTTTCAAAAATCCCCATCGTTGCAGTTACGGCCAATGTAATGCGTGGCGATCGCGAAAAATCGCTGGGGGCGGGGTGCGATGGCTACATTCAAAAACCAATTGATATTGATACGCTTTCACAGCAAATTGAGCGATTCATTATAAGGAGTACTCATGTCTGACCAAATACCTGCCATATCTGACACACAACCTATTCGCAAACCTAATATTCCAAAGGATGCGGCTGTGTTGGTTGTTGAGGACAATGTTTCCAATTTTGTGCTGATTGCACGCATGCTTGGCTATTTGGGAATCCATTGTGAATGGAAAACATCAGGCTATGAGGTTGTGGAATACGCAGACACCCTGCCCCGGCTTGATCTTATTCTCATGGACATTCGGCTACCCTACGAAGATGGCTACGGCGCATTGAAAAAAATTCGCGCATCAGAACGATTCAAAACAGTGCCGATCATTGCGGTAACCGCAGAAGCCAGTACTGAACAAATGAAAAAAGCAAAAGACTCAGGGTTTGATGGCTTTTTAGGCAAACCCCTTGACCCAGACCGCTTCCCTGACCAGATTCGCCGCATTTTAAGTGGAGAGCCGGTCTGGGAATATAGTTAACTTATAAATGACAACAACTCAAACGACGCCCACACATAACTCCAAACAAAAAAGATTTAAGGGCAGTCTGGCGGGGACTCTTGTACGAACGCTCTTAATCCTCACTTTCATACCCCTTGCCTTAATGGCGGGCGCGGCTTATTTGCGCGCGCGCTCCCTTTTACAAGAGCAAGCAGTTGCCCAATCTCAAAATCTGCTTTCCACACAACTCAAAGCCATTGACCGCGAAGTAACTAAAAAAGAAACCGGTCTTGGGCACTTGCTCGAAAGTGGCGATTTCAAAATTTTAACGGAGCTTGCGCTACACGCAAACCCGAAAAGCAATGAGTTTCGTGAAATTCGCAACGGAATCCTTCAAGAATTCAACAACCTGAGCGCCCAGAAAGACGCGCCTTCGTTCGATCAATTCCTCCTGTTGGACTCAAATGGGAATGTAAAAATCGCAAGCAATTCAAAATGGCAGGGTTTAACTCTTGATACTTTAGTTTTCAAACAAACATTGGAAGAAGATCATTCAATTGCCCTTTATGGGCTATCTCCACTGTACGAGAATGAACTTATCCTCATTACTGTGCAACAATATAAAACCGAGCGCGGATCTGCGCTTGGATCCATTGTGGGAATTACAGAAAAGAAAAACCTGCAAGAACTTATTCAACCATTAAATGGTTTAGCGCCACTATCAACCACTTATTTTGTTCTCTCAGATCAGCGATTTGTTTACAGCGAAGCTGAAACAGGTGAATTTATACTTGTTGAATCAACTTCACAAAACAAAATTAATTCAATATTTTCTAAATTAATGGCGCAGGAAACCCCGCAACCTGAGACGTTGAATATAAAAACGCCAGGCGGTGAAGCAGCACTGGCTCAACTTCAATGGTTTCCCCAAATGCAAATCGGGGTTGTGCTTGAAGTAAAAGCCAAGGATGTCTACGGTCAGATATCAAGCTTAATTCCCTTCACAATCCTGCTCGTTCTGGGCACATTGCTTGGAACAGGGTTGGTTATGATTATCGGTATCAACCGTGTGATCAAACCACTGCGCTCACTTTCAGATATTACACGCGGTTTTGCTGATGGAGACTGGCGTCGTCGCGCTGAAGTGTTAAGCGACGACGAAGTTGGAGTACTAGCCAGTTCCTTCAACAAAATGGCAGATGAATTGGGAAAATTATATTTCTCGCTTGAGAATAAAGTTAATGAGGGCGAACGTCAGATTCGCACTACCGCTGAAGTAGCACAGAACATAACGACGTTTTCAAATCTCAACGAAATGTTGAATAAAACCGTCAAACTGCTTGTTCAACAATTCGGCTTCTACCAGGCAAGTGTTTTTTTGATAGACCGCAGCGGCAAGCATGTTGAATTCAAAACTGGATTCGGCGCAGCGACGGAAGACCTGGTCAAAAAGAAATATAGACTGGAAGTTAATTCAGCATCCAGCATTGGATGGGTCAGTGCGAATAATCAGGCACGCATCTCATCTGATGTACAGGAAGATCCAATTCACTTAAAGAATGAGCTATTGCCTGAAACCCGTTCCGAAGCCAGTGTGCCAATCGCCATTGGGAACCTGGTATTAGGGGTTCTGGATGTACAAAGCACAGAAGCAGACGCATTCAGCCCTGAAACTGTGATTATGCTGCAAACTTTATCCAGCCAGATCGCCACAGCCATTCAAACAGTTGAGTTGACAGAGACAAGCCAGGTCAATTTTGTAGAAATTGAGCGCCTTTATCGCTCAAGCAGGTTGATCGCAGAAGCGAATACCGAACAAGAAATTCTGGAAATCAGCAGCCAGATTCTTAAACAAGCGCCCTACCCAATCACATTGCTTCATGTACAAAATAAAAAAATAACGGTGTTTTCGTCCTCAGATATAACAAGAGGAAGTGTTGTACCAAACGCAAAACTTGCAAAATTTAGCGAAGCTGACATGAAAGAGATCGCGAACTACCTGCTGGGTGGAGAAGTTTTTGCAACACTGAATAGCGATGAAAACATTCCGAGTGCACTTAAAGACATCATGCAAAAATTAGAGTTTGACTGCGCCGCTTATTTGCCCATAAGAAAAAATGGAGAACTAGCCGCAATCCTTTTAGTAGGCGGGCGAAAACAAAATCTTTCGAACGCTACAATGCAGCCATACATCAACCTTGCAGACTTGATGTCAATCACAATGGAAAAGGCAGATGCAATACAGCAAACAAAAAAACATTTACGCAACGCGGAAGCGCTTGCGTCCATCGCGGAAGCAATCTCCATATCGTCAAATCAGCGTGTTTTCTTCATAAACTTACATACTAAACTACAACAAATCATTGGTGACTACAATTTGACCGTTGCGCTTTATGATGAAAAAAGTAATACAATCAGTATCCCATTTAGCTACGAAGATGGGCAAACCTCCACGATAGATTCATTCCCCCTGGGAGAAGGTTTGACATCTATTTTGCTTCGCACGCGTCAGCCGTTGATGCTTGTAGAGGATACCGAGCGCAAAGCAGCTGAACTTGGAGCAAAGATAGTAGGCAAACCTGCGCGCTCATGGATGGGCGCCCCCATGCTCATACAGAATAAACCCATTGGCGCATTGATCATTCAAGATTCAAATAATGAGAACGCGTTCACCGAGGATGACTTGAAATTCTTCAACGCCATAACCGGACAAGTGGCAGGCGTGGTTAATAACGCCCACCTGCTGGAAGAAAGCCAGCATAGAACAGTCCAATTGGAAACTGCCGCAGAAATTGCGCGTGACATCAGCGGTTCACTTAATCTCGACGAACTTCTGGTCAAGGCAGTTAACTTTATTCGCGAACGCTTTGATTTTTACCATGCATCTGTTTTCCTACATGACTTGCAGGGAGAGTTTACTGTAATTCGCGAAGCAACCGGCGACACCGGTACTCAAATGAAACGGGCAAGCTACAAGATAGGCATCGGGTCAAAATCCATCGTCGGCTTTGTAAGCAGCCGGGGTGAACAATTGGTAGTGGATAATACCTCCAAAGACGCCACCTACTACGCCAATCCGCTCTTCCCCGACACACGTTCAGAAGCGGCATTTCCACTAAGGGTTGGAGAGCGTATATTGGGCGAAATAGACGTCCAAAGTACTCATCCCTACGCCTTTACAGAAGATAAAATACGAAGTTTACAAATCCTTGCAGACCAAATCGCAATTGCCGTGGTTAACACGGAATTATTTTCAGAAACGCAGGAACATCTATCTCAACACCGCCTCTTGCATCACATTACAACAACTGCAGCATCTGGCACAACACTTGAAGAGGCGCTGGAAAGCGCAGTAAGCGGACTGCAAGTAACACTTGGTGGAGACCGCGTCACTATTCTTCTAACCAATCGAGAAAAAAACACTCTTGAGGCCAAGGCGTCCACTGGATACGCCGAGGATATCTCAAAATTAGAAATACCAGTTGGAAGTGGAATCACAGGCTGGGCAGCGGCGCACAAACGTCCGCTTCGCGTAAAAAATGTCGGCGAAGACCCACGCTACATAGCCATCAGCTCGAATACACGTTCCGAGTTAGCCATTCCACTTGTTTACCGCAATGAGTTACTTGGCGTATTAAATGTAGAAAGTGAATTGGTGGATGCCTACACTGAAAACGACGAAGAAATGCTTGGCACCCTTGGCGGGAGTCTTGCTGCGATCATTGCCAATGCGCGCCTGTTGGAACAAAACCGCGTACAAGCGGAACGTGATCGCTTAATTTACGAAGTCACCAGCAAGATCCGCAGGTCAACGGACATTCAATCCATTATGGTTGCGACCGCAAATGAATTGACAAGACTTACTGGAGCGCGCTACGCAAAGATACAAATCAAACCTGTAAGCAATACAAAACGGGAAGACACCTAATGACGGAAAGCAATCCTTCCAAAAACACAGCAACCACTCCAGAAGAAGCGACCCGCCTGCTGTATAAGAACTGGCGGGAACACTTCGTAATGCCTCTTTTGATAGGTTCACTTATATTAGGTGTGTTTGTCTTGATTCCTGCCGTACAAAGCGCCGGAAGTCAACTTGTAAAGGCGATCTTTGTCGCGACTTATGTAATAACTGGTATTGTTACCGTCGTACGTTTTTCATATTCCATACGCATAAGTGTTTTTCTTCTTGGCGTATACGCACTTGGTCTGAGTGAATTGTTTAGATATGGAATTTTGGGCGATGGCACATTCTTCTTTTTAGGATTAATTGTTTTCGCCACTCTGTTACTCTCTCCGCGCGTTGGCATTGTTGCAACGGCAATGGTTACTCTTACGATTGCCCTATTCGGCTGGCTGATGTTGAGCGAAACGGTCATTCCGATCGCCCCCTTCACATCTTCCGCGACAGTTCAAGATTGGGTGAGTGGCGGCGGTATGATCGTCATGTTTGGAACCATCATCATTCTGGGATTCCAACGACTCGAAAGAGCCTTCCTTGAAGCGCAAAAAGAAATTGACGCGAACTTAAATACGATCAAAGACGAGCGCAACAATCTTGAAAAAAAAGTTACAGAACGCACCCGTCAATTACACCGGGTAAACGAAATCGGACGCGCGCTCACTGCATTTCTCAATCCTGATGAACTACTTATCCGCGCCGCACAACTAATTGGCGATGAATTTGAATGTTATTACACAGCCATCTTTTTAACGGATATTTCGGGTCAATGGGCTGAACTAAAAGCAGCAACCGGAGATGCTGGCAAAGTACTGCGTGAAAATAGGCACCGTTTAGATATCAGCGGAAAAAATGCCGTAGGCACTGCCATACGTGCAAAACAGGCATATATCATGTTGGATACAGGAATTGATTTCGTCCGGTTTGACAATCCACTTCTGCCGTATACCCGCTCCCAAATTGCACTGCCGCTTATCATCGGCGAACGCGTAATTGGCGCGCTGGAAATGCATTCAACAAAAGAAAATGCGTTCCTGCAACAGGATGCCGATGCCTATCAAAGCATGTCCAATCAAATAGCAATTACGCTTGAAAATTCGCGCCTATTCACAGAATCGCAGCAAAGCCTCGCCGAAATGAGCGCAACGCAACAACAATATTTACAAGGGGTTTGGTTATCCCTTGCGTCTGATCAAAAACTTGAGCATACGCTTGGAGATAGTGAAACTGCTGGCGAGCAGGAAATCGAAATCCCGCTTACCTTGCGAGACCAGATCATTGGGCAAATTAACATGACGGGCACAGAAGAATGGACACCTGAGCAGAGAAATCTGATTGAATCGATCGCTACGCAAGCCGCCCTTGCACTCGAAAATGCGCGTCTTGTAGAAGAAAGTCAATCCATTGCCATGCGTGAAAGATTGGCAAATGAGGTCACTTCAAAAATATGGGCATCAACAACCATAGACAGCATTCTTCAAACAACGGTCCGAGAGTTGGGGCGAGCACTCGAAGCTGCCGAAGTTAACATTGAAGTATCGATGGGTGATAATGATGAATAATAAAAATCCATCTTTACAACCCTCTACTCATGATGGTCTAAGTTCAGCCTCTTTTGACTACAAAAGTTGGCGGGAACATTTTATTGTAACCATTTTACGAATTGCTTCTGTGCTGGGTATTGCATTAATTGCAGTTTCATTTCCCAATGCAACAACCGCTGACCGTATTTTGTTTCCAATCCTTTACCTCGCACTACTCATAATCACCATCTTGCAAGTGAATTATTCTGTACGCGCTTTTGCCTTACTTTTTCTGGTATTTACCGTCGGTGTAAATTCGATTCTAGCGTGGGGACCATGGCTTGACGGAAGCGTCTTTTTTATAGCCTTTATAGCCTTATCTGCCTTGCTGTTTGATCAACGTATTGACACCATTGCATTATTGGTCAGTATTTTTACATATGTATTGATCGCCACTTTGCAGCAACTTGGTCTCTATCAGTTTAGAGCGGCAGACGTACCAGTCACCACTCTTATTGATTGGGTTTCTTGCATAATCGATTTTTCCATCATAAGTATTATCCTTATTATTGCCATTAATCAATTCAAAAACGAATTTGCGCATGTGGTTCAAGACATGCAAAACACATTCAAAACTCTCGCAACCGAACGGACGCAACTGGAAGAAAGAATACACGAACGCACAAACGAGTTGGAAGTAAGAGCCGTGCAATTGCGTTCGTCTGCCAGCGTATCCAAAACAATTGCAGAAATACAAGACATCTCCGAGTTAATGGAATCGACCGCCAAACTGGCTTCGGACCAATTTGGATATTATCACGTAGGCTTATATTTATTAGATGAACGCAAAAAAACTGCTTTCCTGCAAGCTGCTTCTTCTGCCATAGGCAAACAACTTATTGGACAGGGCTTCCGTATAGAACCGGATAGGCTTAACCTAATCAGTTTGGTTGTTGAACATAACCGTCCATATATTACATCTGATGTTGATGATGCGAATTTTGTTCGTGACACAAATTTCCCACTCACCCGCTCGCGCATGATCTTACCGCTCACAGTTCGCAACGACGTAATCGGCATATTAGACATGCACTCTGACCAGCCACAATTTTTCAACACACAAGACGCTGAAGTATTGCAAACGCTCGCCGATCTAGTGGCAATTTCAATTGATAATGTCCGCCTTATTAATGAAACAAAAAATCTGGTGCATCAATTAGAGGCAAATACATCCGTCCAAACACGTGAAACATGGACAAAATTCACAAGTCGCCATAAACCAGCTTACCAATACACCCCAGCTGGAGTACGCCCGCTCTTTGCGAATAATAAACAGGACAACGTGGACGGATTACATGTTCCGCTTATGTTGCATGGGCAAAACATTGGCAACATTATATTAAAAAGAAAAGGCAATACTACCGCATGGTCAGAACGCGAACGCACTCTGGTGGAAAAAGTTGCCGATCAAGTTGCGCTTGCCCTCGAAAACAGCCGCCTTGTGGACGAAACGCAGAAAAACGCATTGCGCGATCAGGTGATCACGAATATTTCAGCCCGCGTCCGTGAAACGCTCGATGTTGAGTCGGTGTTACGGACAGCCACAACTGAACTACGCAGAGTATTTGACCTCAAAGAAGCAGAGATCAGCATTGGCTCTCCACAAATAGAAAATACACCCGGCAAAAAACACACAAGTTCACTTCGATTAAAGTGATTTTAATTATGGATACAAATAAACAAAGAGGCGTTTTGTGAGTCAACTAAGAAGCCCTATCACCTGGCGGCTAATTCTATTATTTTTATTTTTATCCCTGCTCCCAATTAGCATTGTGGTTTCTTTTGTGCAACAACAAGTCCGCGAAAACATCATCGACACGCAACTAAAAACTGCAAGAGACCAAGCCCGCATTTATTCCATAAGCATAGAGAAAGAACCTGGCAAGGAACAGGAATTCGCTACAAGTATGTCCAACGCGGCCGAAGGAGATACGCTCCTGCTTATTGCGAAAAATGGTACCTACCTGGCGCATACTGATTCAAAAAAAGTCGGACACTCAGCATTGGAAGATTTTAGTTTCGATACCCTGCAAAAATTATTGGCAAGGGAATCAACAACTATTTTAGATGAAGAGAACGGTCAGCTGGTTGGTTCATATCGAACATCACTAAACAGCCCATTGGCAGTATCTATTGGAAGCATTGAACAAAAAAGTGCAAAACTAAGGGTTCTCACGCGAAATCTTCTGATTCAATTACTAATTGCATTTTTTATTTCATCCCTTATAGGCGCTGTGGTAATTCTTTCAACCCTGCGTCCGTTAGTTGGGCTTGCAAATTATGCAGGTGAAGTTGGCAAAGGCAATCTCAATTTTCAATTTGACGACAAAAAATTACAGGGCGAACTGGCAACTCTTGCATCTAGCCTTAAGGGTCTTGCCGCAAACGTGCAAACATCCATCGCGTCCCTCGAAAATCGCGTAGCTGAACGAACCGGCGAACTTGAACATCGCAGTAAATTATTAAAGGCTGTTGCAGATGTGGGCAAAGCCGTCACATCTTTTCGTGACCTTTCCGAGCTTTTACAACAAGCTACCTACCTCATCCATGAGAATTTTGGTTATTACCATGTCGGCATCTTTTTACTGGATGAACATAAAGAATATGCGGTGTTGAGCGCCACCAACAGCGAAGGCGGACATCGAATGCTTGAGAAGAAGCACCAACTCAAGGTTGGTGAAACAGGCATCGTAGGGTATGTCACGCAAAACGCAAAAGCCCGTATCGCATTAGATGTTGGTAAGGACGCCGTCTACTTTGACAATCCGGACCTGCCGCAAACACGCTCTGAAATGGCGCTACCCCTTATCATAGGCGGGCAGATGCTTGGCGCATTAGATGTGCAAAGTACAGAGCCACAGGCTTTTTCTGAAGAAGATATTTCCACATTGCAAATTCTTACAGAACAGATTGCGATTGCCATTCAAAACGCAAATTTATTCAACGAGGCAGAAAAAGCACTTGAGACTGCGCGCATGGGGTACGGTGAAATAAGCCGCAGAGCATGGAGCAAAATACTGCACAACCAGCCGCGAATTGGCTTCCTAGCCACACCCCCGACCACAATCCAGATTCATTCCGATACTCTGGAAGCGAATCTTGCAAAAGCAGTCGAAACGGGAGATCTAATTCTTGGAAATGACGGGCTAACAATCAGTATGCCTATAAGAGTACGCGGTCAAACGATCGGCGCTATCCGCTTGAAAAAATCTGAAATTTCAGAATCGTGGACGCAGGATGAAATTAATCTGGCAATTGCATTATCAGATCAATTAAGCGGCGCGCTGGAAAGCGCACGCCTCTATAAAGAATCTCAACAACTTGCTGCGCGCGAATCGCTCATCTCGGATATCTCTGCGCGAATTAATGCTGTCTCTCACACAGATTCAATTTTGC
This sequence comes from Candidatus Brevifilum fermentans, assembly GCA_945877125.1. Lineage (GTDB taxonomy): Bacteria > Chloroflexota > Anaerolineae > Anaerolineales > Villigracilaceae > Villigracilis. The sequence goes on along the minus strand of CAMCQT010000015.1, from coordinate 22,501 downwards.
GTGAAACCGTACAAGAACTTGGTCAAGTCATTGGCAATGCGTCAGTCACGTTCCAGTTGCTAGATCAACTTGATGGACAGGATCAGCTAAAAGGAAGCGAAGAACGTCCTGCTTTCGGCAGGGTCAGGAAAGCCAGAGAATAATATGAATACATCCAACCGCCTTCGCGATTATCTACTCAAAGATCGACCCGGTGAAGATATTGGGCAACGCGCCGAAATATTGGTGACCCTTTCACTTGGGATATTGTCTACATTAATTCCCCTTTTGGTTTATAGAAACCCTATAACGATCATTACATCTTTAATCACCAACTCTGTCGCTTTTTTTACTTTATACCAAGCGCTTCGATCTCGTTATAACTATTTGATTTTATTTCCTGTTGTAACATCTTTTTCAATCTGCATCGTCACAATTGTCGAGGGGGCTGGAACACACGACCTGCTTTGGATGGGCAACTTGGGGCTTTTTCTGCTGGCGAACATACAAAGTAGAAAGAAAATATTTATTCCAATTACACTGGCGGTTCTGATGGTCGCCACGTTTGCCGGCACAGGAATAGCAGAAATAAACAAAGTCCTGCCCAATCCATTTGGAACAACCGCGCAATATATCTACCTTAATTCATTTTATTTCGCCACAATGATGACCGCTATTATTGCGATCTTCCATAGACACTACGCACTTTTACAAATTGCAGTTGATAATAAAAGTGATCAAATTAAAAGCAACTTGGAACTTCAGGAAATTAACCAAACACTGGAAAGCCGGGTGGAGTTACGTACCCGCGAACTTAGCGAAACCAACGCGCAAATGCAAGAACGCGAAACACGCTTGCAAATCATTTCTGAAATATCACAAGAAATATCTGCCCATATGGAACAAAGCCCACAAGAATTATTGGAACTCATTACCCAAACGATCAGCAAAAAACTTATTTTTTATCACGTTGGCATATTCGCACTCGATAAAAATCATGAGTATGCAGTGTTACGCGCCGCAAACAGTCAGGGGGGGCAGCGCATGCTTGAACGGCGTCACCAATTAAAAGTCGGCGGCACAGGCATCGTCGGTTATGTATCACAAGGCGGTCGTCCACGTATCGCACTTGATGCTGGCTCAGATGCGGTTTTCTTTAACAACCCAGACCTTCCAAAAACGCGCTCCGAAATGGCGCTGCCACTTAAATACGGGTCACAAACTATTGGCGTACTGGATATTCAAAGCACAATGCCCTCCGCCTTCAAAGATGAAGATGCGAATCTCTTAAACACCCTTACCAACCAGATCGCCATTGCAATCAACAATATTCTTACCAACGAATACACCGGGACTGACTCTGTTTCTTACAAAGCAGGCAGACGTGGTCAGCAGCTAAACTCCAGGCAAAAACAAAATGGATATTCATATCATGCCGATGGGACGATTTCAACCGCAATTCCGGTAAACAGCCAAATTCTGGATAAAGCCCTCGCAACCGGCGAGACGGTGATGTTGACTCAGCCTTCGAAGGACACTCCACCCACCCTGGCAGTTCCGGTCAAATTCAGAGATCAAGTAATTGGATACATTCATATTGAAGCCACTGAAGCGAATAGAAAATGGACAGACGATGAAATAACCGTGGTTCAATCCATTTCAGACCGCGCTGCATTTGCATTGGAAAATGCCCACTTGCTTGAAGAAACAAGCCGCCGTGCAGAACAGGAAGAAACGATAGCGCGCGTCACCTCACAGATCGGCGCATCCACTGACTTCAACCGCATCCTGCAAACAACAATTGAAGAACTTGGGCGTACCCTAGGCGCGACACGCACCTTTATTCAACTTGAAACTTCCACCGAGGACGATGCGCCTACGCATCAACTTGCAACGGATTAAGAGGAAATTATTATGAGCACCCCTGTCATCCGTACTTTACCTGAGTCAAAAGCGCCCAACCCGGCATCTGAAAATACCCTGCGTGGACAGTCAAGGTCAGGCGGGATTTTTAATCGCAAATTAAATTTGGATATCAAATTACCCCTGATGGTAATTCTCTTACTGTCGCTTGCTTTCCTAATATCTACATTCTTAAGTATCAAAGCAACACAAACGGCTTTAATTGACACATTAAAAAGCGAACTGACCGCTCAAACAGTATCAAAAGCTGAACTTATTCGCGCAAATCTGGTCTGGACAAGAGGCGTAGCCATAGATCTAGCCGCCGCCGCCGAAATTATAGATTACGACGAGAATAACATTCAAAAAGTTATTTACAACACTTTGATGCATAACACACAAATATTTGGCTCCACCATTGCATACGAACCTTATCAGTTCCAACCAGATCTGTACTATTGGGCGCCTTATTACAGCCGCGTGTCAGATACCAAACTTCAATTTGCCCAATTGGGGAACCCGGAGTACAACTATTTCAAATGGGATTGGTACACTCTTCCCAAGGCAAGTCGCTCACCAGTCCTATCACCTCCTTATTTTGATTTTGGCGGCGGTAATATCTGGATGGTTACCTGGAGCGCGCCATTTTTTAACGAAACAGGAAATTTTAAAGGCGTAGCAACAGCCGACATTGCTTTCTCGCAAATTCAGGAAACTATAGGCAAAATAGCAGTTGGACAAAAAGGCTATGCCTTTTTACTCGACTCAAAAGGAAAAATACTGGGAATCGGCGAAAACGCGGGCGGCTATTACGAAGTTATGTCCGATTCCATGCAAACCTATACATACTCGGTAAAAGCCGAGGGCTGGGCAGGGCTAGTTGATGGAATGTTGACAGGTAATACTGGCTTTGCCGAAGTGGTAGACCCGCAAGGAAAATCTGTATTTGTCGCCTATTCTCCTGTTGGGCTGGGTACTGGCTGGTCGTTAGCTTTAGCTTTCCCTCAAGACGAACTTTTTCAGAAAGCAGCCTCGCCACAAAACGCACTCATTCTTTACTCAAGCTTAACAGTGGTAGTCTTCGGTGCCATTCTATTTCTACTTACTCGATCGATCACTAACCCACTTCGCCGTCTAACTCAACACGCCCATCATTTATCCACAGAAAAACTGCATCTGGTTGGAGGCAAATTTACAGAAGCAATCCAAATACATACACGGGATGAATTGGAAGATCTAGCAGAAGCCTTTAATCAAATGTCTAGCAATCTGGCGCAAGCTTTTGAAACTTTGGAAGAAAAAGTGGCTGACCGCTCTCATCGTTTAGAGCAACGGTCTCTTGAACTTGAGACAATCGCCGAAGTGGCACGCGAAATCACCATTATTCATGATCTAAATACACTTCTAAATGTAGCGGCAAATTTAATTCATGAACGCTTCAAATATTATCATGTCGGCATTTTTCTTGTTGATGACCGCGGTGAATTTGCCATTCTACGAGCCGCCAGCAGTACTGCCGCCCATGAAATGCTTGAGCAAAACTATAAATTAAAAGTAGGGCAAGAGGGATTGGTAGGCAATGTGACCAAAACAGGGCAGGCGCATATCGCACTGGATGTCGGCACAGATGCAATCCACTTTCAAAATCCATTCCTGCCTCAAACACGATCTGAGATCGCTCTTCCCTTGCGTAGCCGCAGCATAACCATTGGAGCATTGGATATCCAAGCAGATACCCAGTCAGCTTTTAGTGAGCAAGATGTAAAAGTCCTTCAATTGCTGGCAGATCAATTAGCTGCGGCAATCGAGAACGCGCAATTGGTTCAACAAGTAGAAGGAACATTTGCCGAACTTAACAATGCGTACCGCTTACAAACTCAAAACGTATGGCATTCGGCTATAAACCAATATAAGCGTCCCTCTTATGAATACGATGGAATACAGGTACGAGCCATACCACATCACCTGCCAAGCCATTTGCTAAAACAGTTGGAGAACGGCGAACCCATTATCATCAAAGAAAATGATGAGCACAAAGATAATCTCGCAAAAACAACTCTCATGGTTCCGTTAATGGTACTCAATCAAGTCATTGGTGTAATCGGATTAGAACAGGAAGACCCAGACCATACCTGGACAAATGAAGAAATTTCCATTGTAAAAGCCGCCGCAAGTCGTGCGGGAATCACACTGGAAAACGCTCGTCTGCTCGAAGAAAGTCAGCGACGTGCCGTAAAAGAACGCACCATCTTTGACGCAACTGCGCGCATTGGTTCTTCTTTAAATATTGGAAACATTCTAAACACAACCGCAGAAGAAATAGAACGCATTCTTGGTAGCTCAGAAGTAACTTTACAATTTAATAACGATAATGCTTCTTCAACAAATGAGGAATAAAGATGCAATACAATATTACAGAAGTTAACTATGCATAATTATTCCAAACCTTTATCTATCCCGCAGATATTTTCCACCTGGATCATTACGAGATGAATCAATCACCTGACAGTGTAGAGTTTTCATATACAAACTGGCGCACCGGTTTCCTGCGAATTACTATGATCGGCGCAAGTGTATTTGGGCTGGTTGCAGTCATTCCCGGAGTTCTTGGCGCGACCGCCCCCATTTACGCCGAGTTATATCTCGGAGCCTACCTTATATTACTACTTTTAACATTCCTGCAAGTTCAGAATTCAATAAAAGCCGGAGCACTTACAAGCATAATCTTCAGCCTGGGAATTTTAGGCTTAACAGAATCTGGAATTCGAGGTGATGCGCCTATGTTTATGTTAGGCGCGATAGCCATGTCGTCACTGTTATTTTCATGGAGAATCGGCTGGGTACTTACAGGTTTAACCATGTTGTCTTTTATCATCTCGGGTTGGTTAATAATAAACGGCACAATAACCCTTACCAGCCAAGAGGTAACCCCCGGGACCTTGGCAACATGGATTAGCGGAAGCACATCTGTCCTTCTTCTTGCCATTGTAATTGTAAATGGTATCCGCCTTACACAGGACGAATTTGGGAAAGCCCAAAATCGTGCTCAAACAGTTCTTAATATAGTACAGGATGAAAAATTCACATTAGAGCAACGAGTAGAAAAGAGAACACAAGACTTAACCAGCGCCAACCAAGCCAATGAACACCGTGCTCAAATGTTTCAAGCGATAGCACAGGTAACACGCGCCATTATATCCACGCAGAACTTACAAGACCTCCTGCCGCAAATCACACAGGCAATTAGTCAACACTTCAATTTCTACCATGTTGGCATTTTTTTGATTAGCCCAAGCAAGGATTATGCAATTTTAAGCGCCACGAATAGTGAAGGCGGCCAAAGGATGCTTGAACGTAACCATAAACTGCGCGTGGGACAAGTGGGTATCGTTGGTTACGTAGCTGGAGCGGCAAAGCCCCGCATTGCATTGGATACAGGAGCCGACGCCACCTACTTCAACAACCCTGACCTGCCAGAAACTCGCTCAGAAATGGCACTTCCGCTCATACAAACAGGGGGGGAGATTATCGGCGTTCTCGACATACAAAGTATTGAACCAAACGCCTTCAACCGCGAAGATATTGAAATACTCATTACATTAGCTGACCAAGTTTCTGTAGCAATTGCCAACGCCCAACTTTATGAAGAAACACAAAAAACATTGATCGAAGCTGAAATGCTCTATCGTCACGATCTACAAACAGGCTGGAAAAAATTTACTCGCTCACAAAATATTGCAGGTGTGCGTCGAACTGCAACAAAAGCAAATCTCTACACAGAGGCAATAGAACTACCCGGCGCAGCAGAAGTAATAAATTCTGGAGCTGCATACTTCCAAAATGAGGAACATTCTCAAACGACAATACCAGTAAAGTTGCGCGACGAAATCGTTGGCATACTCAACGTCAAAACAGACGGAGAACGTAATTGGTCGGCAGACGAGAGGGATATTATCACTGCCATCGTAGAACGCGCCGCATTATCCATTGAAAACGCCCGCCTATTAGCAGAAAGCCGAACGTCTGCTAAAAAAGAACGGGCAATCGGTGAAATTGCAGCAAAGATAAGCGCAAGCACTCAGATTGAGATGATCCTAAAGACTGCCGTTCGAGAGTTGGGTAATCATATTGGCGACGCCCAAATATCAGTTGAGATTGGAAGCGGCGATGAATAATCACTATTTTTTGAGGTATAAACTGTGAACCAAAGACCAAATCGCGCAAAATTTAATGCAACACAGCGTTACGCCATACTTGGCGCGGCCTTTGGATTCACATTTCCACTAATCGGAACCGTGTTGGAGGTTTTATTTTCCCAACTTCCGCTTAACCTCTATAACATGCTCTATACTCAACGCACAGACCCTTTATTATGGATCGTTGACACCGCACCTATTGTAATTGGTCTATTTGCAGGTTACGCTGGTCGCAAACAGGATATATTATCTAAAGTAAATGAACAACTGCGTAATCGTGAAATTGAACTAAAAAATAATCAAGTCAACCTTGAAACATATGCAAATGCGCGTACTGCTGAGCTGGTGATCGCTAACCAGCATAATGAACAGCGCACTTCCCAGTTCGAAGCCATTGCTTATACAGCCCGCACCATTAGTTCAATACAAATACTGGATCAACTTCTTCCTCAAGTCACGCAAACAATTTCGGAACAATTTGGCTTTTATCATGTTGGCATTTTTCTATTGGATAATAATAAAGAATATGCCATACTCGCGGCATCAAACAGTGAGGGTGGAAAAAAGATGCTTGAACGTAACCACCGCCTGCTCATCGGCGGAATCGGCATCGTAGGTTTTGTGACCAACACCGGGCAGCCCCGCATCGCACTAGACGTTGAGCTGGATGCTGCTTACTTCAACAATCCCGACCTCCCAGACACCCAATCCGAGATCGCCCTACCCTTGCGTATCGGCACCGATACATTCGGCGCACTAGACGTGCAAAGCAAGAAAAAAAATGCATTCTCCCAGGAAGACATCAGCATATTGTCCATATTAGCCGATCTAGTGGGCATCGCTATTCAAAATGCGCGCTCCTATCAACAGACCCACGAAGCGCTATCCCAGGCTGAAATCGCATCCAGACAAATGAGCAGTCAACAATGGCAACAATTCTTAACGCATACGCCTGTAGAGGGATATTTCTTTGATGGTGTTGATACAAAAAACCTAAAGCCGACTGACAATCAACGAGCTAACAGCCTTGCGATTCCGCTCACTCTGCGCGGCACACGCATCGGCACGATCAAACTCAGCACAGCAGATCCAAAGCGAACGTGGACAACTGACGAAATTGACATGGCAGAAGCTACAGCAGAACGCACATCCATTGCCCTTGAAAATGCACGCCTGCTTCAAGAAGCGCAAAAGCGCGCCGCCAAAGAACGAGTCATTGGAGAAATATCAGCCAAAATTGGTGGTTCAAGCAATCTTGAAAGCATACTCCAAACTGCCATTCTGGAACTGGGCAATACCCTGCCAGGAACAGACATAGCTATTCAATTCAAAAAAGGTCAGGAGACTGAATGATCAAAAGATTATTTAGCCCACCAGTATTTGATAACCAGGAAGACAGATTCCGCGCCAAGTTCATTAACGGTTTTGCTTGGGTTGTAATTGCAGTACTTACTGCCGCCTTAATACCCAACCTGGGACCCAACGCAGATGAAAACTCGGCAACAACAATTGTGGTTCTCACTAGCTTAATTTTCATTATGTTTGTATCGCTTTTCCTATTGCGAAGGGGAAACCTGAATGCCAGCGGATCCATCATTGTGATTCTTGGCTGGCTGGGACTTGGCATACAAGCATATACCGCAGACGGCGCAAGAGACGTAATCATAGTCGCTTACATCGCAGTTAGCTTGCTCGCCAGCATTGTCATTAACTGGCGTGTAGGTAGTGTCATTATCCTTCTTAGTATCGGAGCAATCTGGACTCTTGTGATGCTTGAAGCGAATGGATTCATAATCCCCCGCTTCCAGGAACCCATTGCATTTTCACGTGACCTCTCCCTCATATTGGTGGTAATTGCGGTATTAATTTATTTCAGCACAACCTATTTAAGAGATGCCATCACCCGTGCAATCCAAAGCGAACAGAATCTACTCGCTTCAAATAAAAACTTACAGGAACTTAACCAAACATTGGAACAACGTGTAGACCAGCGCACGGCTGAGCTAAACAACGTAAACCGCTACAACTTGAAGCATGTACGCCAGTTTGAGGCAATTTCTCAAGTTGTACGCGCAGTTTCATCCATCCAGGATTTGGACACCCTGCTCCCTCGTATCGCACAAGTAGTGAGTGAACAATTTAACGTTTACCATACAGGCATCTTTTTATTGGATGATAAACGTGAGTTCGCAATCTTGCGTGCGTCAAACAGCGAAGGCGGCAAAAAAATGATTACCCGTGAGCACAAGCTAGAGGTCGGGCAAACCGGTATTGTCGGCTTTGTGACAGCCACGGGTCAGCCGCGTATCGCATCAGATGTAGGCGCTGACGCCGTGTTCTTTAATAATCCAGACCTGCCAAATACTCACTCAGAAATCACATTGCCCCTGCGCTACGCCGATCAGATCATCGGTGCGCTTGATGTGCAAAGTTCTGAATCAAACGCGTTTGATCAGGATGATATTGAAGTATTAATTACTCTTGCTGACCAGGTTGCAACTGCCATAAAAAACACTTTAACGTTTGAAGAAGCCAGAAATACCATGTCAAAATTCCAAAGCTCCCTAAATGATAGAACCTATCAATCGTGGAAAGTCATGCGATCCAAGTCATTAGGATTGGGATTCCAACTCACAGGCACCACCATCAAACCGCTGGATGCGCCATTGGAAGGCAAGCATATCCAACAGGCAATTACTCAAAATAAATCGGTCTTATCCGATGAAGATAATGCATCCTCAAGCCTTGCAATCCCCATTCGATTAGGCGGGCAAGTCGTTGGCGTAATAAATCTGCGCGCGAGCAATAATCGCAAACTAACCGGTGATGATGCTGATATTGCCAAGTCTGTCACAGAACGCCTCTCGCTGGCAATTGAAACTGCCACATTGCTTGAAGCCACACAACACCGCGCTGATATTGAACGCCTGACAACCGACATATCTTCAAAGATCGGTTCATCCACCCGCTTTGAAACTATCCTGCAAACGGCCGCACAGGAACTTAGCAAAGCGCTCGGCGGCTCAGATGTGCTGGTGCAAATTGAGCCAACCAGCCAAAAGTTATCTTCGCTCTAAAATAGTCTTTCAAGCACAAGATTTTCAGGACATAAAATGCAGTCACATCAATCAGAAGCTCATCCAAAAGTCGGTCTAAAAAAAGATACCGCCAACATCCTCTCCATCCTTAGGACAGTGGGGGTTTTTGGCGCGCTAGGTTTGGAAATGCTATATATTTACCTTGCTCAGCAGACTGGGCTCTGGCAATACAAAGCACTTGTTATTAATAATGGGGCATTGGTCGTTGCAGTCATAGCTATTATTATATTGGCGCACTATAAAAAGAACTATGCAGCCGCCTGGGTAATAATTATTGCTGTAAATATTACATTTCCACTCGTATCTGTATTTTTTAACGGAGTGGGAATTATTCTCGCCATCGGTATTATTACAATTTCTCCACTAACCGCCCTGCTAAGCCTTCCACGTAGCAACGTCTGGCTGGCAATTGCAACCAGCATAATGTCTTTCATAGCAATTATTTTGATTGAATTTTTCCTAAACCTGCCTGACCGCGTGCAAATTAATTCCCTGTTGCAAAATGCGATCATTATTGTTATGGGGCTGGTCATATTGATCTATGGAACCTATGCTTCCAATGAGATTAGATTTAATTCAATGCGGGATCGGTTACGCCTCATTTTTATCATTACCGTAACCGTGCCGGCTTTAATGGTCGGCATTCCCCTCATTACATCCTCCCGACAAAACATCGTAAACTATTCTGACCAAGCCATTTATAGTGCGGCGCAACAAACTTCCATTCGGATCGAAAGTTTTTTTCACGAAAACCTCAGCGGCATACAAACTGATGCGCGCCTTCCGGCTATTATCAGCTACTTAAAAGGCAGCAACCCTGATGAAAATATACTGGGAATTCTTCAAGCCTATAGCTCGGTCAATAAAGAGATCATTTCATATGCCCTGTTGGACATCAAGGGTAACAACCTCTTCGATACAGAACCACAGAAAAATCATGTGAGTCAAAGTGAAGCCAGCTTCCCTTATTTCCAGAATACACTCAGCACGCGCAATATATATATATCTGACGTTTTTTTTGATCCGCAAACCGGCATCTCTGAGTTCTATCTTTCTGCGCCTGTGCTGGACGAAAACGGAAATATTCTTGGCGTCTTAAGAGCCGAATATGACAGCATAATCCTTCAATTCATTATTGCTGAACAAAATGAAACCATCGGCGAATCATCTTTCGCTATTCTAATGGATGAGAATCACACGATACTAGGGCATGGCGCTAATACAAGTTTATTATATAAAAACACTTCACAACTTGATTCTAAAACTATTGCGGAATTAACGCTTAACCAACGCCTCCCGCTAACTTCACAAGAAGGATTATTTGTCAGCATACCCGGTATAGAAAAAGGCTTATTGAATGTTGATAGTACGCCTTATTTCTTGCTTGAACTTGAAAAACAGGATATTACAGGTGGAGACGATAGAGCCGCAGCCGTACGGCTGGGAAGCAAACCCTGGATCGTAATTTTTACACAACCAGGAGAAGTATTCAACATTCCACTGCAAGAGCAAATCCGATCAAGCTTAATCCTATTGCTGGCGCTCATCATTGTGGCACTTATTATTACAAACATTTCCACCAACCTGATCACCAAACCAATTTTGCAACTTACCGCAGTTGCAGAGCGGGTAAAAGCAGGTGACTTAAAAGCCCGCAGTGAAATCACCCTCACAGATGAAATAGGCACATTATCCACCGTACTGAATCAAACGATTGGACAACTGGAAACCACACTGGAAAATTTCGAGCAGCGAATTGTAGAACGCACCACCGATCTCGAAATTTCCCGTAAGCAAAGCGAAAAACGCGCCAACGAACTCCAGTCAATCGGCGAAATCTCAAAATTCATTACCGGCGAAAAAAACCTTGAAAACCTACTGCCGCTTATCACCCGCCTTGTTAGCGAACGATTCAATTTCTATCATACAGGAATATTCCTGATCGACAACACAAACCAGTTTGCTGTGCTGCAAGCGGCCAATAGCACAGGCGGAAAAAATATGTTGAAGCGCGGACACAAGCTCGAGATTGGAGAAAGCGGCATCGTGGGTTATGTCGCACAATCTGGAAGCCCTCGCATCTCACTCGACGTTGGGCAGGATGCTGTTTTCTTCAACAATCCCGACCTCCCAAACACTCGCTCAGAAATGGCGCTGCCCCTCAAAGTACGAGATCGCATCATAGGCGTACTGGATGTGCAAAGTGAAAGACCAGGAGCGTTTACCCAAAATGACACGAACACACTCAGCATCCTGGCGGACCAGATTGCGATTGCCCTCGAAAACGCACAACTTTTCGAACAAACACAGCAGGCATTAAGTGAAGCCCAGGCACTCTATCGCCAAAACTTGCAGGAAGGCTGGAAAACTTTCAGCCGCGAAAAAGAATTTATCGGCTACCAGCAGAGTTTAACAAGCGGCAAGAAACTGACCGAAGTTGTTGAAACAGACGAAATTCGACAGTCCATGAATCGTGGAGAATCGTTGATCTTTCACGCAGATGGAGTGACACACGAGGCATCTATTATTGTTCCGATCAAACTACGCGGACAAATTATCGGTAATATAAAAATCAATGCGCCAACCAAAAATCGACAATGGTCAAATGATGAGATCAACCTTGCCGAGGCGATCTCTGAGCGTCTTTCAATTGCGCTTGAAAATGCCCGCTTGATCCAGGAATCTCAACGCAAGGTAATCAAAGAGCAAACAATCAGTGAAGTCACCGGAAAAATAGGCGCATCCATCAATTTGAAGAATGTATTGCAAACAGCCGTGGAAGAGTTGGGGCGTACAATACCCGGCTCAGATGTTTTGATCCAATTTAACAGTGAAAACAAATAGAGAATAATATGATCAATGGATTCTTTTCGCCCCCAAAAAATAAAGATGATGAAGAAAAAAAACGCTTCGGCTTTTGGGGAAACCTGCCGCTTTCACAAAAATTGTTTCTGGCGTTTGGCGTCCTGTTTGTGTTTGCAGCAATCATCGCTACAAACACCCTGACTGGACTGAACAAAACGCAAGCCGCTTACGAAAATGCTCTGGCACATGGCGTTGAGATTCGCAGGCTATCTGACCAGTTGGAGATCAGTCTTTTACAAGCCCGTTTTGACGAAAAAAGTTCCATCTTGCGCTGGCAGGAGCAAGGCTTGGACACGGCATTTATAAACTATGTAACTTCTTATAAGCTTAATGTCACCGACATGCGCGAAGATATTAAGCAGCTTGCCCTCTTTGGGACTCAGGCGGCAACTGTCTCAACGGGTAATAATATTACCCAGGCTCAATATGAGACTGACATTGCTTCTTTAACCCAAAATGTGGATGCTTATGAAAAAAGTTTCATATCCCTGGTGAACGCATTCAATAAAAAAGGCACTGATAAGAATACAGACTTGGAAAGTGAATTTCGAATCTCAGCCAGGAATATTGAAGAAAAAATAAATGGTCAAACCAACCTATTGCAATTGGAACTTACATTTATTAATGCCCGCCGCAGTGAAAGATACTATCTGGATCAGGGAAAACAAATATATATCGTTGAAGTTCAGACTTTAATTTCCCGGTTAAAAGACCAGATCGCAGAAACTGACCAACTTGAACCCAGGGCAAAGACGGAATTACTCACACTGGCAGATACCTATATGACTGCATTCAATGCCCTGGTAGAGTTGGACAAAGAAATCGCAGACAATAACGAAAACTTAATTAATGCGTCAAACGCTGTGGAATCGTTGACAGCAAAATTCAAAAACCTGGGTGAGCAACTTGCCTCCGAAGATATTAACACAGCACGCGTAAATAACACTCAAACTTTTACATGGTCAATCATCATAATGTTTATTACGCTTGTTTTTTCCATCCTGCTGACGGTCACCCTTTCACAACAACTGACACGCCCCATCATTTCATTAACGAGGATTGCGAAGGAAATTTCAGCGGGTAAATTTGACCTGCAAGTTCAAGTCACTTCAGCAGATGAAATTGGTACTCTGGCACAGACCTTCAACTATATGACCTTTCAATTGCGGGGTGCGCTGCAAAATCTGGATCGCCGTGCCAAAGAAATGGAACAACAATCTGTACAACTTGAACTCACAAGCCAGCAAAGTAAAAAGCTCGCCAGGCAACTGCAAACCATTACGGAGATTTCTCACTATATTTCGACAGAAAAAGACTTGAAAAAACTTCTGCCGCTGATAACCCAAACCGTAAGCAAAAAATTCGGTTTTTATCATGTCGGGATTTTCCTTCTTGATGATAGTGGTAAATTTGCGGTCCTACTCGCTGCCAATAGCCCCGGTGGCCAAAAAATGCTTCTGCGCCAGCACAGCCTTGAAGTTGGACAAACCGGCATTGTGGGAAATGTGACCGCTACAGGCAATCCACGCATTGCTGCAGATACAGGCTCAGATGCCATTTACTTCAACAATCCAGACCTGCCGCAAACGCACTCTGAATTAGCACTGCCCCTTAAAACTGAGGGACGAGTGATTGGAGCATTGGATATCCAAAGTATGGATATTAATGCTTTTAATGAAGAAGATGTGGAAGCATTGAAAACTTTGGCCGATCAGGTCAGCCTTGCCATTCAAAATGCACGTCTGTTTGACCAACTTAAAAAAACACTGTCAGAGACCGAGTCCATTCAACGCAAATATATCCGCGAGGCCTGGAGCCGTATGCCAAAAGAGGAAAAGCTAATTGGATATCGGTATTCCGTTGCTGGCACTATTGAACTGGATAATGAGACAAAAATTACCGAAAATAAAAGTAAGAAAGACAAACAAAGCATTGACGTACCGATCGTCCTGCGCGGCGAAACCATTGGAACTCTCTCTGTTCAGGTTCCAATAAACGAGCACATCAGCGCAGATCAGATCGAATTGATCAAAGCAGTCGCAGAGCGCGTAGCGCTGTCCGCTGAAAATGCCCGCCTCTTCGAAGAGACAACCCGCCGCGCAGAGAGTGAACGCATCATCTCGGATATTACATCCAAGATCGGCACATCCGTTCGCACAGAAAGTATTCTGCGTACCGCAGCAAAAGAGTTGAGCCAATTGCTGGATGATGCAGATATTTTTATCGATCTGCAAACAACAAACAACAACGAAAAAATAGCTGGGCAAAACATACCCATTAATGCTGTCGATAAAGGTAACCATGAGTCAGAGTAAACCAGAAAAAGCACAAAACGTTTCAAGCAAAAGAAACAAAAGCCCATCGCTTCAAACACGATTGGTATCATTTATGCTGCTGGTAGCTCTGGTCCCCTTAATTATCATTGCGACACGCGATACCCTTCAAACACAGCTGGCACTAACAAATGGGGCTGAGATCTCCCTCAAATCAGGAGCAGAGCAAACAGCAAATAGTTTGGACAGCTTCATTCAGACGACTTTGGATTCAGTCGGCATCGAAGCCCAGTTTATTGATTTCATAACCTACTTAACGTTATCCCCTGCCCAACGATCTGGAACTAATGTACAAGCACGCGCCCTGGATCTTCTCAACAAATTAAGTAAAAAAGGCAATGTCAATATTGTTTCCTACGCGCTTGTAGCCACAGATGGAAATGTTTTTATAGATACCGCAGATTTTTATGTTAATAACAATGAGTCAAACGAAGCCTATTTTTCACAAGTTCGATTTAACAATAAGCCAATCGTTACAGCAGTCACCTACGCAGAAGATAAAACAACCAGCATAACATTTGCAAGTAAAATTTTGAACAACAACGGTGAATTTATCGGAATCCTGCGCGTAAAATATGATTCAGCCGTTTTGCAGGACGTCATTACAAAAAGTGTGGGACCCTCAACCAACACATCAGTTTTACTCCTGGATCAGTTCCATATTCGCATGGCTGATAGTCAAAATCCAGGGCTAATACTAAAATCAATGGTACCGCTTGAAAAGGTTGACTATTTAATCGCGGTAGACTCTCATCGCTTTCTGGATATTCCCGCTATAGACCAAGCCACAAACTTTCCCGATTTTGAATTAGCACTGAATAATGCGGCAAATCAACCATTTTTCAGCGCAGACATAACCCCAGACATATCTGGAGATGACACGATCGCAGTGGCCTTTCTGCAAACACAACCCTGGACTGTTGCCTATAGCCGACCAACCTCTATTTTTCTTGCAGATGTACAAAAGCAAATCCGCGCAAATATTATTTTGGTTATTGTAGCCTCAATCTTAACCGCAGTCATTGCTACTGTGGTTGCGAGAAGGCTTACAAGCCCAATTATTGCCCTTACAAAGGTTGCTAACTCCATTTCACAGGGAGATTTAAGTGCGCGCGCCAAAATAGATACAACCGATGAGATCGGACTGCTTGCGAACACTTTCAATAAGATGTCCTTACAAATACAAGAACTGATCACCGGACTTGAGCAACGCGTGACGCAGCGTACTACAGAATTAGAGCAACGCACCACAGAACTTGAACAGATCACAATGCAAAGCGAAAAACGTGCAGATGAATTACAAACAATTTCAGAGATCGCGCGTTACATATCAATCGAAAAAGATCTCGAAAACCTCCTGCCGCTGATAACGAAAACTGTAAGCGAGCGGTTTGGTTATTACCACATTGGCATTTTCCTTCTCAATGAAAATAGAAAATTTGCCATCTTGCGCGCAGCAAACAGTCCCGGCGGACAGGTCATGTTAAGCCGACAACACAAACTCGAAGTTGGTCAGGTTGGAATTGTGGGAAACGTGACAGCTACAGGCAAGCCGCTTATCGCGCTCGACACAGGCGCAGATGCCCATTACTTCAATAATCCCGATCTGCCAGAAACACGCTCCGAAATGGCGCTGCCATTAACCGCACACGGAACGATCATCGGCGCACTTGATGTGCAAAGCACCATTCCAAATGCCTTCACAAATATAGATGTATCCATTCTCGGTTTGTTGTCCGATCAACTAGCCATTGCCATCGATAATGCTCGTCTGCTTGACGAGACCCGAAATGCTCTCGCCGAAGCACGATCTTTATTCCGTGAGTATCTTGCTGATGCATGGCAAAAGAAATCAACATCCGCCATCCTGGGGTATCATCAGACTCTCACTGGTGGTCAATTGATCACTGGTAAAAAAACCAGGGATATTGAAGAAATCCCTGGTGACGCTGAAAAAGAAACGCTAACCATACCTATTCAAATGCGCGATCAGACAATTGGCACCCTTAATATTCGTCCAAGTAATGATGGAAAAACCTGGAATACAGAAGAAATCAATATTGTGCGGGCAGTTGCAGAACGCCTCGGACTCGCCCTCGATAACGCCCGACTTTTCGAAGAAACATCTTCACGTGCCTCGCGCGAACACATTGTTTCAGACATTACCACCAAGATACGCAGCACAAACGATCCGCAAGAAATGATCAAAACCGCCGTCGAAGAACTGAAACGCGCACTTGGCGTTACACGCGTTGACATACTCCCGCAAAAGATTGCGCCTCCACCAGACAAATAGATTGGAAGAAGGTAACCATGACAAAAATAATTGCTGTATCCAATGAAAAGGGCGGCGTAGCCAAAACCACAACCACCATTTCGCTTGGCGCGTCCCTTGTTGATCTGGGGTATCGCGTTCTACTTATTGACCTCGACGCACAAGCCAACCTAACCCTGGCTCTCGGGCTAGAACCAGGCGAATCTGAAAACACATCCAGCAACATCATGCTTGATAACGCCCCCTTATTAAGCGCACGGCGAAAAACAGATGTGGAAAACCTCGACCTTATCCCCTCAGATTCGCGCATCGAAACATCCGAACAGTTCCTGCCCGTACGCACAAATTACACCACCATCCTCAAGCGCGCCATCGCCAATGCAAACAACCTCTCATACGATTACATACTTTTCGATTGTCCCCCCGCACTCGGCGCAATTACACAAAACGCTCTCACCGCGGCAGACCTGCTACTCATCCCAACACAAGCGGAATATTTTTCAGCGTACGCATTACGCAACATGATGACACTTGTCCGCCGCATTCGAGAAGACAACAACCCCAATCTCGCATATCGCATCCTTGTCACAATGTTGGATAATAGAAACCGCACACATCGCAATATTCACGATCAACTTCGTTCAACATTTGGTGAAGGTGTATTTAATGCCGTCATAGAAATTGACACCAAGTTACGCGAAAGTTCCATTGCAGGACTCCCCATCTCAAGCTACAAACCCGGCGCACGCGGCGCAACACAATATCACGTACTCGCCCAGGAGCTAATTGAATATGTCAAAGAAACCGAAAATAGACAAGCGGCTTGACAAGTTATTCAAGGGCATTAATCCTGAAGAGCGCGATTCAAAACCGAACGATAGCTCAAATGCCCGAAAAAATGAGTCTCTTCCACTTGCCGACTCTTCGCGCGCACCAGAACAAAACCTGAAGCCTGCCCAGAAAAAAACTGAAGCAGTCTCCCCGCCCAAGCAGATCAGGCACCACATGCCCACACTGCTATCTACAGAACCCATCATCACACAGGAACAAGACATAGAAAGCACCACATCCACCTACTCGGTCAATATCCAAACCGGATATCAAGACTGGGCTACATTGCGCGTACTGGATGAAACCAACACACGTCAATGGACACCAGACGAAGAATTGCTCGTCAAACAAGTCTCAGATCAATTATCGCTGGCGCTTGAGAATGCGCGTTTATTTCAGGAAGCACAGGAACGCGCTGAAGAACTTTCGCTGATCAACCGCGTTGTCAGCACACTAACCGACGCAACCAATTTACAGGAAGCACTGCACGCTGTTATTAAAGAAATCGTTGAGGCATTCCCCGTCGCACGCGGAGCAATCGCCTTAATGGATGAAGATAAACAAAACTTTAGTGTGGTTGCCGACCACTCAAAAATGGAAGATAAAACCAGTGCAATAGGACTCAAAATTCCCATTGAGGGAAATCTTGCCACACAAACATTAATCTCCACTCGAAAACCTTTCATTCTGGAAGATTCTTCAAACAACCCAGCCAACCCACTTACTGTGCAAGCGGAATTTCGCCGACTGGGTATTACCTACACAGCCATTTTTCCAATCATTATCAATGACCAGGTGGTCGGAACCCTTGGCGTGGATATGCGCGAAAAAGAGTCCCGCCTTACTCCAAGCCAAATCACTCTGCTGGAAACAACTCTGCCGCCAATCTCAACTGCCATCGGCCGCCTGCGCGCCGAAGAAGCGTTGAGACGATCCGAAGCGGATCTACGTACCCTGTTCTCTTCCATGGAAGATGTGGTGCTGGTCTTTGACAGGGATGGACGTTATACCCGCATCGCCCAAACCAGCACATCGCGCCTAATTCGCCCGCCAGATGAATTGCTTGGCAAACTCATGCACGACGTGATGGAAAAAGAAGTTGCAGACCGGTTTGTCACTGCAATTCGAAAAACACTGGATAACGCTGAAACCACTCAACTGGAATATGAACTTCCTGTCGAAAACGAAGTGTATTGGTTCCTGGCAAGCCTAACCAAGCTCGATGAGAGCCATGTGTTTTGGGTAGCTCGTGATATTACCGAGCGCAAAAAATCGGAAGAGGCGATCAGGCGTCAAAACGAATACCTGGCTGTTTCTGCCGAAATTGGCAAACTCGTTACCTCAACCCTGGATCTAAACTCGATCTTTGCCCGAACCGTAAACTTAATCAACGAACGATTCAATTTCTATCATGCAGGTATTTTCATTGTTGAAGAAACCGGTTTCAATGCCGTTCTGCGAGAAGCAACTGGCGAAGCCGGACTGGAGATGAAAGAGAGAAAACACACACTCCAGATTAATGAAAAGTCCATCGTCGGCAAAGTAACCTTGGATGGAAAGTCTGTAGTTGTAAATGATGTTTCTATAAACCCACTGCACAAAGTCAACCCATTGCTGCCTGAAACTCGTGCAGAAGCAGCCATTCCCCTGCGAATCGGCACACGCATTATTGGAGCCATTGATATTCAGGCAAAAACAGCCGGTGCGTTCAAAGAAGATGAAATTGCCATCCTTCAGACACTTGCAGACCAGGTGGCTGTAGCCATTGACAATGCGCGCTCTTTTGCGCTCTCACAGGAAGCCGTATTGGAAATGCGCGAGGTCGATCGTCTAAAAAGCCAGTTCCTGGCAAACATGAGTCATGAATTACGCACACCGCTTAACTCGATCATTGGCTTCTCACGTGTCATCATAAAAGGAATTGACGGCCCCGTAACTGAATTGCAACAGCAAGACCTGACCGCCATCTACAACTCAGGTCAACACCTGCTGGGACTTATCAACGACGTTCTCGACCTCTCCAAGATTGAAGCCGGCAAGATGGAACTGGCGTTTGACGAAGTGAATATTGCCGACGTGACCAGCAGCGTCCTCTCCACCATGAGCGGACTTATCAAAGACAAGCCAATCCAAATGAAACGCATCATCGAGCCGAACCTGCCAACAGTCCGGGCAGATGCGATTCGTGTCCGCCAGGTGATGATCAACCTGCTTTCCAATGCAGCCAAATTCACAGACGAAGGCGATATCCTCGTAGAAGTCGGGCTGAAACCTGGACTGACTGGACGCAACGAATTAACAGTGAGCGTAACCGATACCGGACCCGGTATCGCCAAGCAGGATCAGACAAAACTCTTCCAAGCATTCTCGCAAGTAGACGACTCGCCCACACGTAAAACAGGCGGCACAGGACTTGGGCTGTCAATCTGCCAGCATATCATCAACATGCACGGGGGAAGAATTTGGGTTGATAGTGAAGTTGGCAGGGGAAGTACATTCCACTTCACTTTACCGCTCTTCCGCAAGGAAAAAGAAAGTGAAGCAATTTCCGGCAGAAATAAAGTGATCCTTTCAATTGATGACGACCTTCAAGTTATTGGGTTGTATGAACGCTACTTGCATCAACAAGGGTATCACGTGATTCCATTGTCTGACCCAGCGCGCGCGGTGGAACGTGTCAAACAAGTAAAACCCTTTGCGGTCACATTAGACATCATGATGCCCGGCATTGATGGCTGGCAAATTTTAGATAATTTGAAAAACGACCCTGACACACGCGATATACCCGTCATTATTTGTAGTATCGTTGAAGACCTGAAAAAAGGATTCAACCTGGGCGCAACAGATTATCTGGTCAAACCTATTTTGGAAGATGATCTTGTCAACGCACTGGATCGCCTGAATGCAGATGGCTCGATCCGCGACGTGCTTGTGATTGACGATGACCCCGATGACCTGCGCCTGGTTGGAAAAATTCTAACCGACGACGGCAGATACCGAGCCATCCTGGCTGAAGGCGGGCGCAGAGGCTGGGACATGATCTCCTCTGGGAAGCCGCCCCACGCCCTAATTCTTGACCTGTTCATGCCCGAAATGGACGGATTCAAGATATTGGAGAATATGCAGGCGTCCGAAAATCTGCGCGATATTCCCGTTATTGTCATTAGCGGCATGGACCTTTCAATAGAACAAAAGAACCAGTTAAATGAATTCGGACAACAGCTTTTATCAAAGGGATCGTTTAACGAAAAGGAATTACTTACGTCCATTCAGCGTTCATTGGAACGAGTTCGCATCAAGAAATAAATAGGAGTTTGTATCACCGTGTCATTTATCATCAAATGCGTTGATTGTGGGCACAATGCACCGTATTACCCCACATCCACAACGTGCCCGAAGTGCAACAGCCAATGGCGTGAAGCAGAGTACGATTATGAAATTATCGGGAAAACCCTGCCAGCCAAACTGGCAACCCGTCCCTTTGACCTTTGGCGCTATCGTGAATTATTGCCTGTACGCAATCCCAACATCAACTTGTCGCTTGGAGAAGGAGGCACGCCTCTTATCCGCGCAGTCAATTTGGGCATGATGCTGGGCTGTCCCAACATTTTTATCAAAGATGAACGTCAGGGTCCGACCGCCTCATTCAAGGATAGGCAGGCCTCCATTACAATTGCCGCGTTGAAAGAAGCGGGGATCACAGAAATGGTAGCGGCATCCACCGGCAATGTAGCGATTTCCTATTCGGCTTACGCAGCACGCGCTGGAGTAAAGTTGTGGGCCTTCGTCACAAGTTTAGTGCCTGCGATGAAAATGCGCGAGATCGCATTATATGGAAGCCAGGTGATTAAGATCACCGGTTCCTACGATCAATGCAAACAGGTCGCCGCGGAGTTTGCCCACCAACGCCACCTGTATCAAGACATGGGCGCGCGCACCATTACCTCAATTGAAGCCATGAAGACCATTGCATTCGAAATTGCAGAGCAATTGACTGCCATTCAGGGACCAGACACCAACTCCCCCTGGCGCACACCTGACTGGTACGTGCAATCCATTAGCGGCGGCATGGGTCCCATTGGCGTTTACAAAGGTTTTCGCGAAATGAAACAAATGGGATGGGTAGATCGCATTCCCGCATTTGCACCTATTCAGGCAGAAGGCTGTGCCCCCATGGTGGATAGTTGGAAAAAAGGATTGGAAAAAGCCGAGCCGGTTACCTCTCCCAAAACTCGCATCGAAACGCTTGCCACCGGCACCCCAGGCCGCTCCTACGAATTCCTGCGTGAATATGTCAACAGCACGAACGGCGCATTTGAAAGCGTAAGCGACGAAGACGCCTTCCGAGCCATGCACGTACTGGCAAAAATGGAAGGTATTTCTGCCGAACCCGCCGCCGCCGTAGCCTTCGCCGGACTCTTCAAATTGATCCGCGCCGGAGTGATTAAACCAAGCGACACAGTTGTGGTTAATTGCACGGGGCACACCATGCCCGCTGAAGCAGGCGTTCTCGGCGACAATTGGTCACGGGATGTAAAACTTACGACGAGCGACCAAACCCCGCAGGAAGGCTTGCTCTCGGCACTCAGCCAGGTTGCACCTGAACGCTTCCCAAAGATTGTCATCGTGGAAGATACTACCGAAGCGCGCCGCCTGATCCGCCGTATTTTACAATCGCAAGGCAGTTTCACCATTTTGGAAGCAAGCAACGGACGCGAAGGACTTGAGTTGATCCAACGCGAACTACCAGACCTTGTCATCCTCGATTTGATGATGCCTGAAATGGACGGCTTTACAGTGATCGAAGCCCTGCGCGCAAAACAGGAAACAGCAACCATCCCCGTAATCGTAGCAACGGCAAAAGAACTTACAACAGACGAAAAGAGCAGACTCAGCGGTCAGATCCAATCGCTCATGCAAAAAGGTGATTTCCTTAACGACGAATTTCTCGAAGAAGTTAAAGCATTAATAAAGTAACCCTCTCCTCCTTTCTTTATTGACCGTAAAGGCTGGTATCTTTGC
>CAMCQT010000014.1 GCA_945877125.1 Candidatus Brevifilum fermentans | reverse complement strand
GACAGGCATTTCCCACACTTGCCAATCTTTCAGGACGACTTCGAAAAAAGAACTCGGCTACTTCCCATTTACCCGTAGGTCACCTGGCGCGAATCAAAAATATCGCCCCAACAACCCTATTACCTCTTTTTGTTAGCGAAAACTAAAGTTATATTTAGCTCTTCTTCAAGATTTTAGCGCCTATTCATTTAGAAGCTTCTTATGATTTATATATAGTCCGCATGGTAGAATTTACAGAGTACTGCGAAAGTTGTTTAACCAAAATTAAATTTTCTACACGTGGCTTTTGCACTTGAACGTTTAGAAAATTATGCAGCAAGCAGTATCAGCATTCAACTCAAGGAGTAGATAAAATGGAATCAAAAACTGGTACGTGGACTGAGAAGAAGGGGTTGTCCCAAATGTTAAAAGGCGGCGTCATCATGGATGTGGTGAATGCCGAGCAAGCTCGTATCGCAGAAGAAGCAGGTGCATGTGCGGTGATGGCTTTGGAACGCGTCCCTGCCGATATCCGCGCGGATGGCGGCGTGGCACGCATGTCTGACCCTGACATGATCTTGAAGATCATGGACGCAGTCAGCATTCCGGTGATGGCGAAGTGCCGCATCGGTCATTTCGTGGAAGCGCAGATTCTACAATCACTCGGCGTGGATTATATTGACGAGTCCGAAGTTCTCACCCCTGCGGATGAAGAACATCACATCTTGAAACACAACTTCAAAGTGCCGTTCGTTTGCGGATGCCGCAATATCGGCGAAGCTTTGCGCCGCATTGGCGAAGGCGCGGCGATGATCCGCACGAAGGGTGAAGCTGGCACGGGCGACGTGGTTGAAGCAGTTCGTCATGCGCGCAGCGTGATGGGTTCGATCCGCCAGTTGCAGGGCATGTGCGACGAAGAGTTGATGACCTTTGCCAAAAATAACGGCGCGCCTTATGAATTAGTGAAAGAAGTGAAAGAACTCGGACGCATGCCCGTTGTCAATTTCGCGGCTGGCGGCGTGGCTACTCCCGCAGATGCGGCGTTGATGATGCAGCTCGGCGTGGACGGTGTTTTCGTCGGATCGGGCATTTTCAAGAGCGGCGACCCCGCCAGACGCGCGGCGGCTATCGTCAAATCTGTGACCTTTTATCAAGACGCATCTGTTCTTGCGGATGTGAGCCGGAATCTCGGCGAGGCCATGGTGGGACGCAATGTTTCACAGATGCCCGAAGGCGAGAAGATGGCGGGACGGGGCTGGTAGGTTCTTTAGCTGTTAGCAGTTAGCGATTAGCTCTTACTCCCTTAATCGCTAACTGCTAATCGCCAAAAGCTAAAAAGACTATGAGAATCGGCGTCCTCGCCTTGCAAGGCGATTTTTCAGAACATATCTCCATGCTCAAACGGCTCGGCGTGGATGCAGTGGAAGTTCGTTTGCCGAAGCATCTTGATGGTTTGAATGGATTAATTATCCCCGGCGGCGAATCCACGACCATTGGGAAACTGGCGGTTGCGTATGATTTGATGGAGCCGCTGAAACAATTTGGTCAGAGTCATGCAATTTGGGGAACATGCGCGGGTGCGATCTTTCTTTCAAAGGACGCAAGCTCCGACCAGCCTTTGCTGGGCTTGATGGATATAAAAGTACAGCGCAATGCCTTTGGTCGCCAGGTGGATTCGTTTGAGACTGATCTTGAAATTGACGAGTTAATGAAAGCCACTGGTACGGAACATGCTTATCATGCAGTCTTTATCCGTGCGCCGTTGATCGAATCTGTGCATGGAAACGCGAAAGTACTTTCTGCACTGGAAGATGGTCGCATCGTTGCGGCGCAGGAAGGTCACTTGCTTGCTACATCATTTCACCCAGAGTTGACAAGTGACACGCGCTTTCACGAGTATTTTATTTCTTTGGCAAGTTAACATGTCATTGCGAGGGCGCTCTTGTTTTTTTGCCCGAAGCAATCTCCACCTTTAATACAAGGATTGCTTCGTCCCGATAAGAACATTCGGGATGGTATCGGGAAGAACACCCTCCTCGCAATGACATAGAACAAAATAATGACCATACGCCCGCTTGACCTCCTTGATATTCCCATCATCACACGCTATCGAAATGATGTATTAACCCTCGACAGCGCGCGTGCCCTCACGCGTGGACATCCGCTGGGAGCGATGGGATTGCTGGCGTATATCAACCCTGCGCGGCATTTGTACGCGGCAATTACCAACGGCGGCGAATCTGCCTTGCTGGGCGGAGTCATTCACTCGCGTGGAGAACCGTTCGCAAAACTGTTGTACCTTGCACCATCTTCACGTTTGGATGATCGTCAATTGCCGGCGTTGATCGAACATCTCGCAATGCAGGCGGGTGAATGGAAGGCATTTCACGTGCTGGCTGAAGTAGACGAAACAAGTGATGTCTTCCCTGCGCTGCGCATGGCGGGATTCTCTGTTTATGCGTGGCAAAAACTATGGGATGTGAGTCTGCTCGGGAAAACAGGACCAGCTCAAAGTTTAGGCTGGCGGCGCGTGCAGTCCGTTGATCTGCCGGCGGTGCAGAGTCTGCATTATCAAATTGTGCCGCAGTTGCTGCATCCTGTTGAGCCGGCACCGAATCGCCTGATTGGTTTTGTTCGTTCAGAAAACGCAAAATGTTATGCAAGCGTCACCTCTGGCATGTATGGCATTGTGCTGACGCCGCTCATTCATCCTGACGAGCACAACGTCAGCGAAAAGATAGCATCGCTTGTGTCGAGCCTGCCAGACCGCAACGGACGGCGCGTATATTTAAATGTGCGTTCCTACCAAACCTGGCTGGAGCCTGTCCTGGAAGACCTCGGAGCAAAAGTTTCGCCGCGTCAGGCGGTGATGGTGAAACACCTTGCGCGTTTAATAAAAGAAGGTCAATTGGCGCGCACGGTTCCCGCGAACGTAAATGTACAACCTTCGCGCATCAGCAGGATGGACATAGATGAGTAGTTGGTTTGCGTATAACGCCGGACAAACCATCGGCAGCGTGGGCGCGGAAGGCGGCGAGATTTTGCGCGACGAAGTACACAAAGGGGGTGTACGCGTCACACTCAAACGCGGTAGTAAATATATTTCTGTTTCCTGCAAGGTCTATGGCTGGATGGACCACACGCGTTTCTTTAGCTCGGTCACAGAAGCACAGCGCGAGTATTTATTAATGAAGCCTTCATTGGCGCACATGGTTGAAAATATTTCAACGACAAGTGGCAGCGATCTTAATCTTAAAATGTGGGAAGCGATCGCAGAGTTTGTCAGGCGGTTTCCATAATGTTAAAAGCACTTATATTTGATTTTGACGGGCTGATCCTCGATACCGAAACGCCCGAAGTTTTGGTTTGGCAATCCATTTACAAAGAATGTGGATTTGAATTACCCGTTGATGAGTGGGAGAAAACGATCGGCGGATATGGCATCTCGAACTTTGACGCGGCGGAACATCTCGCGCGTCTCACTCAGGGGCGGCTGGATGCTGTTTCTTCGAGAGTTCGCTACCGAAGAGAATCTGACGAAATCATCCATGCCAGTCCAATTTTGCCCGGTGTGATTTCGATGATCGAACAGGCAAAAGAAAACGGCTTGCAGGTTGCCATCGGCTCCAGTTCTCCGCACTCGTGGGTTGATACGCACGCAAAACGGCTTGGCATCTTTGATTATTTTGACCAGATCATTTGTCAGGACGATGTACCGCCCGGCAGAACCAAGCCCAACCCAGACATCTATTTGAAGGCGCTGGACCAACTCAACGTTAAAAAAGATGCGGCTGTCGTTTTTGAAGATTCTCCCAACGGTGTGCTAGCCGCGCGACGCGCAGGAATTTTCGTGGTCGGGGTTCCGAATCCAATGACTGCAAAAATGGGCGTGACCGGCGACATCACGGTTCCATCTTTGGCTGAGTTGTCCCTGCATGAATTAAATGAGCATGTAAAAAAGGGCAACGATGTCTTCAATCAATAAAAAATATATATTTGCCGCCGTGTTCGTGCTGGCGGTGATAATATTTTTTGTTGTCAATGAAAAATTAGCGCGGGTCTCTGCCCCGCCCGTCGTGGAGGCTTCACCCCCGCCCACATTTGTGCCTGCTCGAATTCCAAAAACAATTCCCATTGCAGAAGGTACGCTAAAAAAATCAGTCATCGCGGCTGGCGATTATTTGGTGCGCCAACAACTTCCGAATGGCGAGCTTTCCTATCAAGTGGATTTTATGAGCGGGGAGCGGACTTATTCTCCATCGCACGTGCGCTTGATGGCCGGGACGGGTTCACTTTTCACCGTGTGCCGGGTTGCCGCTGATCTAAAATATTGCAACGCAGGCGATCTCGCGCTTGAACATTATTTGGAATTGCTTGTGAGCGACCCTGCCAATTTTAGAGGGACATGTTTTTACACAGAAGGAAATTGTCAACTGGGCGGCGCCGCGCTGACCGTGGACGCGATCTACAAACGCTGGCAAGCCACGGGCGATTTTTTTCTGAAAGACCGCAACCTGCTTAATACCGCAATGGAACTCGGCTATTTTATTGTGTCCATGCGGAAACCTGAGGGTGGTTTTTATTATGCGCTTGACCCCTATTTTGGCGGCACAGCCGACCCCGATTTTTATGTGACTTTCGCTTCTGGTGAAAGTTTGCTTGCGCTCACCGATCTATATGAGATGACAGGCAATAAGTTTTGGTTAACACAGGCACGCGAAGTAAACAAATTCATGATCTCGCAGCCAGTCACAGAAGACCACTGGCACAGTTATGCGTTCAGCAAATTGGCGCGCCTGGATTCGCTTACCGACGAAGACAAGACCTACGCCATGCAGATCGCAAAGACGATCATTGCGGGAGAAGTCCGCTCGCTCAACCCAAAAAATACCAGCATCTCCAGCGCCACAAAAGTGGAAGCGCTGGCGGCGCTGGCGCAGGCATTTTATCTTTCAGATGCAGGTACTCAATGGCTTGACCCTGAAATCCGCGCATTCATTACTTTTGTGCAGGCACGACAACTGCCAGACAATGACTGCAATTGGAATATTTCTGAAGAAACCATCACCAAATTTGGCGGCGGTATTTTCAGTGGCTGTGATGAAGCGACCATTCGCATCGACGGGTTGCAAAATTGGATCAACGGCGTCACTGCTTATTTGGAATATCAGAGCATGGTTAAGGGAAAATAGTGGAATTTCTCTAAGCTGGCGTACAGTAAAAAATATAAAGATGCAAGTAGATAAATTTCAAGCAAAAGATGACTGGCATTTTGCCCAGTCATCTTTTGCTTTTCTTGTAGGTCACGCTTTGAGCGTGACTTCTGATTGAATTTAATATTGTCACGCTTCAAGCGTGACCTACCGTTCCTGCTATTCCTTCTTTAACTCATCCAGCCGCAGCTTTAATTGTTTTTGTATCTCGGTATGTTCAGGTTGATCTGCAATATTTTCCAATTCATACGGATCATTCCTGAGGTCGTACAACTCTTTCTCGCCAGTGGAGTATTCCACATATTTCCAATCCGCGGTTCGGACGGCGTAGAATTCCGGAATTTTTGAGCCGACTCCATCTTCGGTGGGCCAGTGTTCGATCAGAATTGCATCGCGCCAATCGGCGTTGATATCCTTTAGCAGCGGCACAAGACTCATGCCGTTAACATTATCAGGCGCGGTCACACCTGCCAACTCAGCAAATGTGGGTGCAAGGTCAATATTGCCAACAATGTGTTCATCGCTGCGCGCTGGAAAAATGGACGGCGCATAAACAATGAACGGGATGCGCGCGCAAGATTCGTAGGCGCAATTCTTGGTCAGACCAAAGCGGTGGTCGCCCACGGTCAATCCGTTGTCGGTGATGTAAACGATGATCGTCTTTTCGCTCAAGCCTGTTTTGTCCAGCGCATTCAGCACAGAAGCAACGCCGTCATCCACCGAAAGCAGCGAGCGCAGGATCTGCTTGTAGGAAATATCAATTTTCTCGACCGAGATCGGATTTAAGTCCTGTAAATATTGCGGCTTATCGCTAACATCCTCCTCCATAAAATTGGGCGAGCGGTAGGCTTCTGCCTGCAAGGCTCCGGTACGGCGGAACTGCTGATCGTGACGCTCTGCCCAAAAATACGGCGAATGCGGATTGTAATAAGCCATTGTTAACATAAACGGCTCATCGCGTTTGTCCGAGATGTAATCAACGGCGTTACGCGTGATATAGTCTGCGCCAAAGATGGAGTTCTCTCCGTTGTATTCAACCACGCTGCCATTTTCAGACACACTAAAATCTAAATAATATTGCGACGCGCCGATGTCATCATCTGAGTGCAGGTTCTTGCCGAGAAAAACTCCCCACTCATTCCAGCCTTGTCCCACATAGCCGTAGGGTTCGAGTGAATCATAATCATTCAAGTATTTGCCAAAGTACGCAGTTTGGTAGCCCGCATCCTTTACCCATACCGCATACGTGGAAGCATCGTCAAATTTTCTCGCGCCGCCCTCGGGCCAGGTGTTTGTATAAACCTTATTATTGTGAACATACTGTCCGCTCAAAATACTGGCGCGGCTGGGGCAGCACAAAGGCGTGGTCGAGAATCCCTGTTCAAAGTTGATCCCATCTTTCATCAACACATCGCGCACGGTGGGCATGTATTGGGTGGTGTGATACGGCTGGTCATCTGTAAAAATAAAGATGATATTCGGACGCGGGTCATCCAGCCGGATTTGAGAGGCCTTCGCATCATTCTTAATCTCGAAGAGGGTCGGCAAATAAGGGGCAGGAGTGGACGCTGGCAGTTCGGGGCTGGTCGTCGGCGTTGCATCCGTGTTGGTACAGGCGGCAAGGACAACCATCCCCACGACGATGGCGAAAATCAGTTTTATATATTTCATTTGACCTCTTGCATAAGTAGCCGCAGTCCACAGGGTACGGCTTTCTCAAATTCAAAAAATCTTAACGCAAATTACGCGAAAAGGCGAAAGACGCGAATTTTTTATTAACTCACCTTACGCAGTTCAATCCCGAAGGGATGGCAGGATTATAGAAAATTGCATGGTTGAACCTAAATCCCGCAGGGATGATATGGATTTCACAACCAATGTCACCCCTGCGGGGTTGAATGGATGGCTTGCCAAAATCTATAATCATTTGACCCCTTCGGGGTCATCATAAAAATATTTTGCGTAAGGTGAGTTATTAAGCTTTGCGAAAATTCGCCCAATTTGCGCTTTTCGCGTTAAGCCTTTGCCGTAAACTTGTAAATGGGGCTCTTTTTTTTTCTGTGACCGCTGTGGCAAAAAGGACTTTTGCAAGAGGTCTATTATATTTTTCACTCAGGTGGTTTTGTTTTTTATAGATCAGGAAAAATATCAGGGGCAAAAAATGCCCGTGAGTTTGAACAAACTCAAGCGGGGGATGATGCGCGAGTCATTATATCGCAATAAAAAAGAGCGCGGCCGCAACAATCCAGGAGGATTGGAATAATCGTAACGAGCGTGTTTTGGTGTGTTAATGCACTCACAAACCAAACAGACTTATAATTGCGATGGACAAAATACTGCCCGATTTTACCGGCAGATAAAAATCAGAATGGAAGGTAAAAAGAAACTATGAATAAAATGATTTATATTGGCACCGATGGCGGCGCGACCACATCTAAAGTAGGCGGCGTATGGAGCGACGGCTCAACCATCTCGACAAAATTACTGCAATCTCCCACCAATTCGGAGCATGGACCCGAAGCCGTTGTTCGCGGCTGGGTCGAAGCCATCAACTCATACCTTTCCCAAAATGACCTGACCTGGGAACAGGTCGGCGGGGTGGGGTTGGCCATTCCCGGCCCGTTCCAACGCTATGGCGTTTTTGACCGTTCGCCCAATCTGCCTGAAAACTTTGCGGGGTTCGATGTGCACACGGCCTATAGCAATGCCCTGGCCGAACGCGCCGGATGCGCCATCCCGCTGACCGTTGGCAACGACGGAAATATGGGCGGCGTGGCCGAAGCTCAACATGCACGCGGCAACAGCGGCGGAACGGTGGTTATGCTGGCCCCTGGCTCTGGGTTGGGATGCGCTTACATCGATCAAAATGGGCTGGCGCTGGATGGAGACACACTAGGCGGAATGGAAGCCGGTCACATGTCCGCGCCCCTGCATTTATTGGGCACCAAAGCCTATCCCTGCGGCTGCGGACGCACCTGGGGCTGTGTCGAGGTCTACACCAGCCTCTCGGGACTGCCCTACCTGTTAGCCGAAAAACTGGAGAAATATCCTGACCACGAACTGGCGAATTCACCCCTCAGCCCCAAAGAGCGTGCCTTTGCCCTGCGCGGATTAGCTCAAAAGGGTGACCAACTCGCCACGGAGTTATTTGACCTGCAAGCCAAAGCGATGGGTTTGCATGTTGCCAACCTGGCGATGGCGCTTGACCCCAAATTTGTAGTCATCGGCGGCGGGCTGATGGATCCTGAATCAACCACATCTGCCTTCCGTGAGCGTTATCTGGGCATCGTGCGCTCAACTGCCGACGAATATTTGTGGCCCTCGCAGCGTGGTGTCATCAGCATTGTCCCTGCCGCGCTTGGTGACCTTTCACAAGCCATCGGCGCAGCCCTGGCCGCGCTGTACAAAAACAGGGCATAAAAAAAATTCCGCTACAACCAGAAAAAATGATACGCGCCACGTACCCGAAAAGGTACGTGGCGCGTATGGTTTAGATTGAGAGTAAAGGACTATCCAAACTTGTACGCCACGCCAAAACCTCCGCGTGGAAGTTTCCACGAGACGTTGGCGGGCGGGCACATCACACGGCAGGTGCCGCATTCGATACAACTTTGGAAGGCGATCTGTACGGTTCCGCCGTCCTGTGTGCGGTAGGCGCCGACGGGACAAAATTGAATGCAGGGCTTGTCTTTGCAATTGATGCAAACCTGGGTATCAATAATTTTGAGATGGGCTTCATGCTCATCTGTGAAGTACTTGAGCGACATCAGAATGTCGTCAATGAAGACCTTGGGGAGGTCGTTTTGTTGGGTATCGCTGGTTTCAGACATAAGATTCACCTTTCGTTATATACCAATAATAGTTCTGCCGAAAGCGACAATATCACCCACAGCCTTTAAAAGTGGGCGGCGGTCAGTCAGTGACCGCAAAATATCCTTGTACAATTGCCCCTTGGGTTTGCCAAACCCGGTGAAGAACATACCCAGCGCATCGTTGATGAAGGTCGGGTAAATAGCCATAAAATCGGGGTGCGTCTTCAGGAAGTGGGACAGGTTGCGGTACTGGTGCAGGTCTGTCATGATGAAGCGCTTGTCGAGGCGGGTGCGATAACTGGAAAGCGACTTGGCGGAGAAATCCTTCTTCTGGTGCGCCTCAATGGCAGTTTCAGCGGCGCATTTACCCGCCACGATTGCCATGTTGGTGCCTTCCCAATGCAAAGCGTTGACCATCGAAGCAGCATCGCCAGCCACCAACACACCGTCGGTGTAAAGCTGGGGCATATCTTTCCAGCCGCCTTCGGGGATGATGTGCGCGCCGTATTCCATCAAACGTCCACCGGCGATCAATGGAGCAATCATGGGGTGGTTCATGTAGCGCTGGAGCAGTTCGTAGGGCTTGATGCCGGCTTCACGCAGGGCTTCCAAAGTGACGCCCACCCCCACTGAAACGCAATCCACACCGGTGTAGATGAAGCCGAGTCCGGGCAGTCCCATCGAGACATCACCCATGACAGACATCGCCAAACCGTGATCGTTATCGGTCAGCCCGAAGCGAGCGTTGATGGTTGCGGCGGGGATGGAAATCAACTGCTTGACAGCCAGCGCTGCGGAGTCGCCTTTGATGTCGTGCTTGGCGAGTCCCAACTTTTGGGTCAGCAGATTGTTGACGCCTTCGGTGATGATGACCACCGGGGCGTAGATATCGCCCTGATCGCGGTCGGTTTTGACGCCGACTACCTTACCATTCTCGCGGATGAAATCCACAACGAGGGTCTTGGGGATGATGAACGCGCCTTCTTTTTGAGCCTGTTCAGCCCACCACGCATCGAACTTGGCGCGCAGTGCAACGTAGGCATCAATCGGATTGCTGTTGACTTTTCCACCCTGAACGGTGGCTTTTACCAAGCCGTCTTTCGAGAGGAACCAGAAGCCAGTTTCGGTGACGGGGCGTTCGAGCGGTGGTTTGCGATCCCAAAGATCGGGGTAGATTTCCAACAGGGAATGGGTGTAGAGCGCGCCGCCGAAATAGTTCTTGCTGCCGGGGTTTTGTCCGCGCTCGACGATGGCAACTTTCAAGCCGCTGCGCGCCGCAATTGCCGCCGCCGCAGAGCCAGACAAACCTGCGCCGACCACAATTACATCAAATTCAAGTTTCTGGTTCTTATCCATGCTGAGCCTCTTTGCGCGCCCGAATTTCTTTAATCATGGCGGGAATTACTTCGTACAGATCGCCAACAATGCCCATCGTGGCGACGTCGAAAATGGGGGCGTGCGGGTCGCGGTTGATGGCAAGGATGAAATCTGATTCCTGCATACCTACTTTGTGCTGAATGGCGCCAGAGATACCGGCGGCAATATAAAGTTTGGGGCGTACGGTCTTGCCGGTCTGTCCAACCTGATGGTCGTACTTGATCCAACCTGCATCGACGCAGGCGCGGCTGGAACCAACTACGCCGCCCAATGCATCTGCTAATTCCTGGATTAGGGCAAAACCTTTTGCTCCGCCAAGTCCGCGTCCACCAGAGACGATGATGTCGGCATACTCAAGTTTGACCGACGCCGCATCATTGGTGATGAATTCCAAAATTTCGGCATTGATCATGTCTGGGGTGATGGGAATCACCTCACGCACGATCTCGCCCTTAGCATCTGCCTGACGCGGGGCTGAGGTGAACACACGCGGACGCACGGTGGCCATCTGCGGGCGGTAATCACGGCAGACGATGGTTGCAATCACGTTGCCGCCAAACGCAGGACGGGTTGCCAGCAATAATTTTTGGACAGTTCCTTTGACTTCGCCCATTGCCAGATGCGTGGTATCGGCGGTTAAGCCGGTGCCGATGCTGGTTGCCACAGCTCCGGCCAAATCACGGCCGAGGGTGGTGGCTCCAACCAGCAAAACTTCTGGATCATATTTTTTCACCAAGGCAGACAGCGCGGTGGTGTATGGTTTGTTGAGATAATTCTTGAAGGTGGGACCATCCACTACGTAAACTGTTTGAGCGCCGTATTGAATGGCTTCCCTGGCAAGTTCTTCCATATTGTCCCCAACCAGAATGCCTTCGACAACAGCGTTATCATTGACTTCGTCTGCCAAACGGCGCGCCACGCCAAGTAATTCCCAGGCTACCGGGTGGGCTTTACCGTCTTCCTGTTCGATGTAAACCCAAAAACGTCTGGTCATTTCTGTACTCCTAAAATTGACGCCATACCTTCAACCCCCAAAATCTTGTCAAGCGCCGCCTTTACAGCCCCATCCACTCCAAGTTCTTCCGTTTTGATAACTTCGCCTGCGATGTGCTTTTCGGGTGTGCCGGTCTTGAACACAGTGGTGGGAGAGCCTTTTAGACCAAGCAGTGCCGGGTCAAATGTGATCGGGCTTTCCGCATTCCAAACTTCCGGTTCATAGCGCAGAGAGTAAACCAGGTCTGGCAGAGAAGCGTAGGGAATTTCTGCAATATCTTTTTCGCAAGTCAGCGCTGTGGGTAGTGAGGTCTTAATCACTTCGTTGCGGCTTTCGGTTTTGCGTTCGATGATCACGTAACGCTCTTCAAGATTCACTTCGCGAATCTTAACTGCGTAGCTCACGACGGGAAGATCCAACCGCACAGCAACGCCCGGTCCCACCTGAGCGGTATCGCCATCAATGGCCTGTTTCCCAAAGAAGAGCAGGTCAATCGGGTCTTTTTCGTGAACAGCTTTGACAACTTCAGACAATACATATGACGTAGCCCAGGTATCAGCCCCCGCGAACTGACGCGCTGAGATAAGAATTGCGCGATCTGCACCCATTTCGATGCATTCGCGCAGAGATGTGACTGCCGCAGGAGGTCCCATTGTGATAATGGTGACTTTCCCGCCGAGTTTACGTTTCCATTCCACCGCCGCCGCGACTGCATGAGCATCATACGGGTTGAGAATTGTAGGAACGCCTTGCCGGATAAGATTATTCGTTTCCGGGTCAATACGAATATTCGTCGTATCGGGTACTTGCTTGATACTGACAAGCGCATGAAACACTGTGTCTTCCTCCATCACTTTCTATGGTGAGTTTAAGATAATTCAAAATATTATACTTTATTGGTCATAATTCTCAACGTGAAGAATGTCACTTATGCGCGTAAAACATGTCAGTGACTCTGCAACAAAACACATAAAACCTGCCTTTTGAAGGCAAAAGCGAAGATTTATTCGGGGATTTTTAAAGCCAGCCAGGATTGAGAGTGGCTGAACGTTATTTCCAACGCAATAAAGTAGTTAACCTTGTCGTTTCGTGAATCAAGATGTAAGATGGAAAAATATAACAGGACCTAAGGATTTCAAGAATCTTTAGAGGCTTATAAAAAAAGAAGATGCAAAAGCATGGATGTAAATTATTGGAACGAGTTTGCACACGAGTACGATGAGCATGTGATCGATGCCTTCACCTATGGACGCTCGAAAACAGTTGGACAACAAATAAAGCGTTTTGCATCTCCCCAAAAAGACGTGGCTGATTTCGGCTGCGGACCCGGCAAGATGCTCCCCTACCTTTCGGAAAAATTCCGCACGGTATACGGCTATGATTTTTCAGATAAGCTGCTCGAATCTGCGCATAAACGTTGTGCAGATTCGAAAAATGTCCACATTGCTCAAGCAGATTTATCCCTGCCTGTCGACAATCTGCCAATGGTGGATGTGATCGTCTCGCTCAATGCGGTGCTGATGCCTGATCCTGACTTGCGGATGAGTTTTCTGCGCGGCATGGCTTCCCGCCTAAACCCCGGCGGACATTTGATCCTGAATGTGCCCTCGGTGGAATCTCTGCTCTTTAGCTACTTCCGCGAAACAGAATGGTATCGCAAAGACGGCAGTTCGCCGCGCGAAGCCGAAGAACTAATAGATGCCAGTTACATCATTCACCCCAAGCAAACCGCCCAGGGGGTTTTCATCCGCGGTACGGAGCCGACCAAGCACTATCTGCGCGAAGAATTGATCGTACTGGCGCACGATGAAATGAATCTCGAAGTGCTCGACGTACTAAAAATGGAATATGACTGGAAGACCGAAATGGAAGATGATGATGTCCCCGAGTGGATGGGCGAACCCTATCCGTGGGATTGGATACTGGTCGCAAAAAAATCCTGAAAATAAAAAAACGCTCTGTTGGGCTAAGCCCCGACAGAGCGTTTTTGTTGACTGGACTATTTATTTTGCGTTCAGTTTGGGAAGCGGCTGTGTGGCTCCCAATTCCCAGGCCTGTTGCAATTGATCGGGCAAGCCGTCAATTTCTGCCAGCATGTTTAATGTATCAAATTTTTTAAAGTAAACAAGGTCGTCGAGGTTCATTAGCTTGCGTCTTTTATAAATTTGGTCATGTCGGTTTTCATTGCTTTCAACGAAGGCATGTGGACATACATCATGTGACCCGCATCATAATACGCCATGCGGATGTTGCCGCGCAGAGACTCGTCAAGTCCGAGATGGTCGAGGGTATATTCGGTGGCGAAGTAGGGCGTGCCGAGATCGAAGTAACCGTTGGCGATAAATATTTTCAGATATTTATTGAAGGTCATGGAGCTTCGCAAAGTTTCAGCGACATTGACATATTGATTTTGGAAATAACCGTAAGACCAGTTCATCCAAACTTTGTCGCTGAGAATTTCGTAAGGCAGGTCGGTTTCAAATTTCAATTCGGTGCGGATGTAATCATTGAACGCCGCGGTGTAGGGTCCGTTGACTTGTGCGAAGAGCGGATCATATTCAGGCATGGATGTGACGCCGATGCGATCTGTGCCGGTGAAGCGGCTGTCCAAACGCCCGACGGTTTTTCCGCGCTCGCGCAGAAGTTCCTTGAAATAATGCTGGTCGAGAATGCGAAGATTCGAGCGTTCGATAAATTCTTGCGAGATGCCTGTGTAGCGTGAAAGTTTTTCAACAATATTGGCGCGTTCCTCGGGCGTAAGCGATGAACCTTTGAGCAAAGCGGAGGCGTATTCTCCCATCGCAAATTCTTCGGCTTCCTTGATCGCGGTTTGCAAAGGCGCTTTGAAATTCAACTTGTCGTGATACCAGGCGGTGGCAGTGTAGGCAGGCAGAAAGAGAATATAAGGCAGGTCGTTGTTAAGGTTGAAATCGAGGGTCGTGAAATCCAGCACGGCAGAGATGAGCAGCAACCCGTTCAACAACATGCCGTGACGATTTTGCAAATAGCCAGAGAGACCTGCGGCGCGCGTGGTGCCATAGGATTCGCCCGCCAAAAATTTAGGCGAAAGCCAGCGGTTGTAGCGCGTGGTGTACAAGCGGATGAAATCACCGACGGACGCAATGTCCTTTGAGAAGGTGTGCCACTCGGCAGATTTTTCACCTTCGACGGGGCGGGTGTAACCTGTGCTCATCGGGTCGATAAAAACGAGGTCGGTTTCATCAAGGATGGAGTATTGATTATCGGTCAATTTGAAGGGCGGCGGGGGCATTTCGCCTTCGTCGGTGAGCACCACGCGGCGTGGACCAAGCACGCCCATGTGCAGCCAAACGGACGAGGAGCCAGGTCCGCCGTTGAAGGAGAAGGTGATCGGACGTTTGCCTTTGTCTTTCACGCCATCTTTGGTGTAGGCAACGAAAAACATTTGCGCGCGCGGCTTTTCGATCTCGGCGTTTTTTTCCTTGTCGTTGACTTCTTCCTTGACGATCATCGTGCCTGTGGTGACCGTGTATTTGATGACCTTGCCGCCGATCTTGACCGAGTGCTTGCTCTCGACCAGATTATCTTTTGGCGTAGATTTTTCTTCCTTCTTTTCTTCGGGTTTCTTTTCTTCGGGCTTGGCAGGTTTGGCAGGTTTGGCAGCCATAAATTGGATTACTCCTTATTTGTTTTGATTGACCAACGCGTAAATTTCTTTTTTGTTCCAGCCGCTTTGCTCGGCTAATTCGGTTGAAATCTCTTTTGCAGATTTATCCTTTTTCAGTTCCTGCTTGATCGCTTCGAGCAGTTCTTCTTCTGTCCATTGTCTACGGTCTTCGGTCTTTTTGCCTTCGATCACCAGCGTAAACTCGCCGCGCGGTTCTTTGGATTGGAAATATTCCAATGCGCCGCTGACGGGTCCGCGCCAGAATTCTTCATAGAGTTTGGTCATTTCGCGGGCGACGCAGATGCGGCGGTCACCCAAAACGGTGAGGATGTCTGCGAGCGAATCAACGATGCGGTGGGGGGATTCTAAAAAGATGAGGGTGTAGGTGTGGTTTGAGACCTGGCTTAAACTTTTGCGTCGGTCACTGGATTTATGCGGAAGGTAGCCGAGGTAGAGGAAGGAATCCGTGGGCAGACCAGAAACTGCCAGAGCGGTGATGGGGGCTGAGGGTCCAGGAACAGGCCGAACGTCGAAACCAGATGCGAGGGCAGCTTTTACCAACTCGTAGCCCGGGTCATTAATCGCAGGCGTTCCGGCATCCGAGATCAATGCTACGTCTCCAGTTGCGAGGGCTTCGAGGACGCGATCCAGTTTGCTGATTTTGTTGTGTTCAAAATAACTGGTAAGCGGGGAATTTATTTCAAAGTGTTTTAGCAACATGCCACTGTGACGGGTGTCTTCGGCGGCGATGAGAACTGATTCGCGCAAAATTCGCACAGCGCGCGGGGACATGTCTTCAAGATTTCCGATCGGGGTGGCTACGAGATAAAGGATTCCCATGCGGTTATTTTATCATCCCGCTTGGGAGAAAATAAAATCGGGCGTTCATCACGCCCGATCTGATTATTGGCAAGCTCGCAAGTCGACCTTGACGATGGTGCAGCCGGCATCTGGCGGCGCCGCCACACAACATTGATTGGCTGAGTCAAAGGCTGCGCCCTGGTCACATTTGCCAGCGTCTGCGCTGACAACAAGCGGCGGAACACAAACTTTTAATTGATATGAAAATGACTTCGGGCTGGTGCAGG
This sequence comes from Candidatus Brevifilum fermentans, assembly GCA_945877125.1. Taxonomy (GTDB): domain Bacteria; phylum Chloroflexota; class Anaerolineae; order Anaerolineales; family Villigracilaceae; genus Villigracilis. Next base: position 44,289 of record CAMCQT010000014.1, on the reverse strand, counting down.
AAATAATGCTTCTCCCGTTGCTTGTGGTTTCTATGGCACAGGAAAATTCAGGATTGAGGGATTCAAACTTTGCGCCTTCGGGAATGGAAAGTGCGGTGTAGGGGATTTTCTTGACGCAGCTTTTATTTGTCTCTTTGACAACGGGAGTGGGGATCACAATTTCAGCGGCGCAGGCTGGCGCGAAAGGCAAGGCAGATGCGATTGATTCTGTGGCGGGCACAAGCGTGGGGATTGTTGTAGCAGTTGGAATTTCGGTGGGGCTTGCGGTGGGCGCGGGTGTGAGGGTGGGTTCAATGGGCGGGGCAAACAATTGGTTACGCAGCAGAAAAAATCCGATCACCGCAACGACGAAGATAATGCCAGCCACGACCAGACCTGTTCTTGCACGAGCTGATTGGGCGGGCGTTTTGTTAAAACGGATACCCGTATTGGAAACGGAGGTAAAGTTACCTTCGTTTCCAAAGGCGATCTTGTTCAAGGCTTTCGCCAAGTCAATTGCCGTGGCATACCGTTTGTTTTTATCCTTCGCCATGGACAATTTGATGATTTCATCCATATCAAGCGGCAGGCTGGGAACCATGCTCAAAATATCAGGCACGGGTTCGGTGATGTGTTTGACCACCACGCCCATGGGAGTATCTGCGTTATAGGGCTGTTGTCCGCTCAACATTTGGTAGATGATGACGCCCAATCCATAAACGTCGCTGCGACCGTCAATTTCAATCCCCTGAGCTTGTTCAGGACTCATGTAGGCCGGCGTACCGATCACGCCGCTGCCGGTCAAATTACCTGTGGATTCTGTCAGTTTGGCAACGCCAAAATCCGAAATGAAGGGTTCGCCATTCTCGTCAAAAAGGATGTTGTCAGGCTTGAGATCACGGTGAATGATGCCTTTCTTATGGGCATAGTTGAGACCTTTCGCGATCTTTTCAACGATCCGCGCTGTATCCTCGACCGAGATTCTTCCCTGTGCGATCAGGTCTGAAAGGGAGCCGCCTGTCATATAGCGCATGACAAAATACGGCTGTCCATCTTCGTCGCCGACATCGTAGACAGGCACAATGGAGAGATGCTCCAACCCCGCCACCATTTTAATCTCACGCTCAAAGCGCGCACGGAACTGCGGATCGTGCATCATTTCGCGCGGCAATACTTTGATTGCAACTTCGCGGTCAAATCTTGGGTCAAACGCGCAATAGACGGTGGCCATGCCACCGCGGCCTAGTTCAGATTTGATTTCGTAACGACCAATTTTGGTTGGGATAGCCATGCGCGCAAGTATAACCATATCAATAGTACGGTGCAAGCAATCAGGCGGGTAGTCAAGGTCAAAAACTTTTAATACGAATGGCACGAATTTTCGAATAGCGCGAATAATTTTTAAAAAAATTCGTGAAATTCGCCCATTCGTGGAATTCGCGTTCCAAGTACTTCATAAAAATAATTCCCTGTCAATCTACTTTGAGAAAACCGTATATCATGAAAACACGACTGAAGTCGTTACTACGAAATTTCATCATCTATTTGATATCAATACCATTTTTTGTGGAGCTATACCAACCGTTTAGCGGCTGACATTCAATGCTTGAAAAGTTTGCAGGAGACTGATCAAAATATCATCTGTGAAGGTGTACATTTGACCAAAAACCTGTGCGGTTTGCCGCGAGGGCACATTGGATTCCTGATAAACTTTTATGACCGAATTGATCAACGTATTTCTAAAAAACAAGAATGCCCGCACGGCATCCACATAATTCAAACTGTAACGATGCGCACGCGAGGCGTACTCATAGCCGATGGCGTAAGCCTCAGATTCAGCATCCGCGCCTTCAGTTGCCATGTAGGTCATCAACCCATGAAACAAGGAACGCGAACTCATGCGATATTGCGCGCGCGCATCCTCGTCCAATTTTTGATACCACGACTCTGACTGCAACCGTCCTTCTGAAATTTGCATACGGACGGTTTTGATAACTTCCTGCATCATGTGCTCAGGCTCAACATTACTCGGCCTGTGATTTGATTCAGCCCAGAGAGAGATCTCAACCTGTTTATAACGACGATGCCCGCCCGGTGTTTTGTGCGTGGGCAGCACGCCCTTATCAGACCACAACCTGACAGTGCTGGGATGCACGCCCAATATTTTTGCCGCGTCACTGAGAGAAAGCCATTTATCTGTCATACCCTCACCTTATTAATCAGAAGCCAAAGCAATCTTCTCAACAAAAGAAGGCTCTTCAATATTTTTTTGGAATTTTTTGACATCGATCCGCGTGAGCATGACCGTGGCGGCCAATAACATGAGCGCTTCGAGGATAAACACGACGAGATACCCGCTCAATGCGGCGCCTGTGAGTTGGTTCACCACATCACGCAGAATCCCAGCTAGGAGATTTCCAACCAGGCGCGAGAGCGCGTTGGAGAATCCCCAGGCGCCGATATACAAACCCACCATACCGGGCACGGTCAGGTCGAACATCAGCGAAAGATTTGCGACAGTAGATAACCCCGTGCCGAGTCCCAGCAGGGTGACACCCGTGTAGAAAATACTTATGGATCGGCTCAATCCACTGACGACGATGACAGCGAAGCCCGCAAGCGCGCCAAGGTTGCCGAGTTGAGCAATTCCTTTTTTCGCCATGCGACCTTCGAGCAAGCCCGCGATAATAATTGCAATCAAAACAAACGTGCCCCAAATGGATGTGATACGCGTAGTTTGAGTGACGGTCATGCCGAAGGCTTCGGCGCCGAAGGGTTCGAGCAAAACGTCCTGTCCGAGGATGGCGGCGAGCAAGAGGAGCAGGTAAACAAAGAAGATGCGCGCAACCGGATTCTGTGTGATGGCGGAGGTCATTTGTTTGACAGTGTATGATTCAGACGCCGCTTTTGAGGAGGAAATGTTCGAGCGTGGCTCAAGCCTGACGAGACCGATCAAGCCGAGGATTAAGGCGGAGGCGGCTATATATCCAAATGCGCGGATCAAGGCTGCGGGGGTGTATGGGTCCACCATGCGGCTGAGTCCAATGGCGGTGGCGATGATGGAGACGATCATCATGAACCACATGGTTGCGATGGTTTTTCCGCGCCCGTCTTCGCCGGAGATTTCAGATGCGAGGGAAAGATACGAAACGCTGGAAAGGTTGTAGCCCATGCCCCACGCGCCAAAGGCAAAAATGCCGGCAAGGATGCCGAGGGGCAGGTTCTCAGCCATGAGGAATGCGACATAGGGTGAAACGATCAAGCCGAGCATGCAAAGGATCAGCCCCGCGAGAATGTAGGGTGTGCGGCGAAACCCCAAAATAGGGTGGCGGTCTGAGTACGAACCGATGGCCACTTGAATGGGCGCGAAGAGATAGGGAAGCGAGGCGAGAATGGCAACGAGCGTGGCAGAGAGCGCAAGCTCTTTGATCATGACGCGGTTAAGTGTGCTGTTGATGGGCACGAGGGTCATTGCCACGGCAACGTGAATAAATCCGAGTTGAAGGCGTTTGATGAACATAGTTTCCTTTGGCGGAAAATGATTAAAAACAGCAAGGGCGTTTTGCGCCCTCGCCAATATTGTTTGAATTGTACTTTTTAGGGCGAATTACACAATGTAGATTTAGGTAGAATTTTACTAGAGATTGGTGAGCAAAACGGCTTATTGGCTGCGGCTTTCTCAAAACTCACCTTACGCAGTTCAATCCCGAAGGGATGGCAGGATTATAGAAAGTTACATGATCGGGTTCAAATCCCGAAGGGATGATATGGATTTCACAAACAATGACACCCCAACGGGGTTGAATGGATGGCTTGCTAAAATCTATAATCATTTGACCCCTTCGGGGTCATCTTAAAAATATTTTGCGTAAGGTGAGTCAATAAAAAGTTCGCGTCTTTCGCCTTTTCGCGTAATTTGCGTTAAGATTTTTTGGATGTTGAGAAACGCTGATTTCGCTGAAAAAAAGAAAATATCTGCGCGCGAAGCGATCTGCGTCCCAGATTTGAAATGTACGGGTAGAGAAAAAAAATAAAGAACAATCGCCTAGGACAAGGGAATGTCCTAGGCGATTGCAAATTCGTGTGCCAAACAACTTTGTTAATTATTTTGCGATCTTTTGCAAAGTCTCGCCCAAACGTGCAACTTCATCGAGTGTGTTGTAATGCGCCGCGCCGACGCGCACCATGCCGCCGTGTTCTTCCAAGCCGAGCCGCTCGGTGACGTTGAGCGCGTAATAATTTCCGTCCCAGACGTAAATGCCGGCGTCTGACAATTTCTGTGCCACATCATGCGGATGCTGATTATTCAAGCGGAAGGAGAAGGTCGCCACGCGTTCATCCAATCGGCGCATGTCGGTCAGCCCAAAGATCGTGATACCGGGAATCGCTTGCAGGGTGGAAAGAAGCGCGCGATTCAACTCAAGCTCGTAAGCATGGATTGCGGTCATCGCTTTTTTCAACTCAAGCGTGCGTCCAGAATATCCGCTCCCGAAAAAACTCTCGGCATGTTCGCCGCCGAATTCACGTCCCACCCATTCAAAATATTCAACCGCGCCAAGCACGCCCGCAATGCCTTCGTGATTTTGCGTGCCGGTTTCAAATTTACCCGGGAGTTTATTAGTCGCCGGGCGCACTTTATAGGCAAATAATTTTTCCAACAACTCGCGCTTGCCATAAAGGATGCCGGCATGTGTACCAAAGAATTTATAAGCAGAAGAAACCAGAAAATCGCAATCCAGTCTTTGCACATCAATCGCGCCATGCGGAGCATATTGCACGGCATCCACATAAACCAATGTACCGGCATCGTGCGCCATCTTGATCATCTTTTGCACCGGGTTGATCGTGCCGAGCGAGTTGGAGGCGTAGCCCACTGCCAGCAGGCGCGGCTTTCGCTCAAGCGCTTTTTGCAGGTCACCTAAATTCAGCGTGCCGTCTTCCACATCAAAACCCACCCAGTTGACTTTTACTCCGCGATCCTGTGCCGCCAACACCCAGGGAGTTACATTGGCGTCATGGTCAAGCCGTGTAACCACGATCTCATCGCCCTCGTTCCAGTCGCGCGAAATAGAGCGGCTAATATGAAGTGTGAGGGTGGTCATATTGTTCCCGAAGACAATTTCATCAGGAGACGGCGCATTATAAAAATCAGCCATTGCGCGATGGGCTTCATCCAACACAGCATCCGAAGCAACGCTGGTCGCAAAAACGCCCTCGTGATTGGCATTGGATTCGATCAAATATTTGTTGATGCGGTCAAGAGAGGGTTTGGCAATTTGCGTCCCGCCGGGGTTGTCAAAAAAAACGTCGGGACGGTTAAGCGCTGGAAATTGCTGGCGGATCAAATCAAGATTCAGAGACATGGGAAGCTCCTTTAATGAAATTTAGACACACTGGTTGTATACTAAGATTGTACCCCACAGAAAAGGAGATAACATGTTTGAAAAAGTTCTGTTGGCAGTGGATGGATCTGAACACGCATTACACGCCGCTCGCACAGCCGCCGATCTGGCGCGCACCGTGAACGCCAAAGAATTCCGCATTGTGGTGGCTTATGATTTCATACCACCCTATCTCGGTGAGCCGAACATGCAATACGCCATTGATGCGCGCATCGAGGAATCGAATAAGATCATGGAGGCAGCCATCAAAGTTGTGGGCGATCTTCCTTGTGAGATTCACACAGAATTCCTTGAAGCCTCCCCCGCCGAAGCCATCATCAGTGTGGCAAACACACGCCATAGCGACGTGATCGTTATTGGCTCACGCGGAGTTGGAACATTGGCTGGCTTGCTGCTCGGAAGTACCAGTCAAAAAATTGTGGCTCACGCGCCGTGTCCGGTGTTGATCGTGCGCTAGAACGTTTACAAGTTTGAACGTTTAAACGCAGTACCGCATAACTTGCTATTGAGCAGTCTTGTAGATTGACTTGAAGGCAAGGCTTTAACGCGAAATGCGCGAATAGGGCGAAAAAGAGCAGTTTTTTTGCGTCATTCGCTCCTTTCGCGGCATTCGCATTAAGATTTTATGTTTTGAGAAAACCATGAATAGCAAGTTATGCTCCATTGCGTTTAAACGTTTCTTCCGCTTTAATAAACTCTTCAGGCGTGTTGAGATTCCAAAAGCATAAACCTGAAGGGTCGAATGATCTAACTTCGTCAGATGTAAGCACCCGCACTTTTACCTGCGGAAACCACGAGATGACCTTCCATTGATCGGCTGCAATCGCTGATTCAATTGCAGGAAGACAAGCCTCACGGCGATATAATGCGTGAAGCGGTTCATAGCCTTCGTCTGATTTTCCCACCCGCTCCGCCCGGGGTGCTGCGCGAGCGATGACGACATCCGCCGCCTCTTCGACCATGAGCTTGAGCGCGCCTTCGAAAAGCATTGGACTAGCGAAGGGCATATCGCAAGCCACCACCGCCACCAGCGGAAAAGTAGCAGATTCAATCGCAGTGTAGAGTCCGCCCAAGGCGCCGCGCCCCGGCTTGAGGTCGGGAGTGAGGCGCAGGTTAAGAAACTCATACTCTGCGGGATGGTTCGTGGTCACGATGATCTCATCTGCAATTGACGAGACCCTATCCATCACACGTTGAATAAGCGGACGCCCAAGAAAAGATTTCAGGGCTTTATCTTCGCCCATGCGGGAAGATTGTCCGCCTGCTTGAATTACAACAGTTAACATGGATATATTATACTTAAACCTGACAGGTTTTATCGGAGACCGCCTCGGTTAAACGAGGCTTTGTGGAAACCTGTCAGGTTTTTATTACTGGAGTCGCAATGAGTTCGCTGGCAAACATAGTGGACAATTTGACAGTTGAAGGTGAACTGTGCGAAGCGCTTGCCGACGGTGCAGTTCGCTGCCACGCCTGCGGACATCATTGTTTGATCCGCGAGGGCAAGCGCGGCATTTGTCAGGTACGATTTAATAAGGGCGGAAAATTGCACGTGCCGTTCGGCTATGTGGCTGCGCTGCAAAATGACCCAATCGAGAAGAAACCTTTTTCACATGTGCTGCCTGGAGCAAACGCGTTAACGTTTGGCATGTTAGGCTGTGATTATCACTGCGGCTTTTGCCAAAACTGGTTGACATCGCAAGCACTGCGCGACCCTGCTTCGAATGTGGCGGCTCAATTTGTAAGGGAGATCACACCCCAGGAAATCGTCAAACAGGCACGCAGAGCCAAAGCTTCGGTGGTTGTCTCTTCATATAACGAGCCGTTAATTACCAGTGAGTGGGCGGTTGCAATTTTCAAGGAAGCAAAACAAGCGGGTTTGCTGTGCGCTTATGTATCCAATGGAAATAACACGCCCGAAGTGATGGAATATTTGCGCCCGTATTTGGATGCGTACAAGGTTGATCTAAAATGTATGAGCGAAAAAAGTTATCGCACGCTGGGCGGGACATTGCAAAATACATTGGATGGAATCAAACGCGCGCGCAATCTGGGTTTGTGGGTCGAGGTGGTGACGCTGGTGATTCCCGGATTCAATGATTCAAATGAAGAATTATGGGATGCAGCGCGTTTCCTTGCGGGGCTATCGCCCGATATTCCCTGGCACGTGACAGCTTTTCATAAAGATTACAAGATGATCGACCCCGATAATACCGACCCGCAAACATTGATCCGCGCGGCAGAGATTGGGCGCGAGGCGGGACTGAGATATGTGTACGCCGGGAATTTGCCCGGAAATGTTGGGGAGTATGAAACTACCTGTTGTCCACACTGCAACTATCAGCTTGTGAAACGCAGCGGGTACGTCATCGAAAAATATAAGATCACGAGTGAAGGAAAATGTCCGAAGTGCGGGGAAAAAATCGCCGGGCTATGGCATTCGCAGGGTACACGCCCCTAACAGTTTTGACAGGTTTTTGTTGTATAATTCGCGCTTGTCAAGAGGCTTGAGGAAAAAAATTCTCAGGTCTCCAATAATCCACTTTTTCTCTAAGGAGGAGAAACGTGAAAAGAAACCTTTCTGTTCTATTTTCGCTTGTAGTGCTCGCGAGCATGATGCTTGCTGCCTGCGGCGGCGGTGTGGCAACCGAAGCCCCCGCAGTTGAACCTGCCGCTACTGAAGCCCCTGCAGTTGAACCTGCCGCTACCGAAGCCCCCATGGCGGCTTATGAAGGCTTGATGGTTGAAGCTCCCGACTGTGAATATGGCGGCGAATTCAAATCCATCGAAGCGGTGGATGAATTGACCGTCAAGATCACACTCTGCGTGCCTGATCCTGCTTTCCCCTCGAAAATTGCTTTCTCATCCTTTGCGATTCAGCCCACTGAATATCTCGAATCCACTGGCGGAAACGGTGATTTGCTCGAGAAGCCCGTCGGCACCGGACCTTACATGGTCTCTGAATGGGTTCGCGGCGATCAATTGGTCTTTAAAGCCAACCCCAATTATTGGGGCGAAAAAGCCGGCTCTGAGACTTTGGTCTTCAAATGGAGCGCTGAGTCTGCTCAACGCTTGCTCGAACTCCAATCTGGCACCGTTGACGGCATCGACAATGTTGGTCCCGATGATTTCGCCACCGTTGAAGGCGACACAAACCTGTCACTGCTCAACCGCCCTGCCCTCAACATCATGTACATTGGTTTCAACAATAATCCCCAGGTCGAAGGCTTTGATAACACCACCAATCCTTTGGCTAACGAAAAAGTACGCCAGGCAATTGCCATGGGTGTTGATCGTAACCGTATCGTAGATAACTTCTACCCTGCTGGTTCTGAGGTTGCTTCTCACTTCACCCCATGCTCCATCCCGAATGGCTGCGTAGGTGATGATTGGTACGCCTTCGATGCCACTGCCGCCAAAGCCCTTTTGGCTGAAGCCGGTTATCCTGATGGTTTCGAAACCGTCCTGAACTACCGCGACGTTGTTCGTGGTTACCTGCCCGATCCTAACATTGTGGCGCAGGACCTCCAGGCTCAGTTGAAAGAAAACTTGAACATCACCCTCAAGATCGAAGTGATGGAATCCGGAGCTTTCCTCACCGCCGCAGATGCAGGTCAGTTACCAGGCTTGTACATGCTGGGCTGGGGCGCGGACTATCCTGACCAGACCAACTTCCTTGGCTACCACTTCGGCTCTGGCGCTTCCAAGCAATTCGGCGATAAGTTCGACGACATCACCTCTGCCATCGACAGCGGCGCTCAGTTGGCTTCCGATTCTGATCGCGAACCTTTCTACACTGACGCCAACAACGCCATCCGCACCCACGTGCCGATGATCCCTGTTGCTCATGGTGGTTCCGCACTTGCCTTCCAAGCCGCAGTTACGGGCGCGCACGCCAGCCCGCTGGGCAACGAATCCTTCTCCGTTATGTCCAATGGCACCGACTCCTTCGTATGGATGCAGAACGCTGAGCCGATCTCGCTCTACTGCGCCGACGAAACCGACGGCGAATCATTGCGCGCTTGCGAACAGGTTACACAATCCCTGCTCGGCTACGAAATTGGCGGCACAGCAGTTGAACCTGTTTTGGCCGAATCCTACGAAGTCAACGGTGATCTGACCGAATGGACCTTCAAACTGCGCCCCGGCGTCTTGTTCTCTGATGGTTCCTCATTCGACGCGAACGATGTGGTCACCTCCCTTTCCATCCAATGGGATGCGGCTAACCCACTTCACACCGGCAACACCGGTGCGTTCTCCTACTGGAGCGGTCTCTTTGGCGCGTTCCTGAACGCTCCTGCTGAGTAAGATCAAGATTTATTAAAACTATTAGCCCCCCGATAAGAACCTATCTTGTCGGGGGGCTCCCAAAATAATCATGCCCACTTATATTCTCAGGCGTCTCCTTCTTAGTATTCCGGTATTATTTGGCATTTTATTTGCCACTTTCGCGCTGGCGCGATTGATCCCTGGTGACCCATGCCGCGCCATGCTTGGGGAGAAAGCCACCAAAGTGGTCTGCGATGAATTCAATCATCGTCATGGTTTGGACAAGCCAATTATCGTTCAGTTTGGGGTATATGTTAGCGAAATCGCGCAGGGCGATTTTGGAACTTCCTTCCGTTATTCAAAACCCATCACTGAATTATTGATGGAGCGCCTGCCGATCACAGTTGAATTAAGTTTTGCGGCATTATTATTTAGCATTATCGTTGGTATTCCGCTGGGGGTAATTTCTGCCGTCCGCCACAATACATGGGTGGATGTGGTCACCATGATGTGGGCAAATATCGGCGTATCCATGCCGGTCTTTTGGCTGGGATTAATGCTTGCGTATATTTTTGCGCTGACATTAAAAGGCACGCCGTTCCAACTACCACCATCCGGCCGTCTTTCTGCAGGTCTCATTACCATTCCATTTTTTGAAGTATGGGGACTGGAACTTACCAAAGGCACTTTTATCTATAATATTTCAGATTTCTTTAGCCGAATGAACATTTTCAACGCCGTGCTTACCGGCAATTGGGAAGTGTTCAAAGATGCGGCCATTCATTTAATTCTCCCCGCATTCGCACTCAGCACCATTCCCATGGCATTGATCGCCCGCATGACGCGCTCTTCCATGCTCGAAGTGCTTGGACAAGATTACATCCGCACAGCGCGCGCCAAAGGATTGTCGCAACGAGCGGTGATCTTGAAGCACGCGTTTCGGAATGCCTTATTACCCCTAGCTACCGTAATTGGTTTGTCTTTAGGCGGCTTGTTGGGCGGCGCAGTATTAACAGAAACCGTTTTCAATTTATCCGGCGTCGGCCGTATTCTGTACGATGGCATCACAGCCCGTGACTATGGCATTGTGCAGGGATTTACCGTGGTGATCGCAATGTTCTTTGTTGCACTGAACCTGATCGTGGATATTTCTTATGCATATCTCGACCCCCGCATCCGCCTGAACTAGGAACTGCTCATGACCACCGAAACCATACCCCCTGTAAAATTGGACGCCAGCACCCTCTCGCTTGACTCAGTCAGCCTGTGGCAAATCACCCGTCGGAGGCTCTTCCGCCGTAAATCATCTGTCGTTGGCATGGTCATCCTGGCTATTTTAATATTGATCGCGCTAACCGCACAATGGATCGCACCCTACAGCCCAACTCTTTCCATGTTGGACGCCAAGCCCTCACAGAATGTCACCAAACGCTCGGCTCCCTGCATTTACGCTTTGGGTTGCCCAACAGATCAACCACAACATATCATGGGCACCGACGGAAATCTGCGTGATGAATTCAGCCGCATGTTGTATGGCGCACGCCTAAGCTTGATGATCGGTCTCTCCACTGTTTCTTTTGCCATCTTCATCGGCACGGTCCTCGGCGCGCTCGGCGGGTATTTTGGCGGTTGGATTGACAACCTCATCATGCGTGTAATGGATGTACTGCTGGCTTTCCCCTCGCTGTTACTTGCCATTGCGATTGTGACGGTTATTGGGCCTGGACTGATAAATGCTCTGCTCGCGATTGGCATTGTCTCCATCCCGGCCTACGCCCGCGTCGTGCGTGGCAGTGTGCTCTCCGTCCGCGAAATGGATTATGTCTCAGCCTCGCGCGCGCTCGGCGGAAATACCTACGAGATTCTCTTCAAGCGGATTTTGCCCAACGCACTGACCCCGTTGATCGTGCAGGGCACACTCGGAATTGCGTCTGCAATTCTGGATGCCGCCGCATTATCTTTTCTTGGACTCGGCGCACAGCCACCCACACCTGAATGGGGCGCCATGCTCGGCTCGGAACGCAATCAGGTTTTCACCGCGCCACACCTTGTCTTTTATCCCGGCTTGGCAATTATGCTGACCGTACTGGCATTCAATTTACTGGGTGATGGTTTGCGCGATGCGCTTGACCCAAGACTCGCACACATGAGTTAATACGCCACTCGAATCAAAAACGCGACCATAACGATAAATGGTCGCGTTTTTTGTTTAATAGTTTTTTACTTTAAAAACATTGCCCATGCAGCCAAAGCGCCGAAAACAATGATCACCATACTTGCGCCCACAACGGTCTCGCGCAATTCACGTTGATCTTCCAAACGAAAATCAGGGGATATTCCTGTGATCGCCCAGCGCGGACTGGCAAACCAGGCAAACATCGCGCCACCAAGCAAACCGCCGACATGCCCCCAGTTATCAATGCCGGGCGTCAAGCCAATGAACAAATTGATTGCAATAATAAAAACTGCGTTGGTAATTGCCTGCTTTGCCTGCCCACCGAACAATTTGCGATTTTGATAAAAGAAAATCACTTCCGCCGCGATCAACCCAAACACCGCAGTAGATGCGCCAACGGAATATCCATTTTCACCGGTCAGCAGAAATGAAAAAACATTTCCAGAAAAAGCGCCAAGAAAATACAACACCAAAAATCTTTTATGCCCAAAGTGTCTCTCTAAAAATGAGCCGATGGAAAACAACGCGTACATATTGAAAAAGATATGCGCCACGGAACCATGCAGGAACACCGGCGTAATAAAACGCCACAATTCCCCCATGCGGATCGCTTGATTAAACCGCGCGCCGTACACTTCAAGCCAGTCAATTTGATAAACGGCATAGCCAAAGACCGCCACACTTGCCATTTGCAAAAGATAAACAAGCACAGTGAAACCAAGAATTACATAGGTCGCCATCGGCACGAGGGCTGGCAAAGCGACGCGAACTGCCTGGGGTTGAGAAACAGGCTCGGGCGGGCGAGAAGCGAGAGGCGTACCTGGTTCCTGTCCAGTAAATGATTCGTTCATAAATTCACCTCGCGTTGCTGCACGCGTAAATGTTCCGCAAGAATGATCGCGCGCACTTTATCCACCGTGTCATCCAAATGGAAATCCTGGTTGACGATCACATAATCAAAGGCTTCGATACGCTGTAATTCCTTGCGCGCAGTGGCAATGCGCAGGGACAGGGAATTTGCAGTTTCGGTTTTGCGCTCACGCAGCCGCCGTTCAAGTTCGTCTTCGCCTTCGCAGGTGATGAAGATCAGCAAAGCCTCAGGCGCAAGTTTCCGCACCGACTCTGCGCCCTGCACATCGACCCGCATGACCACATCCTGTCCGCTTGCCAGAGCCTCGCGCACTTCAGATTTAGGAATACCCTTGTAATCTTCGTACACGATCGCGTATTCGATCAATTCATTCTCTTCGATCATGCGCGCGAACTCATCTTTTGAAACGAACCAATAATCCTTGCCATGCACTTCATTTTCACGCCTCGCACGTGTGGTGGCTGTAACCACAAAATGAAATGGAAAGCCGCGCTCTTGCATGCGTTGCACAACCGAGTCTTTGCCAACGCCAGAGGGTCCAGAAATGACAATGAGAAGCGGATTGGGTTTACGGAGTTCGAATGGTTTAGTCATACGTTTATTTTACCAAAGAGACGCGCCGCTTTACTCCGCCCTGAGTTGATTCGCAGTAAAATAGATTTATGCCAACTTATGATTTTATCTGCAACAACTGCGAAAAAAGATTCGACGTGTTTCTGACCTTCAGCGAATACGGCAAGAAAACTGTACATTGCGTTCACTGCCAAAGCAAAAATGTCCGCCGCCGCATGACAAAAATACGCATCGCCAAGTCTGACGAAAGCCGGTTGGAATCTGCGGCTGATGATTTCTCTGGCATGGAAGGCATCGAAAATGATCCCCAAGCCCTCGCCAGCATGATGCGAAAAATGGGCGGCGAAATGGGCAAAGACCTGCCCGCCGAGTTCAACGACGTGGTGGACAGGCTGGAGGCGGGTCAAAGCCCCGAAGAGATCGAATCTGCTTTGCCTGATCTGGGCATGGATAATTCAGGTGATGAATAAAAAAAACGTTCCAACGGTTAGCCGTTGGAACGTTTTTCTTTGAGCGAGAAACTTTCACTACCGCCCAGCGGCATGTTCAGCGGAGCAGAGTCCAATGCCATGACGCGGCTGTTGGCAAAGAACCCAAAATCAAACTCAGTGGCGTCCCCTGCCCGTTTACCGGGAACAGGCATCAGCCGCGCAGTGAGCGGTTTGTCCAAACGCATCGCCAGCGCAGACACATCCAGCAAAAGCGGAGCCATCTGCTCGGCGGTCGTATCTCCTGCCAGCGGAACGGTATCCAGCCCGGTGCCGCAGACCGCAGAATAAAGCAGGGCATCTTTGATGGTCAGCGTGCCTTCGGCGGCGCGTTGCGCGAGAACTGAATCTTCGAGCACCGGCTGCATAAATCCGCTGAAACCTGTGTGAGGGAAATCGGCGCGGTCAACGGCTTCGGTCAAAATGGCGGCGGCGGCCAACGAACCATGCAAGCCGATTTTTGAGACGCCCATATTTTCCACCGCGCGCCCAAGCGAATGGGCATCACCCGGGAATGGCGCGAGAGAAAAATCAATGCCGCCAAAGATCGGAGATTGGGGATTGGTGGTTAGAGATTGGGCGACGCGGGCAATGGCTTGTCCGTGTTTGGTGATTTCGGAGATCAGGGCGCGTCGTCCATCGTCCATCGTTTGTTGTCCAGAAAACGCATCCACTGCCAGGTCAGCAGATTCAACAGCAATCGCAAACGCAGGCTGATCCTGATCCCAATACGCGGCGGGAAAAAATGGCGCGCCCGCTTTGACATTTGCCAGCGCGGCAAAACGCAAATTGGCAAATCCATCCGCCGTGATCGTCGATGCCTCGTGAATGATCTTCGCACAAGCCTGAATCGCTTGAAGCGAAATTCCATTTTTCTTATCCGCCATAACTCCGCCAAAGAAGATATTTTCGCTGGCTGATATGGCTTCGGGGATGACTGCATAACTTTCGGGGAATTCGATCAACGCCGGACCCAGCGCCGCATACGCCACCCCAATCTGATTTAACATCCTAGACAGCTTCTGCGCGAGGAGCGGAGTTTGATCCACGTTGCCATTCAACAATTTTGGAAATGGAATCGTAGCCAGGCGCGTCGTCTGCACTTCGTATCCCGCCGCTTCATAAGCTAATTTCGCCTGCGCGAGAAACTCGCCAGCTTTTCGCAGAGCGTTTTCGTCCAGCGGATATTTTGGATTAAGAAAATAGGTAATTGAACGGATTTTCATTTGATCAACAAATATGCTTTGAGTTTTTCAATATCACTTTCAGCCAGTTGAGTTTTATAGAGTTCGT
Organism: Candidatus Brevifilum fermentans; assembly: GCA_945877125.1. GTDB lineage: Bacteria > Chloroflexota > Anaerolineae > Anaerolineales > Villigracilaceae > Villigracilis. Next base: position 29,238 of record CAMCQT010000014.1, on the reverse strand, counting down.
TGGTCAACCAAAGACCGCTCTCTCGAATTTTCTCCCTGGGAGAATGTAAACCAAGCCAGCCGGCAGACGGCTTGCACTCATCGCACCTTGAGATCGTCGAAATGATCTTTGACTCAAGATCAATGCGGTCTTCTTTTTCCTTTACTTTGATCACACTGAGTTGAAAATGCTTTTGGATGTATTCGGTCACCATCTTTTCAACTTCTGCCAGCCGCTTAAGATCGATCTTTTCTTTGGCTGCTTGCGCGGGCAACTCCAAATCCCATTGTTTCAAAAATGGGTCGGACTCTCGGTTCAACAATGCCCTGCCAATATTTTTACGAAAAATGCTAACATCCTTATTGCCTTCCGTAAAATGCTGGCGCAGGCGTAATCGCAAACGATCATCCCCAGTATGCGTCCCCACGCGGACTATTCTTTTTGTTCCGTGCGCTTCTTCTCCATCTTCATACAAAACATAAATTCCATTTTTAGGCAGTTTTGAAGGATTAAAAGGGAACTGAATCGCCTGTTTTGAAGAAAATAATAAATGCACTTGATTACATAACTCGCTCATGAATTCCTCTTTAAATATTTTTTGATTGTCTTTGTCTTACAACTTCAAACATTAATACACTGCCTGCCACCCCCGCATTAAGCGACTCGGCTTGCCCGGGCATCGGAATGCTGATTTTACCGTTTGCCAATCCGCGTGCCTGTGGACTCGCGCCATCCGCCTCACCGCCGATGACCAAAGCCAGGGGCTGACGTAAATCAGTCACCCAACACGATTCACCATCCATCTCCGCCAGTAAAACCTGCAAACCTGCAAACTTGACAACTTGAGCTATCTCGTCCCAAGTCCGCGAGTGGATCGGCAAACGGAAATGTGCGCCCATTCCAGAGCGAACGACCTTCGGCGCAAACGCATCCGTTGTTTCTGGTGGGAGAAGTACAGCCTGCACGCCAGCCGCCGCGGCAGTTCTTAGCAGAGTGCCGAGATTGCCAGGGTCACGGATTTGGTCTGGAATGAGAATAAAAGTTGGCAATTTGGGAAGCGGTAAATTGGTTAGTTCAAGAACAGCGAGAATACCTTGCGGAGATTCAGTTTCGCTCAAGGATTTCATTAAACTTGTGGAAATCTCCTCCACATCTACGCCGCGCGACCTTAGACCTTCGACTTGCAACATTCCCCTGTCATTCAAAGTTTCATCAAACAATACAAACCGCAGCGGCCAATTTGCATTGACCGCTTCTTCCACAAGCCGTATCCCTTCCGCAAGAAATGCGCCCGCCTCTCGGCGTTCTTTGGCGCGTCCCTGCAGGGCACGAATCAGTTTTAGTTTGGGGTTATGAGGGGAGGAAATCATGGAAAAGGATGAATGATGAAAGTTTTGCGTGAGTTTAAGCTTTCCAAACTTTTATAAAAGGTTGGATGGTGGCATCGTCAAATAGAAGGATGCGGACGGTTTTCAAATTAGAGGATTTCGCCTCTGAAAAATATTTTTCAATGGTTGAGAAAATAATTCCTGCCGCGCGCTCTTTGGGAAAACCGAAAATCCCAGTTGAAATGGCCGGCATGGCAATGGATGAACATTTCAATTCGTCAGCCACGCGCAACGAACCAGCGACCGCGTCTGCGAGTTTTGCATCTTCGTCACCATCGCCCCAAACAGGTCCCACAGCGTGGATAATGTACTTCGCAGGCAAGTCCCCGCCCGAAGTCCACGCAGGTTGCGCGTGAGAGACAGGTCCATGCTGTTTAATCCACTTATCGCTTTCTTCCTGAATCACATCTCCGCCGCGCCGCACGATTGCCCATGCCACACCGCCGCCATGCTGCAAATACTCATTGGCCGCGTTGACAATGGCGTCCACCTCATCAATCGTAATGTCACCTCGAACAATTTGCAGGGATTGACCTGTTAAAAGAGTGCGTTGCGTCAAAATGGTATTCATGGTTTTATTTTACCCCCGTTAAATAATGTAGGGGCGGATGTGATCCGCCCCTACAAAAAATTATTTCGTTTTTGCTACAACCGCAGCGAATGCCTGCGGATTGCGTATTGCGATATCGGACAGCATCTTGCGATTGAGTTCGATATTTGCCTTCTTGAGTGCAGCCACCAATTTGCTGTAGGTGGTTCCATTCAAACGGGCCGCCGCATTGATACGGGCGATCCACAATTTACGAAGATCGCGTTTGCGAACACGTCGATCACGTGTGGCGTACCACAGGCTTTTGAGCATGGCTTCGTTCGCACGTCTAAATAACAAATGCTTCGAGCCGCGCTGACCTTTTGTGATCTTTAAAACTTTTTTGTGACGTAGATGTCCTTGCGGACCACCTTTTACGCGCATTTTTTTACCTCCTGCAAACTCGCGGGCGTCGGCATGCTATATGCTATGCCAGTTGCGTACACCCGAAAGCCGCAAATAAAATTTGACAACGACCGGAATATTTCTATTCCATGTTAGGGGCAAGACGTTTAATACGTTTGATGAACTTACGACCTTTGACTACGATCGTTTCGCTCAATAACGCCTTGGTGCGGTCCGAAGTACGGCGACGTAAATGGCTCTTGCCGCCTTTGGTTCGCACAAGTATGCCGGAGCCTGTCAAACGAAATCTTTTGGATGTCGCTTTATGGGTCTTCAGCTTTAATTTGCCGGACAGTTTTGGTTTGCGAGGCATTGCTAATTCGCTCCTTTCAGAAAATTAACCTCGGGATTTAAGTTCACCCGTGGACTATCAACATTTTTTGAACTAACTAAACTGTAGGACTCGCTTCGCTCTTAACCTCAGCCTGCTCGCCCTTTTCCTTCTTTTTTACCGCCGCCTTGGCCGGGACCAAAACCACGAGCATGGTGCGTCCTTCCATCTGCGGCGGAACTTCAACTACGGCCACATCAATAAGATCCTGAACGATCTCACGCAAGTCTTCCAGCGCGATCTCAGGATAATCCATTTCGCGGCCACGGAACTTGATGGTGACGCGTACTTTATGTCCCTGGTTTAGCCAGCGACGGGCATCATCCACTTTGAAACCACGGTGGGCCCCATTCGTCTTGGGACGAAGGCGGATTTCCTTGATCTCGATCTTGGTCTGAGTCTTCTTAGCCTCACGTTCCTTTTTTGCCTTTTCGTAAATGAACTTACCAAAATCCATTACACGGCAAACAGGCGGCGTGGCTCCAGGAGAAACCTCCACAAGATCCATATCGGCATCGCGGGCAATTTGCAAAGCCTGGCGGATCGGCACAACGCCGACATTGCCTCCATCTGGACCAATCAGGCGAACTTCCGCGACGCGGATGCCCTCATTTACTCGAAATTCGTTGGCGCTGATATGCTACTCCTCATGATCTATGAAACAAATCCAGCTTTTTTCGGCTGGTTTTTTAGCGGACGAATAATACCATGCCCAACGGCGAATCGTCAATAAAATGTTGGTATTGCTCTACGGCTATTGCAAAGTCAGGCAAAGTTTCAACTTGCCCATGGACTTTGTCCACTTTCTGGTCAGCAAGAAAGTCGGTTTCGGTATCATTACCATCAATGTTGCTCGCATCCGCACGCTTTTTCCACTACACATATTTTTCGCGCAGGACAGACGAAATGTAATCCATGCTGGCCACTACGATTGCAATCGCGATCATCTGGGTGCTGGCAGCGCGGTAGTTTAAAAGGTTGATATTTTGCTGGAGCAGGAATCCAATGCCGCCGCCACCGACAAAACCGATGATGGTGGACATACGCACATTAATATCCCAGCGGTACATGGTGTAGGAAATATACGGCGGAATCACCTGTGGAATGACGGCGTAAATAATGGTTTGCAGGCGATTGGCGCCCGTGGCTGTGATAGCTTCCAGCGGCCCCGGCATGATGCTTTCAACTTGTTCCGAATATAGTTTCACCAAACTGACGATGGTGTGCAAGCCGAGCGCCATCATACCTGCAAAGGGACCGATGCCCACGGCAATGACAAAGACAATCGCCATCACAAGCGCTTCCACAGAACGCAGTGCGTTGACAATGGTACGAGTGATGCTGTAGACCACCATGCCTGTGGGCAGGGTGTCCTTAGGTTGGGTAAACGCAGCAAGTAATAAACCAAGCCCAGCGCCGATAAGAACTGGCGCCCAAAAAGTGTACTCGAATTGTCCGACCTGATACAGCCATTCCACCAGCGCGCCGAGCAAGCCCAAAACGGTTGCGCCCGCCAGCGCCGCCAAAATAAGGTTGGTGGTTTTGACTCTGGCGGTTGCGTTTTTCTCGGAGATGCGCTGACCCAAGTGACCGAGGAAGTTGGCAAGCGTGCCGCCTGCGGCGAGTGCCCCCAGGGCAGGCGTAATAATACGCAGGATGTCACTCACCTGAAATAGGAACGTGGCAAGAAAACCGAAAGAGCCGAGGGCTTTTTCTATTCCCAAACTAATGTTGGTGGCCAACCCAGCCAGTTGGAAGAAGCCAAAAAACGCAACCAAAATCGCAATAAATAGAACAAGAAGCCGAGTCAAACGCAGGGAAGGACTGGGGATTTTTATTTCTTCCTGCGGCAAGGCCCAACGCACGGCGTACCAAAATATAAACGGGGTCACGGCAACGCTGATCAGATTGGTAAATATGTTTTCTGCAAGCGGAATGGTGAAGATGCCGATCTGGTTGACGATATAGTAGCCGAGTCCCATGCCGATGGGCCAGCCCAGCACAGACAGAGCAACGCTGGTCAGCGGACTGCGGACGGATTTCATCAAGTTGCGGGCGGCGATAAAACTCAGCGGAAAAGCCAGGATGGTACCGGCGGTAGTCGCCAACAACGCCATGAATACCGTTTCAATAATTTTGTCCCAAGTATCTTTTGCGTTTTGGGTAAAGCGCGGCGAGCCAACATTTTCACTGATGGTCACACGGATATGCTGAGGCTCTTCACTGATTCTGTCGGGGATGACGAATGACGTTATAAAATGCCCGTCGCCATCAGTCTTGATCGATTCGCGGCCGAGTGTGACCACATTCAGGGGATCACTCCCGGGCACGAATCGAATGGGTCCGATAATATTGGGTGGAAAATTAAACCCTTCCACTTGAACGGTTTCACCAGGGTTTGCACAAGCTGGCGTGATCGCCAAATAAGCAGCGGCGGTATCTGCTGCGGGAATAGCGGAGAGATTGTTATCAGCCGGACAGGGAACATACAATGGCGAATTGACAATCGCTTCCTGCTTGTCGTAGGTGATGAGGTCAGGCTGCGCCAGAGTGCGGGTGACGCGGGTGAGGCTTTGCTGGCGTCTTTCACTGCGTAATTCTTCAAGGTTGACTTTGGTGACATCGAAGCCGTAGGCATAGACAAATAGCCCGAGCAGCACAGCCAGTCCAAATTGAATGGATTTCCACGCGGATGATTTTTTTTCTTTCATGGCTATCCTACCCTTTCGGCATCGCGCCCGTAGATGTCTTTGAATTTTTTATCGTCAATATCTCTGGGGGAACCTTCAAAGACCAGTTGACCCTGATTCAGGGCGATCACGCGGTCGGCATAGCGATGCACGAGGTCGAGGAAGTGCAGACTGCACAGCACGGTCACGCCGTCTTTTTTGTTGATCTCTTCGAGATGCTTCATGATGCTGTGCGCGAGGACAGGGTCCAGGCTGGCAACTGGCTCATCGGCGAGGATCATCTTCGGGTCCTGCATGAGTGCGCGCGCAATTCCAACACGTTGCTGCTGTCCGCCGCTTAATTCGTCTGCGCGTTGATTCGCTTTATCTGCGATGCCGACACGCTCCAATTGTTTGACGGCTTTTTCCATATCTTCTTTGGAAAAACGGTTAAGCAAACTCCACGCCGGGTTGACATAACCGAGCCGCCCAGCCAGCACATTGGTGATGACCTTTGAGCGATGCACCAGGTTGAAGTGTTGAAAGACCATGCCGATCTTGCGTCGGATGCGGCGCATTTCTTCGGGTGAGGCGGCGGTGATGTCTTCGCCATCCCATAGAATTTGTCCTTCGGTTGGGTCTATCAAACGATTAATACAGCGTAACAATGTAGATTTACCAGAACCGCTCAAGCCGATTACGGCCAGGAACTGTCCATCTGGCACTTCAAAGGAAACATTGTCCAGCGCTTTGACGCCCCCATCATAGATTTTGGTTAAATTTTTTACTTGGAGCATTTTTGGCTTCTCGCAATCTTTTTGAAAGATGTTGTCCGTTTTGCTTGCCCCCCGATTATAAGATAGAAGAAGAAAAAATTCGGGCAGGGAGAAAACTCCCTGCCCGAAATAGTACAGCAAGATATTAATTATTTGGGAGCCGTGTAACCGGTGGCGGCGACCATGGCGCGAACCATGTCATATTCAGCGTCGGTGGCAGGGGTAATGCCAGACCAGCCGTAGAAGTCGGCGCTGCCAATGGAGGTGCCCCAAGCTTCGGTTCCTGCGAAAGCAACGAGGGCGTCTTCGATCTGAGTGCGAATATCAGCGGGGAACTCAGGACCAAAAGAAAGTGTGTCGTTGGGGATGGCTTGTGAGATGGCGAGGATGCGGACTTTCTGCATTACATCTGGCGCTTCCACGCGGATGTTGGCACGGGCATCGAGCACACGCCAGCCGTCGCACAGCAATTTCTTGCCTTCGGCATCGGGGGCGCAGTTCGGGATCACGTCAGCGGGAACTTCGTACATATCCGCAGTGACTTTGCCGGCTACGTAGTCGTCATAGGTGAATACGGGAGCGCCTTCGGGAGTCAATGGGACACTATAAAAAACGGTGCCGAAATCAACTTCACCATTGTAGACTGCGGTAACGGTCTGGTTATGACCGCCGGTCTGTTTCTGTTCACCGGGGGTGATGCCAGCATCGGTTAATTCAACGGCAGGGACCATGTAACCAGAGGTTGAACCCTGGTCGCCATAACCCCAGGTCGCGCCTTCCAGGTCAGCAAGTGTCTGGAATTTGCTATCGCGCGCAACGATATATTCAGCCCAGTAAACCGGGTAGCCATAACGGACGGCTTTGAAAGCAACGTCTACACCGCATAACTGGCTGGCGAGGGCATAACCCAAGCCGGGGATGAAAGCCATGGTGTCCATTGGAGAAGCACACATTTCTTCGATGGTCGCGGCGTAAGAGGTCGGGACAGTCACTTCAAAGGTCAAGCCAGTGGCTTCGTTCAAAGCGGCAGCCATTACTTCGCCGCCGGTGGTGATGATGTTCGCATCCACTGAGGGAACGAACAGCACTTTGATTGGGTGCTCGGGTGAACCCACAGTGGGTTCCGGCACTTCAGTTGCAACTGGGGCTGCGGTGGGAGCTTCGGTGGCGGGGGCTTCGGTAGCAACAGGAGCTGCGGTGGCCGCAGGTCCACAAGCCGACAACAACATTGAAGTGGCAACAATGAGGGTCAGCAGGACGAATACTAAACGTTTATTCATATCTTCTCCTCTTAAAGAGATATAAGGTTTATGGGGTGGGAATCACCCCTGACCTAAAGATAATAACTCATATCAATTATGCAAACAAGTACGCTTTTCTTAAAAAAAGATTATGTACTTCATTACCTGTTGTTTTCATACTTCCGATGCAAACAACTTAAGTTCCACATCATCTTCAGACAACCTGACCATTTGTTCAAATTTCAATCCGGCTTTTTCAAGCACACGGATCGAGCCTTGATTATCCGGCGTTGTAATTCCCAAAATTCGCTTTAGTCCCAGGGTATTCCTTGCATAAACCAGCACAGCAGATGCGGCTTCAAACGCATAGCCCTTTGACCAGTATTGCGGCAGAAAGGCAAAGCCCACATCCGCATCTTTTAGCGAATCTCTTTTTACCAGACCACAGATCCCAATCGGGATTTGACCTTCGGCCAGCAGAGTCAAATACAAACCGAAACCGAATCTTTCGTAGCTGGTGACTGCTCCCGCTAAGATATATCGCTTTGCATCCTCAAGCGTCCGCACTCCCCGATCTCCAATATAGTGGATGAACGAAGGTTGATTAAACAGGTCAAGGATGAACTCGGCATCATCAACGCCAAGCTTGCGAAGAATTAAGCGGTCTGTTTCAATAATATTCATGGAGAATTTCCTTTGCAGTTTTTTATGCGCGAAATTATATATCTGAACTTCATAGCGATCACAACAAAAAACCTCCCGCCGTTTGCTGGCAGGAGGTTTTCACTTCTCACTTTTCACTTCTCACTTTTTACTTCTCACTTTTTACTTCTCACTTTTTACTTCCCCGTACAACTTGCGATGCACCACACTCAGCGCGCGGACTTGCTCCGCGGCGTGATACGAAGACCGCACCAGCGGATTTGACTCGACCCACTTGAAACCGATCTCTTTTCCAAACTCGCGCAGTTCGGCAAATTCTTCCATCGTGTAATAACGTTCCATTGCAAAGTGCTTCTTGCTCGGTTGCAGATATTGACCGATGGTCAGAATATCCACGCCCCAACTACGTTGGTCACGCATCACTTGTTTGACTTCGTCCATCGTCTCGCCCAAGCCGAGCATAATGCCTGATTTGGTCAGCACATCTGGGTCGAGTTTTTTTGCGTTGGATAATGTCGCCGCAGCCCACGCATAATTATCCTGCGGTTGAATGGTCTTGAACAAGCGCGGCACGGTTTCAACATTGTGATTCAAAATCTCGGGGCGCGCATCCATCACGATCTTCAAGGCTTCGATTGAACCTTTGAAATCAGGGATCAACACTTCAATCGAACAGCCGGGACGCAACTCGCGGATGCGTCGAATCACCATCGCGAAGATCGGTGCGCCGCCGTCACGGCGTTCATCGCGGTTGACCGAGGTGATGACCGCATGCTTCAACTCCATTGATTTCACAGCCTGCGCCACGCGCTCGGCTTCGCCCCAATCCATCAGCGCGGGCTTGCCGTGTTTAATATCGCAGAAGGCGCAGGTGCGCGTGCAAACATCGCCCAGCATCAAAAATGTCGCAGTGCCGCTGCCCCAGCATTCGCCGAGGTTCGGGCAATTCGCTTCTTCGCACACGGTATGCAGCGATTTCGAGCGCATCAATACCTGTAATTGTTCAAAGGTCTCGCCAGACGGCGCGCGCACTTTGATCCAATCGGGGCGGCGCAGCGGGCGGGCTTCTGTTTGGGTGGAGACTCTATCTCTCGTAGGGGTAACAGCCATGGGGGTTCCTTTTGCTTCGTCATTGCGAGGAGGATGCTCTTTCCGACGAAGCAATCTCCGTATTACTGTGAGATTGCTTCGGGCAAAAACAAGTGCGCCCTCGCAATGACATCTACTTCTTTTTCACAATTAATCTTAATCCACGAACTTCGACAACTTCGATAAGGTCGCCCTTACCAATGGATTCTGACTCAGCAGATTTTTCTGCGCTCCATAATTCACTTTCCACTTGGACTTGTCCCGCAGCATCCACCGCCGTTCGGGCTGATCCTGTTTTCCCAAGCAGTGACTCACTTCCGGTCTGGATCGGGCGATGCTGTGCGCGCAACGCGATCAGCAAAATCCCAAAGAATAACAAGCCGAGGAAAACGCCCATGCCGATCACCAGCGGAACCGAAACCCGTTGAAATTGCGGCGTACCCGGCGAGTTGAACAGCACCAGCGCGCCAACAATAAATGATGCCACGCCCGCCGTCGTCAGTGCGCCATGCGTAGGCGCTTTGATATCGAGGATGAATAACACGAAGGCGATGAGGAGAAAGATAAAACCGAACCAGTTGACGGTCAGCACGCCCATTCCGTAGACCGCCAGCGTCAGACAGACTGCGCCAATGAAGCCCGCAAACCAGCCGCCCGGACTGGAGATTTCGATCAAAATACCCTGCACGCCGATGGCAAGTAAAAGAAAGGCAATGTTCGGGTCGGTCAGCATCAATAAAAGTTGTTCGATAAAACTGATATCCAAATTTTCTGTGCGTATATTTTCTGTGTTCAGCGTGCGCTTGCCATCATCCATTTGAACGGTGAAACCGTCCAACGATTGAAGCAGGTCTTCGGTGTCATCGGAAATAAAGTCGATCAACTTTGCATCCAGTGCTTCCTTGGCGGTCACGGCAATGGCTTCATCGATCATTGCATCGGCAAGTTTGACGGCTTCCGGTCCGCGCTCTTCGACCAATGCGCGCGCCTTGGCTTTCAGTATTTCTTTGATCTTCGTTTCCAGCGTCGACTCAATATCAGTGCCGGAACTATTAATCGGACTGGCCGCCCCGATTGCGGTTTTGGGCGCCATCGCCGAGGCATGTCCCGCCATCGTAATCAACGCGCCCGCGCTGCCTGCAATCGCATCTTTTGGCGAAACGTACACCACCACCGGCACCGTGCTGGCGCGCATCACCTGAATCATTTCAAGCATGGTTTCCACACCTCCGCCGGGCGTGTTCAATTGAATGACGAGCACTTCCGCGTTACGTTGTTCGGCAGTCGTAATGCCGCGCTTGAAATACTCAAGCATTGCCGGCATAATCGTGCCATCGGCAGTCATCACAATTGCCAGCGGTTCGTCGCTTTGCGCATGAGCCAGTGAAAAGAAAGCCAGCGCGACCATCAGAGTTAGTAAGGTAATACGCATAAGTTTCATATTTGTATCCAGTATCTTTGGTCATTATAATGGTTATGGAGGAAATCATGACTCAACAAAATAAACCTGTTATTTGGCGCGCCATTGTGCAGGTGGTGATCGTTGTTGTCATCGTCCCGTTTATCCCCATGATCATTTCAGCGCAATGGGATTGGTGGCAGGCGTGGGCGTATGCCGTCGTCAGCATTCTGGCTTTTGCCATCAGCCGCCTCATTGTCGCTCGCAAGCATCCCGACTTACTAAAAGAGCGCGCGCGGTTTATGGATGCAAAAGACACAAAGCCCTGGGATAAAGTCCTCGCTCCCTTGCTTGGAATTGGATCCGTCATCATTTTGATCGTTGCCGGTTTCGATCGACATTCCTCGCCCCCTGTCTCCGCCCTAAATCTGGTTGCGCTGCTTGGCATTTGTCTCGGCTATGGCTTTTCCTCTTGGGCGCTGATCGAGAACCGATTCTTCGCCGGCACCGTCCGCATCCAAACCGAGCGCGGACACCATGTTGTCTCCACAGGACCTTATCGAATCATGCGCCACCCGGGCTATGCCGGCGGATTGTTTGGTTATGTGTTCATTCCCCTTTTATTAGATTCGTTCTGGGCGTGGATCCCCACTGTTTTACTGGCTGTGGTCATGGTTGTCCGTACCGCATTGGAAGATAAAACCTTGCAGGCAGAACTGCCTGGCTACAAGGAATTTGCGCAGAAAACACGTTATCGTTTATTGCCGGGAATTTGGTAATCACAAAACTAAGGAACAAATGTCATTGCGAGGAGGATGTTCTTCCCGACGAAGCAATCTCCAGTTAGTTGGAGATTGCTTCGGGCAAAAGGCAGGAGCGCCCTCGCAATGACATTGTGTGTCTAGAACAACCCTTCCAAATACTGCCTTGTTCTTTCATGCTGGGGATTGGAAAACACATCCTTCGCCAGTCCCGCTTCGATGACTTCCCCCATGTACATATAAATGACATAATCCGCAAGGCGTTTTGCCTGTCGCAAGGTGTGCGTCACAATGACGGTTGTGTATTGCTGCTTCAAGTCGATCAAACGGCTTTCGATATTCTGCGAAGAGATCGGGTCCAGCGCGGAAGTCGGCTCGTCGCCGAGGATGATCTCAGGTTCGACTGCCAGTCCGCGGGCTAGGCAGAGGCGTTGTTGTTGTCCAATCGAAAGACTCGTGGCGGGGTCATGCAGTCGCTTGTGAACTTCCTCCCACAGACCCGCAATTTCAAGGTAATGCCTCACAGCGGCTTTGTATTCCTTGCGGTCTTTTTTCATTCTGTGAATGTTCATGCCGTAGACCACATTGTCATAAATGGACATCGGCAATGGCGAGGGACGCTGCGCCAGCAAGCCGACTACCTTTCGCACCTCGGTCACATCCACTTCGCGGTCATAGATATTTGTGCCGTCCAAAAGAACTTCACCCGTGATCTGTGTGCCGTCGGTGAGTTCCAGAAAGCGATTGAGGCTTTTTAGCAGGGTGGTCTTGCCGCAGCCCGAAGGTCCCATGATGACCGTGATCTGCTTCTTGGGAATTTCAATATTGACATCTTTCAATGCCTGTTGCTTGCCGTAATAAACGTTGAGATTTTTTACTTGAATATGGGTTTCCATATAAACATCCTGTTTGTCATTGCGAGGAGGGTGTTCTTCCCGACGAAGCAATCTTCTGGTTGGCGGGGAGATTGCTTCGGGCGAAGAGCAAGAGCGCCCTCGCAATGACGAAAATAAATTTACTTGATCGTGTATTTATTCAATCGCGCCGAGAGCCAGCGTGAGCCGAGGCTGACCACCAGCACGATGATGGTGAGAATTAATGCGGCGGCATATCCGCGTTGCTGTACTTCGGGATAGGGCGAGCCAAGCTGGAAGAAAACTGCCAGCGGCAAAGATGCCGTGGGACGCATCAACGAGGTGGGGATGCGGTCGGTGTAGCCTGCGGTGAATAAGACCGAAGCCGCGTCGCCGATTCCTCGCCCGAAGCCCAGCAGGATGGCGGTGGTGATGCCGGGCAGCATTTGGCGTGTGACCACGCGCAGCGCAACCTCAAATTTGGTCGAGCCGAGTGCGAGCGCAGCATGTTCCAAATCCACTGGCATACGACGGATGACTTCGTCCATGGCGCGGGTCATGATCGGCAGTTCGATCAGCGCCAGAATGATGATGCCTGCCAGCAACGAAGCGCGGATGCCGAGCGCAATCATCAACGTGAAACCGAATGCGCCGTACACGATGGACGGGATACCCCAAAGCACATCCAACGCGAGTCGCACGTATTGTCCCCACTTTGAGTCACCAAGATAGGTTTTGAGATACATGGCAATCGGCACGCTGAAAATCATTGCCAAAAATGTTCCGCCTGCCGCTAGATACAACGAGCCGAGGATGGCATTCAAGATGCCGCCGCCCTTGCCCATGTAATATCCGCCTTCAGGAATCTTTGTGACCATATCCCAACTGAGTGCGGGCAGTCCGCGCACGACGATGATCCACAAGATCAAGCCCAGCGCGCCTGCCACAATCACCAGTGAAACCCGCATGATAAATTTCATGAAGGCTTCCATCAGGTGACGTCTTTGCCAGCGTTTTTTCTTTAAGAAGCCCATTTTCGCCTCAACATGCGCTGGATGACCAGCATGGATAGGATATTAAAGATAAGGATGACGACCAGCAAAACAAGCGCCGCACTTAGCAAAGCCGCATCGTACAACGGGATGGACATCATCTCGCCGTAGTTGTTTGCGATCAAGGCTGGCAGCGGATACGCCGAATCAAAAATTGAAGTTGGAATTTGCGGGACGTTGCCCACCACCATCAACACGGCGATGGTTTCGCCGAGCGCGCGCGATGCCCCAAGCACAATCGCGGCGATGATGCCTGGTCCAACCTGCGGCAGGATAATGTTGCGGATGGTCTGCCATTGAGTCGCGCCGACTGCCAGCGAGGCATGGCGCAAATCATTGGGGACGGTGGAGAAAATTTCATACATGACCGAGATGATTAGCGGCGCGATCATCACCGCCAGCACGATGCCCGCGGCGAGGATGCCAAAACCTGTCGGCTGGTTGACACTGAATATCGAAACAGCGCCCAGCCAACGGGTAGAGAGCGGCGCGAGCACTTTATCCACAAAAGGCACGATGGCAAGTAATCCCCACACGCCATAGACCACAGGCGGAATCGCAGCCAGCAAATCCAGCACGGGCTTGGCAAACGAGCGCGTTTTGGCGTGGGCATATTCTGCCAGATAGATCGAGACCAGCAGGCAGGGCGGCACGGCGAGAATTACGCCAACTGCTGTGACCCAAAACGTGCCGAGGATGAAGGGCAGAAAACCGAACTGTCCGTTGGTTGGCTTCCAAACTTTGCCGAAGATCAGATCACTTAATGGATAAGCATTCAGGATCGGCAAGGAGCGGACGATCAATGCGACGGTGACGATCAGAATTAAAATGACTGGTAGCAGCGTGAAAACAAAAAAGGTGCGCTGGGCAAAATTATTTTGCCGTGTGCGCGGCGTGTGGGCAGGTCGGATTAACCGACCTGCCGTTTTTTGTATGAGTTGAGATGCGCTCATTTGAGTTTTGCAAGCGCTTCGGTTTGCTGTTCGGCGGTCAGCGGCACATACCCCGCCTGACCGAGATACTGCTGACCGTCGGTCAAAATCCATTGGATGAACGCCAGAGTCAATCCAGTGGGTTTGCCTTTGGTCGCCAAATTTTCAAAGCGGGCAGGAGGCGAAGGATATTTTTCAGAAGCCACCGCGCTGACGGCTTCATCCATGGTTTTATAATATTCGTCGGCGTCTGCCGCGCCGTTGGCGTTGATATCCACTGGCGGGACGATGGTTCCGGGGATGAGTCCGCCGCCAGTCATGTCGAACACACTATTCAGATTGCTGTAACCAATTCCCAGCGGGTCTTTGATGACCGTATCGACCAGCGCGGGTTCGCCATTGACGCCGATGCCCTGAATGTCATCTTGAACTTTGCCGCCGGAAAACTTGGCCCACATTTCTCCTGCGCCACACGCGTCAGAACGGGAGTAAACATGGATTTCATCGGTGACTTCCGGCTTGCCGACCACTTCACCCCAGGTCTTGATCTCGCCGCTGATAAATATTTTTTGGAATGTTTCCTGGCTGATTCCCGTTTTGAGGATTTCAGCCGCGACGGGATTTTCCGCGCTGATGATTGGGAAGACCGCGTCCTTGGCGACGGCTACCCAGAAGATGCCCTGCGCCGTTTCCTCATCCTTGATCGAGCGCGAGATCATGCCGATATCCACTGCGCCTGCGATGGTATCGGTCATGCCTTTGCCCGCGCCGCCGCCCTGAACATCAAACTCGACATCTGGATTAAGTTTGTGGAATTCGTCCGCCCAGACAGTCATCATCGGATAGAGCGCAAACGCCCCTGAAACGGAGATGGTGCCGCTGAGTGAGTCTGTCCCAGCCTGAGGCTTGGGCGTGGTCGCCCCGCATCCCGCCAAAAGCAGGGAAGCGACGACCAACAGGGAGGCAAGTGTCAAAGTCAATTTTCGCATAATTTTTCTCCAATTTGTTTTGTATTACATAAAGTCTATTGGTATAGTATACTTTTAAGGCAAATAAAAAGGTGTTTCAGGTCATTTCTCAATGAATAATGTCGCTGCGAGGCGTTCTTTTTCTTGCCGAAGCAGTCTCCTAACAACATGGGATTGCTTCGTCGGAAGAGCAAGTGCCCTCCTCGCAAAGACATATTGTCCTTGACACAGTTTTATTACCTTATTTTTTACCTAGCTTCTTGCGGACTGCGTTCTGGCGTTTGGTTACATCTGCCAGGCTGGTGTTATCCAGAATATCGGCGATGGCATTTCGCACATCACCCATCACCATCCGCAAGCCGCAGGTATCTTCGTCGGGACAGCCGCAGGGTTCATACGACATCTGGCTGACACATTTGATCGGAGCTACAGGACCGTCCAGCACGCGGAAGATTTGTCCGAGAGTGATCTCTTTGGCAGACCTGGCCAGGTAATACCCGCCGCCGACGCCCATTTTGCTGTGAAGCAGTCCCGCGTTTTTGAGCGTGAGAAGGATCTGCTCAAGAAATTTGGTGGAGATCTGCTCGCGCAGTGAAATCTCTTTGATCTGCATCATCTGTGGGGTGTCGCTGTTTTCGGCAGGTTCAGCCAATGCGATCATCGCCCGAAGTCCGTACTCACCGCGTTTGGAAAGTCTCATACTTTATTCACAACTCCTACTAATCCAATAGACTTTGTTGTTCATAATCATAATTCAGCGACTGAATTATGTCAAGCAATTTTGGGCTTTGAGAAAGCAGTAAGGCGGCACAGTCAGCAATTCTCAATATGAAAAACCTTTCTCCACAGATTGCACAGATTTAGCAGATTTGTTTAATAGACCTCTTGCAAAAGTCCATTTTGCCACAGAGGTCACAGAGGTCACAGAGAAAAAAAGAGTTTTAAGCGGTTTTCCTCAAAGGTCTCTGTGTACTCTGTGGCTACTTATGCAAGAGGTCAAATCTGTGTAATCAGCGAAATCTGTGGATGAATAAAAGCCATACTGAGAATTGCCGTGGCGCAGTACTTCCATGAGTTTTTTCAAAAAACTAATGTACAATCCCAAGCATGTCCATGCCTTTGATCTGGATTTCCATTTCGTTTATTCTCGGCATCATCACCGCCAGCCTGCTTGCACTTTCTGCAAACCTCTGGCTCGGCACGGCGCTTGCCCTGTTATTCATTTTCGTTTTATTTCGTCTCCCCCGATTTTCAGCCAACTCATTTATCAAGTCGTTTTTCATCCTTCATCCTTCACCCTTCATCCTTCCAATTTTCTTCCTCCTCGGCTCGTGGTGGTTTCAGTTCCGCCAGCCGAATATTGATGCATTCCACATCGCTTTTTACAATGACCGCAGTTATGAAATTCTAGTGACAGGCACGCTGGCAGAGCCGCCAGATTACCGCGACAAGTACACAAATCTACACCTCAAAGTGGAAGCCGTGGATTCAGGCAGCGGCGACATGCCCGTGCAGGGATTTGTCCTCGTGCGTGTGCCTGCGCTTACAACCTATGAATATGGTCAGCGGGTGCGAGTGCGCGGCAACTTGAAGACTCCGCCCGAAGATGAGGAATTCTCCTATCGCGATTATCTCGCACGGCAAAATATCCATGCGTACATGTCCATTGCCAATGTGACCCTTCTGCCGGGCAACGGCGGCAATCCCTTCTTTGTGCAAACCTACAAACTAAAAGAAAAACTACTTACAAATACATATCGCCTGTTTCAAGACCCCGAAGCTTCACTGCTGGCAGGCATTTTGTTCGGCGTGGATACCGGACTCACACGCAAATTACAAGATGCCTTCAAGAACACGGGCACGTCACACATCATTGCCATCTCTGGTTTTAACATCGCCATCATCGCCGGTATCTTTTTTTCCATTTTCAAAAATATGTTTGGGGAAAAACTCGGCGCGGCTGTCGCCATTCTTGGTATTATTTTTTATACCCTTCTGGTCGGCGCGGATGCTGCCGTGGTGCGCGCCGCAATTATGGGAAGTCTATCGCTGCTGGCGCGGCAACTGGGCAGGCGCAATGATGGCTTGAATATGCTTGCGGCGGTTGCTTTGGTCATGTCAATTAATAATCCGCTGGTGCTTTGGGATGTGGGCTTTCAACTTTCCTTCTTCGCCACACTCGGTTTAATTATTTATGCAGAACCTTTTTCAAATTTCACCAACAACCTGATCTCCAAAATTTCAAAACAGGATACGAGCATGTTTGCAAAAATAATTAACGAAAACGTCGTCCTGACTTTTGCCGCGCAACTCACAACCATTCCGATCATGGCTTATCACTTCAAACGCATCTCCCTCATCTCGTTCATCGCCAACCCGTTCATTCTGCCCGCACAACCGGCAGTGATGATCGTCAGCGGGCTGGCTGTTTTCACCAGCCTGGTCATCTTTCCACTGGGACAACTCATTGCCTGGTTCGCGTGGCCCTTCGCCGCGTACACCATCCGCATTGTGGAATTATTTGACCGCGTGCCGCACGCCTCCATTTACTTGGGCGATTCATCCATCTGGATCGTGCTCACCATTTACATCGCGCTCTTTTCCGTCACCTTCAACTGGTCGCGCATTAAAGGCTGGTTCAACTCTCTGGCATCTTCGCTTCGATCTGTCGCCCTGACGGCCACGCTCGTGCTGTTGTTCGTTTGCACAGTTTTGATGTGGCGCGCATCTGCCAGCACCGGAGACGGACAGCTTCACGTCACCTTCCTGAATGTCGGTTCAGCCGATGCGGTTCTCATTCAAACACCCGATGGTCGGAACGTGCTGATCAACGGCGGCGAAAGTGTCTCAGAACTTTCGGATGAACTCGGCAGGCGGCTCCCGTTTTTTTCGCGCAAACTAGACTGGCTGATCATCGCATCGACACAGGAGAATCAACTGGCCGCGCTTCCGCGTGTAATGGAAAGGTATCAGCCCGAAAATGTTTTGTGGAGCGGAAACATGCAAGCCTCGTTCCCCGCTCAGGCGTTGGATAAATTTTTTGCCGAGCAGCAAATCCCCGTCAGCCGCGCGGAAGCGGGGGAAAGGCTCGAGCTGGGTGATGGCGCTTCGGTCGAGATTCAAGCTGAGGGGCCGCGCGGCAGCGTGCTTCTCATCCAATATAAAAATTTCCGCGCACTGCTTCCAATCGGACTCAGCGAAGGGATGCTCGAAGAGTTGGAATACGGCGCTGTGATCGACAAGGTGGATGTGCTGCTGCTGGCAGATGCCGGGTACGCGCCAACCAACCCGCCGGAGCTGATTCAAAATGTCAATCCGCAGTTGACGGTGCTGAGTGTTTCAGCCGGCGACCCTGACGGTTTGCCCTCGCAGGATGTGTTGGATTCTTTGGACGGCTATTCACTGCTGCGGACAGATCGCAGCGGCTGGATTACGGTCATCACCGATGGCGAAAAAATGCGCGTGGAAACGGAGCGCGGACAGCAACCGGATATTAAGTAGGGCGGGTTTTCAACCCGCCATTCATCAAATTTCAAAGGCGTCAGGCTAAAAGCCTGACCTACGATTCCTGTGCGCGGGGGAAATCTCGAAACCATTCTCTAACCAAACTATCATCTGCTCATAAGAAAGTTTCTTTAGAATAAAACCATCCTACAAACAACTTATTGAATTTCTTTTGACCCCGAGGAGAGTTTCGCCATGACCAATTTATACAAGTCCGTTCCCATCCGTTCTTCCGAGATCACACCCAAACAGGTTTATCTTTCGCGGCGTGATTTTATGAAAGCCGCCACCGTTGCCGCCAGCGCGGCACTTTTGGCGGCCTGCGCCCCCTCCGCGGCGGATGAGATTCAGAACGCCAAACCCGTCCCAACGTCAAACGCCACCGACGAGTTGGGTGATAAAGTCAACACCTACGACGACATCACCAATTACAACAACTACTACGAATTCAGCACAGACAAGCAAGCCGTGGCTGCGCTTGCAAAGGATTTCAAAACAAGCCCGTGGACAGTTGAAGTGGGCGGACTGGTCAAAAGCCCAAAGACGTTCGGCATCGAAGACCTGTTGAAATTATTGCCGCAGGAGGAACGCATTTATCGCCTGCGCTGTGTGGAAGCCTGGAGCATGGTCATTCCGTGGGAAGGCTTCACGCTGGCAAGTTTGCTGAACATGGTCGAGCCAACTTCAGATGCGAAATATGTGCGTTTTGAAACCGTGTTCCGCCCCGAAGAAATGATCGGGCAAAAAAGCCCGTTCTATCCCTGGCCGTATCAAGAGGGATTGCGCCTCGATGAAGCCATGAACGACCTGACCCTCCTCGCCACAGGCATGTACGGCGAGCCGAACGTGGCGCAAAACGGCGCGCCGATCCGTCTGGTGGTGCCGTGGAAATATGGCTTCAAATCCATCAAATCCATTGTCAAGATCGAATTGGTTGCCGAAGAGCCAGACACATTGTGGAAGAGCATCGCATCGAATGAATATGGCTTTTATGCCAACGTAAACCCCGCAGTAGATCACCCGCGCTGGTCACAATCCACCGAGCGCCGCATTGGAGAAATCGGTCGCAGAGCCAGCCTGCCCTTCAACGGCTATGGCGAGCAGGTCGCGTCGCTTTATGACGGCATGGATCTTAGAGTGAATTATTAGAACATAAACTTCCGAGGTCTCGCACAGCGCCCTGTGGGTGAAGACCTCGGAAGTTTATGTATCGCCCATGAAAAAATTTCCCTACACCCCTTTACAAATTGCCATCCATATTTACGCATGGTCAGCGCTGATCTTGTTGATCTTTGATGCCGTCAGCGGCAATCTTTCAGCCAACCCCATTCAAGACCTGGAACAACGCACAGGCCGGCACGCGATCACATTACTCGTGCTGTCGTTATTATGCACGCCGCTCAACACCCTCTTCAAATGGAGCGAGCCGCTCAAACGCCGCCGCGCGCTTGGCTTGTATGCTTTTATGTACGCAACCATCCACGTGGTTATTTTTGCCGACCTCGATTACGGTCTCGCATGGAGCCGCTTGATTCAGGAAGTCATTCAAAAACCGCGTCTCGTGGTTGGGTTCATCGCGTTTACCTTGCTCATCCCGCTTGCGATCACATCATTTGACATTTGGAAAAAGCGTCTTGGCAAAAACTGGAAACGCCTGCATCAAATCAGCTACCTGATCGCGCCACTGGTTGTGCTGCATTACCTGTGGAGCAAAAAAGGCGATGTCCTTTCACTGCAAGGCGAAGTGGTCAAGCCGCTGATCTATGGACTCATCATTGCGATTTTTCTCATCATACGAATTCCCCCGATCCGAAAAGCGCTCGTATCTTTTTCCACCCGCATGCTGGCTCTGCTCCCCGGAAAATCAACAGCCTGAAATAAGGTGACAGTCACTTTTGAAGTGACTGTCACCTGTTCTTAAAAAATCCCACGCAGCAGCAACAGCAAGCCAATAATCGCCAGCGGAATCCCCACGATTGCGCCAATGATCGTCAAACTGACGATGACGCCGACAACGATCAATACAATGCCCAGCACCATCGCCACAAAGCGTCCGGTCATTTCCACGATCACCGCCAGTAACTTCCACAATGCCGCGAACGGCCATAAATACCAGGGGATTTGTTTTTTTGTTTGGTCAGTCATTTGAGCCTCCGTGTTGATATACGCAGGTCATAATCAAACGATGCGAAACGCATCAATTTATTTTGCTTTATAATCCTTCCTATGAAAAAGAAATTCAAATTTAATAAATATCTGCTGACCCCGCTTGCGATTGCAGTTGCCATCGCGCTTGCCGTTGGCGTTTACAATTTCCCGCCGGTGCATAGCCGCCTCGCCTGGCGCGTGGATGAATTTCGCACAAATATTATTTACTATTTTAATCCGCCCGCCGAAGCCGTCTTCCAGCCCAGCGGACAAACCGCATTAACCGTTGAAACCGCCGTCGTCACCGCGCGCGCCGAATTCATGTTGACGTTAACCCCGCCTGTAACTTCAACTCCCACACCGGGGCCCACACCCTCACCCACGATCACAACCACGCCCGTACCTGGTTCGGTGATCCTGCCGGGAGTCGTCTACGTTGATCAGCATGGAGGGTTTAATTATTGCGGCCCCGCCAATTTAGCCATGACCCTAAAATTTTGGGATTGGACTGGAACACGGGATGACATCGTAAAAGTGATCAAACCCGGCTCAGGCGACCCGCGCAAAAAGTTATACGAACAAAGCGAACCCGATAAAAATGTGATGCCCTACGAAATGGTCGATTTCGTCAATGAGAACACGGAATACCGCGCTCTCATGCGTTACGGCGGAGACTTGAATCTGGTCAAACGACTGATCGCGGCTGGTTTTCCCGTTTTGGTCGAAAAAGGCTATTACGAGCGTGACGTAAACGGCAAAGTCAGTTGGATGGGACATTATCTCTTCACCACCGGCTACGACGACACGCGCGGCGGCTTCATTGTGCAGGATGCCTACCTGGAACCCGGCAAAGACCTGCTCAGTGAATACGACACCTATCTGGACGGCTGGCGTTCTTTTAATTATCTTTTCATGGTGGTCTACCCCGCCGATCTTGAAAACGATGTGATGAATGTGCTTGGTCCCTGGGGAGACGAAAAATGGGCGGCACAGCACGCGCTCGAATTGGCCGAAAAAGATATCCAAACCCTGAACGGCAATAATTTATACTTCGCCTTGTTCAACAAAGGGACAAGCCATGTGGCATTACAACAATATGTAGACGCCGCCAGCGCCTACGATAAAGCCTTCGCTACTTATATAAAATGGGACATAGAAAAAGCAGACCGTCCCTACCGCATGTTATGGTATCAAACAGGCCCTTACTTTGCATACTATTATTCAGCGCGCTATCAGGATGTCATCAGTCTGGCAGACACCACGTTGAACGACACCATCTCCACGCCCTCGCTCGAAGAGTCTCTGCTTTGGCGCGGACGAGCCTACTACATGAGCGGCAACACCCAAGCCGCCGTCGATGACTACCGCGCTGCGCTAAAAATTCACATCAATTGGCTGCCCGCCGTACAAGCGCTTCAAGACCTGGGATTACAACCATGAACCGTTTAAAAGTTGGCAGGTTTACAGGTTTGAATGTTTCAACTTGCTAACCTGCTAACCTTCCAACTTGCTAACTTTCCAACCGATTAACCATGAAAATCCTTCACTTCGCCGACGCACATATTGACATGGCCAACTACGGCCGCCACGACCCTGAATCGGGGTTGCCTTTTCGCGTGCAGGATTTCCTCAAATCGCTGGATGCCATTGTGGATGCCGCCATCTCTGAAAAAGTGGATATGGTTATCTTTGCCGGCGACGCCTACAAAGACCGTTCGCCCGCGCCAACCTTTCAGCGCGAGTGGGGCAGGCGCATCATGCGCTTGTCGCAGGCGCAAATTCCCACCCTGTTGCTGATCGGCAATCACGATGTTTCCCCGTCCATCGGGCGCGCCCACGCCTTGCAGGAATTCAAAACGCTGCAAGTCCCATTTGTGAAGGTGCTGGATAAACCCTGCTTTCTAAAACCGGATGAACTTTGGGGATTGCCGATTCAAGTCGTGGCCATGCCGTGGATCACCCGCTCGGGGCTGATGGCCGCCACTGGAGAAGTGGACGCCACTGAGGCATTCTCGCGCATCGAAGGCAACATCGGCGATTTGATCGAAGGCTGGCTCGAAGATGCCGACCCATCCCTGCCGATTATTCTCACGGCACACGCCTCCATCGAAGGCGCGAAGTTCGGCGGCGAGCGGCTGGTGATGCTTGGCAACGACCTGGTGCTTTCGGGCAGTTTGGTAAAAAATAAAAAATTCAGCTACGTGGCCATGGGACATATCCACAAGCCGCAGGATGTGAACGAAGGCTTTCAGCCGCCGGTCATTTACCCTGGTTCCATCGAGCGCGTGGATTTTGGCGAAGCGAAGGAAGACCGCTTCTTTGTGATTGCGGATATTGAAAAAGGAAAAGATACGCAGGTGGATTGGGTTCAACTCAAAGGCGTGAGAAAATTCATAGACCGCCGAACAGTTCTCGGGTCGAATGAGAACGTGACCGATGCCCTTAAAGACGCATTGCCCAATCCGCAGGAAATGTCTGAGGCGATTGTCCGCTTGTCGGTGGAATATCCAAGAGAATGGGACACGTTGATCGACGAAACTGCTTTAAGAAAATATGCCGAAAATACGTTTGAATTTCATCTCGTGAAACGCCCGCAAAGCGAGGCGCGCGTGCGCATTGGCGAGGGGCAGTTGGTCAGCAGTTTGAGTCCGCTGGACCTGCTCTCGCAATATTTCGATGCCTCAAAAGCCAAAGACGCCGATGAATTAAAAAAACTGGCGCAGGAAATTATTTCGGAAGACACGGTTGAACCGTAAACAGGTAAAATGCAACGGATTTAAACGAACGCGCAAGACATAGATCGAAAATCCTAAATCGTCCACGAGGCCATCATGTCCAAGGAAAATTCACGTTATCGCTGGGTTGTCGTTGCCATTTTCTTTTTCTTCATGCTTTTGCACCAGACTGACAAATTGATGATCGGCTCGCTGCAAGTGCAGATCAGCAAGGACTTTGAACTCAACAACAAACAATGGGGATTGATCAACTCGGGCGCGTTGATCGTGGCTACCTTTCTTTACCCGCTCTGGGGCTATTTATACGACCGTTACTCACGCACAAAATTACTTGCACTCGCCTCTTTTATTTGGGGCGCAACCACCTGGCTCAACGCCATCGTACGCACATTTGGCGGGTTTCTCTTCACACGCGCCTCCACCGGCATTGATGATTCATCCTACCCGGGCTTGTATACCTTGATCGCAGATTATTTCGGTCCCAGCCTGCGCGGAAAAATTTACGGTATTTTACAACTCGCGCAGCCGCTCGGTTATTTGCTGGGTATGATTCTGGCATTGATCGTGGCGCCCATGGTCGGCGGCTGGCGTTCCATTTTCTATATCACCGGTTCATTGGGATTGGTCATCGCGATCTTGATCTACTTCGGCGTGAAAGAAATGCCGCGCGGACAAGCCGAACCGGAATTTGAAAACATGCCCGAAATGCAAACCTTCAAATTTTCGTGGGCCGAAGCGCGGGAAATCTTCAAAAAGAAAACCATGTGGTTTGTATTCTTGCAGGGTTTTGCGGGCGTCTTCCCGTGGAACGTGATTACCTTCTTCTTCTTTGCCTATCTTGAAAAAGAACGCGGCTACGATGCGAATAGCATCCTCTTTACCATGGCGCCCGTTATTCTCATTCTTGCCAGCGGATATTTCGTGGGCGGTGCGCTCGGTGATTTTGCCTTCAAATACACCAACAAAGGACGCATCATTGTTTCCAGCATCGGCGTATTGATGGGCGCGATCTTCATGTATTTCGCCATCACCACACCCGTTGAAGCCACCACTCAATTTTTAGTCCTGATGTGTCTAACCGCGCTTTTCATGCCGCTTTCTTCGGCCAACGTCATTGCAACAGTTTACGATGTGACCGTGCCGGAAGTCCGCTCGACGGCGCAGGCAGTGGAATATTTCATCGAGAACGCAGGCGCGGCCTTCGCCCCGATCATCACCGGCTTCATCGCAGATATTTATGACCTGCGAACCGCCATCCTGTTGATCTGCACCGTGGCGTGGGGCTTGTGCTTCTTCTTCTACCTCGGCGCAATCTTCACCATCGACAAGGACTCGCACGACCTCCGCAATCAAATGGCAGATCGCGCGAAAGCCATGTAATTAGGCTTTACCATTTCCTCAACGAGAAAACCTTTTCAAACACGAAGTACACAAAGGTCACAAAGGAAAACCAAAAAAAGGCAGGTGGAGGAATTTCCTTCATCTGCCTTTTTCTATTTGACCTCTTGCAAAAGTCCAAACGCCTAACCACTGAGGCACTAAGACACCGAGAAAAAACATTAAAAAACTCCGTGACTCAGTGCCTCCGTGGTAAAAGGTTTAAGACTTTCGCAAGAGGTCAAATATAGTTTTTTAGAAGCATCCCCTTCAACTTGTGCAAGAGGTCTATTCAATAGGTTGCGCGGTTTGTAACAGAAATTACAGTTCATTTGGCAGTTAATATTCAATCTGTAACCGGCTACAATGAAAACTTGGAGGAACCATGACCCTTATTGTTGCTGATACCACCTGCGGTTTACCGCGTGAGATGCTTGCCCAACGTGGCATTCCTTTAATTCCACAGATCGTGATGTTTGGAGAAGATTCATTTCATGACGACAAAGAAATGGATACCGTCACTTTTCTGCAAAAACTCAAGGCATCCAAAACACTGCCTAAAACATCTGCACCTGAGCCGCCGTTGTATTTTCCTATTTTCAAGCAAGCCGAGGAAGACGGAGAAAGTGTGATCGTGGTGGCGCCCACCAGCAAGGCAAGCGGAACTGTCCGCTCGGCGCTGAATGCCGCGGCGGAATTCCCCAAGGCGGATATCCGCGTGGTGGATACGCTTACCATTTCCTGCAATCTCGGCTCGCTTGTGTTGCTGGCGGATGATATGGCCAAGGCTGGCGAATCTGCGGACAATATTGTGGCGCAGCTCAACGACCTCATTCCGCGCGGACGGTTGTACTTTCTGGTGGATACGCTGGAATATCTGGCCAAGGGCGGGCGCATCGGCGGGGCGAAACGTTTGCTGGCTGAACTGCTGAAGATCAAACCCATTTTGCAAGTGAAGAATGGTCAGGTAGAATCGTTTGAACAACTGCGAACCAGGAAACGCGCGCTGGCGCGTCTGGTGGAGATCGTAGTTGAACAATGTTCAAGCGGAGAACCCGCTCACTTGTGTGCGCTCCAGGTTGCAGCAGAGAACGATGCGGAGTCTCTCGTCGCAGAATTAAAGTTGCGAGTCCACGTTTCCCAAATCCCGATCTATGAATTGCCGCCTGCCATCGTGGTACATTCGGGGCCGCGCGCATTGGGTGTTGGGTTTTTCGTGTAGCCTACACCTTTTTTGGATAAAAAAACGCATCCCTCCCGCCCCGTCCTGATTCTGGAATCCCCTGACATGATCAAACTCCCTGGCTTAATTGACCCCCACGTCCACCTGCGCGAACCCGGCGCAACTCACAAAGAAGATTTTGACTCTGGCACATCGGCCGCGCTCGCGGGCGGAATTACCCTTGTGCTGGCCATGCCAAATACCAAGCCCCCCATTTTTGACGCAGACACGCTCGATCTGGCGCTGGACGCGGCCAAACAAAAAGCGCACTGTGACTACGGGCAGTTCGTGGGCGCGGGTCCTGACAACGCGGACTGGAACGAAGGCAAGCGTAAGGCATTGCCCCAGCGTGCGGCAGGATTAAAAATGTACCTCGACTCAACCTTCGGTGAACTGCGGCTCGATGACATGTCACTCTGGATGCCGCATTTTGAAAACTATCCGAAGAACATGCCGATCGTAGCGCATAGTGAAAGCCGAACCATGGCCGCCGCGATTCTGTTCGCCGCCATTTATGACCGTCCGGTACACATTGCCCATATTTCGTTGAAGGAAGAAGTTCTGCTGATTAAGGCTGCCAAGGAACGCGGCATCAAAGTGACCTGTGAAGTTTGCCCGCATCATTTGTTTCTCGATAAAGACCTGACAGGTTTTGGAAACCTGTCAGGTCTAACTCCTGGTCGCATGGAAGTCCGTCCGCGTTTGGCTACACAAAACGATGTGGATGCACTCTGGGCAAATTTGGATGTGATCGATTGTTTCGCCACTGACCACGCGCCGCACACCATCGAAGAGAAAGATTCAGACAATCCGCCGCCCGGCTTCCCCGGGTTGGAAACCATCCTGCCGCTGCTGCTGACCGCCGTTTCCGAATCTCGACTCACGCTTCCCGATTTGATTCAGAAAATGTACACGAACCCGAAGAAAATTTTCAACCTGCCCGACCAGCCTGAAACCTGGGTTGAAGTGGATGAAGACCAAACCTACGAGATCAAAGCCGCCGAGCAATTCACACGCTGTAACTGGACTCCGTTTGAGGGTTGGAAGGTGAAGGGCAAAGTTCGCAAGGTGGTGCTGCGTGGCAAGACCGCCTTTGAAGACGGCAAAATTCTGGCTCCCGCAGGCTACGGAAGGAACGTTCGGGATTAATCAACATTCGGTAGTGGCCAAGACATAAATGATGGATGAATTTGATATCCTCAGCGCCTGTCAGTCAAAAATCATTTTTAACGCGAATGGCGCGAATTAGGCGAATTTCGCAAATGCTTTTTGCTTTTCGCGTCACACCTGCACTCCCGAAAAACATCGGGACAATGTGGCGTGCGGCGCAAGTGTTCGCTCCATTTGCGTAATTCGCGTTAAGTTTTTTCGCAGTACCGCATAACTTGCTATTGAGCAGTCTTGTAGATTGACTTGAAGGCAAGGCTTTAACGCGAAATGCGCGAATAGGGCGAAAAATAGCGAATTTTTGTAATCATCAGATAAAGGGCGAACAAGTCCTTTTACCACGGAGACACAGAGGCACAGAGTTTTAGCCTTGTTTTTCTCAGTGACTCCGTGCCTCAGTGGTTAAAAAATGTTCAACCTATTGCTGACCATTACAAAAATAGCGAATTTTTTGCGTCATTCGCTCCTTTCGCGGCATTCGCGTTAAGATTTTATGTTTTGAGAAAACCATGAATAGCAAGTTATGCTCCAGTGCGTTTTTTCACTTCAACTTCCCCCCCCCCAACATTCTACTATCCGAAATATCTCATCTATGCCCCCATATTTGGGGGCAGTTGTGTAGACAATATATTTCCACAACCCGAAAAACTGTGGATAAGTGGCTTAAAACTGTGGAGAACTCCGCTGGCCTGTGGACAATAAGACCAATTGTTCGAAAAAAGAGGGTCAGACTCAAAAAGCGACACCCCCATATATGGGGGGTAATTATCAACAAAGCCAAAATATAGTAAACACCCTAAAAGTACTTAAAAAAATTGCAAGGCTGTGGATAAGTTATCCAATATCTATCAACAGGTGAAAAAAATTCAGGGAGCGCAACCCGCCTTGGGTTTGGTGGGCTGCGCATCCATCATCCCCACCTGTGGGGGTAACCGGCACTTATCCACACTATCCACACCCCCTACTACTATTACGATTCCATATAAATATATATATACCTCTTGAATCTATTAAGGGTATCCTGTACAATTCAATAAGTAAGTCCGTTCCCATCTTAGCCAACCTTGGGAGGTTGCCATGGATATTATCAAAGTTTCAGCCAACTCCCGTACCTCAGCAGTCGCCGGGGCAATCGCGGGCGTAGTCCGCGAACATAAACGGGCAGAAGTGCAAGCCATTGGAGCAGGTGCCGTAAATCAGGCAGTGAAGGCTTGGACGCTTGCCACGGGGTATCTCAAACTCGACGGGATTGAAATTGTCTGCGTCCCTGAGTTTGTGGAAGTGACCATTGAAGACAAGGTTCGCACCGCCATCAAAATGGTGATCGCTCCGCGTTAGCATCCTGTCGTTGCGAGGGCGCTTTTGTTCTTCCCTAGCAACGACCGCCAGGGCAGGTGTGCCCGAAGCAATCTCCAATGTTACGAAGAGATTGCTTCGCAAAGTACGCTCGCAATGACAGGGCTGTTCACAATAGACAAGCGAATACAGGGTGGCGTATAATCTTCGCAGTGGATGTTTCGCATCGGACGTGACTGGTAGTTGATTCATCGCCCGGGCAGTTTCCACACCTTATCAAATTCCTATTCCTATGAAAAATTGGAAGAAATTCCCACGCGTACTTTTCCTCCTAACCCTGCTGATAAGTCTGCTGGCGGGTCTTTCCGCGCCTGCCCTGGTGAGCCAATCCGCAAGCGCCGCGCCAATGAAGGCTGCCGCACTGGATGTGATTATTAATGAGGTGGCGTGGGCGGGAACATCCTCTGCTACTACATCAGATGAGTGGATTGAATTATATAACGCAACCAATGCGTCTATTGATTTTAGTTTGTCAACTTGGACTCTTTCAGACGGCGGAGATATAAATATAACCTTGTCTGGCATAATTCCTGCAAAAGGATATTATTTGCTCGAAAGATATGAGACGACCACCGACATTCCCTCAAACCAACTAAATTCAGGAAAGCTAAATAACACAACGTCTGTCGAAAC
>CAMCQT010000013.1 GCA_945877125.1 Candidatus Brevifilum fermentans | reverse complement strand
CAGGCAGAAGCAGCAAAAAGCCTGCAAAGTGACGCGGTGCCTGCCACCCCGATTTCTTTTTTTGTTTTTTTCGCACGCTGGTTACGCTCCCAGCTGGTTTTCAGCCCGAGTTTCGATTATTAAAGTACGGCTTCTTGCAGAGGAGTCATGCTTCTCTCCTAAATAAAAAAAGACCCTAAAGGCTTTGAATGCCTTTAGGGTCTTAAGTATAAACCTATTCCCCGCCGCGCTTTCCAAGCCGATGATCGAGCATCAAAACGGCTGTGCCGCGCTCTTCGATCAACTTCAAATTCGCCACGATCTCAGCCGCATTCTTCTCTTCTTCCACCTGCTCCGAGATGAACCATTGCAGCATAACCTGCGCGGGATAATCCTTCTCTTTGAGCGCAGTTTCGTAAAGAGCGTAAATCGATGCGGTGACAAAAGCCTCGTGTGCCGCTACTTCTTCAGCAACTTCCAGCGTGGATGTCCATTCGGTCTTTGGCGCATCAATGGCTTTGAGTGTCACCTTGCCGCCGCGTTCCAAAAGGAAATCATAGAGTTTCATAGCGTGTTCGCGTTCTTCCGCTTCCTGAATTCGCATCCAATGCGCAAAGCCGGACAGGTTCTTATCTGCAAAATATGCGGCCATTGAAAGGTACAGGTAAGAGGAATACAACTCTTTATGGATCTGGTCATTTATTGCATCTTGCATGGTTTTGTTTATCATACGTGCCTCCTTGATTAATAAAATTATACATTCTTTTATTGAAGAAGAAAACAAGTCTTATCTTTAACTTATTCACCGAAGACAAACAGATCACTGAGCGACTCGCGGTTGATGTTGTGGTGAATGGCATCTGCGAAGACTGGGGCAACGGAAAGCACGGTCAGTTTCGGGTGTACTTTTTCGGGCGGAATGTGAACTGTATCAGTGGTGATGATCTCGCTAATTTCAGGAACAACTGCCAGCCGCTCCAGTCCGCCGCGGCTGAATACGCCGTGCGTGCAAACCACTCGAATATCCTCAACGCCTTCGGCAACCAGCACGCGGCTCAACTCTAGGATCGATCCGCCTGTGGCGATCTCGTCATCATAGATCAGGGCGCGTTTGTGCCCGCGGACTTGATTCCCAACCAGCCCGCTGATGATTACCTCAGAGTCTGAAATGCGTTCCTTGTTTCCAGCGGCAACCGGCAGGTTGAGTGCGCGCGCAAAACGCGCCGCCGACTTGGCTTGTCCCATATCTGGCGCGACAACAATCGCGCCGTCCAGGTCAAGCTTTTCAAGATATTCCTTGAAGACCATGCGGCTGCTTAGCGGGTCGGTGGGCAGACCGAAGAAGCCATGCACCTGCGGCGAGTGGAACATCATACTCATCACGTGTGTGGCTCCGGCGGTCTTCAACAGATCAGCAACCAGGCGGGCGGTGATCGAAATGCGCGGCGCATCTTTTTTATCTGAACGTCCAAAGGAATAATAAGGGATGATGGCGTGTACTTCAGATGCGGCTGCGCCGCGGGCAATATCGATCATCATTAGTAGTTCCATCAAATGATCGTTGACCGGCTGTGAGAGAGATTGCACAATATACACGCGCCGATAGCGCACGCTGGCATCCAATTGGATATATAAATTATCGTTGCTGAAGCGCGTGATGTGCGTGCTGTCTAACGGCACGCCTAAATTCGCAGCGATCTTCTCTGCCAGTTGCGGATTTGAACTGCCGCTAAAAAAACGAACTTCCCCTGCCGATATAGAAGCTTCTGTCATTTTGTCTCCATTTCACACAGCATTATTTTTATTTTATTCTAATTTAGAAAATCGAAATGCCGATTTTTGTCTGCATTTCTAAATATAACCCATTGAACCGAAAAAAACTTGAGTATGGATTATTTTAAGAATCAGATTTATTTGCCGCGTTTTTTCAACCAGTCCAATAATTTCTTTGTTGACCAGGTATTAATGACATCTTCTTTTGTCAGCCAGGCGCGTCTTGCAGTGGCAACGCCGTAGAATAAATTGTCAAAATCTTCTTCGGAATGTGAATCTGTGTTGATGCTGATCGGGATACCTAATTCCTTTGCGCGGCGGGCGTACATATCATCCAGGTCAAGCCGCGATGGGTGGGCGTTGATCTCCAGCGCCACGCCAGTTTCAGTGGCGGCATTGAGCACGGCTTCCATATCCAAATCTGCGCCTTCACGGTCCGGGATCAGCCGCCCCGTGGGGTGACCAATAATATCTACATGCGGATTGCGAATGGCGTTGATCGTGCGCTGTGTGACCTTCTCGCGCGGCTGCCGCAAACCGGTGTGCATGGATGCGACCACAAGGTCAAGCGATGCAAGAAATTCATCGGGATAATCCAACGTGCCATCGGCTTTGATCTCAACTTCACTAGAATGTAGAACCAAAATCTTATCGCCAAGTTGCGCCTGATTTTTCTTGATCTCAGCCGCTTGCTTTTCGTGATCTTCCATGCTCAACCCGCCTGTCACGCCAAGGCTCACAGAATGGTCGGTAAATGCGATTACTTTCATGCCGCGCCGCGCCGCCGCTTGTGCCATTTCCAGCATCGAGAGTTTTCCATCGCTCCAGGTGGAGTGCGTTTGCAGATCTGCTTTGATGTCTTTGACCTCGATCAACTTTGGAAGTTTGCCTGCCTTGGCCGCCGCAACCTCTCCGCGGTCTTCGCGCAGTTCGGGCGGTATCCACGGCAAGCCGAGCGTTTCGTAAACTTCCGCTTCGGTGGCGCAAAAGATTTCACCAGTGCCGTCTGTTTTGGTCAGCGAATGTTCAGAAAGTGACAAGCCTTTGGCAAGCGCGATCTGCCGCAACTGCACATTGTGATCTTTCGAGCCTGTCGCATATTGCAGCGCGGTTCCAAATTTCTCCGGCGGATGCACCCAAACCTGCGCGCGCACGCCGTCGGTAAATTCAATGCTGGCTTTGGTTTCGCCTTTGCCGAGCACGCGCGAAACCCCAGGCAGATTAACGAACGCTTCCATCACCGCCGCTGAATTTTTGGATGCGACCAAAATATCCAAGTCGCCGACGGTGGAACGCATCCTTCTCAAGCTGCCAGCTGATTCTGCTGCGACGACTCCTTCCACCCGTTTGAGCGTGGCGATGATCTCCTGCGCCAGTGGATACGCCCGCCCCAATGGAATTCGTCCAGAACGCCGCGCGAGTGACGCGATCCCTTCCAGAATGGCAGCCTCAGATTTTGCGCCCATGCCAGGCAGGCTGCGAATCTGTCCGTTTTTC
This sequence comes from Candidatus Brevifilum fermentans, assembly GCA_945877125.1. Classification (GTDB taxonomy): domain Bacteria; phylum Chloroflexota; class Anaerolineae; order Anaerolineales; family Villigracilaceae; genus Villigracilis. Next base: position 58,164 of record CAMCQT010000013.1, on the reverse strand, counting down.
GCGGCAGTTTCCAGTTGAGTCAGAGCCGTGATGTCCAACGTCTTCCAGATCAGCGCGATCTTCTTCGGTCCAAGTCCGGGCACTTGCAGCCAATCGGCTAAACTGGCCGGGACTTCCTCTTTTAGTTTTTCCAAAAATTCAAGTTTGCCGGTAGTCAGCAGTTCGTCAATTTTTTCGGCGATGGCTTTGCCCACACCGGGGATTTCTCTTAACTTTCCCTCTTTCCAATATTCGCCGGCTTCGCGTCCGAGGGTCATTAAGTTTTCAGAAGCCTTGCGATAAGCAAGGATGACGTAGATCACCTCGCCTTTGATCTCGCACAAATTGGCGATCAGGGTAAACGTATCAGCTAGTTGACGGTTGTTCATCATGGGTCACCTCTAAAAAGATTATACGATTAATTAGGGTCTCTAAAAAAATAAACACGAAGGACACAAAGGACACAAAGTTTTTTTCCTTTGTGCCCTTTGTGTCCTTCGTGTTTAAAAAACTTTTCATTCAGGCACATCGAGCGTTTTCAAATTGCGCATTTCGGGCCAAAATTTTGCAACGGTCAGCACGACCAAAATTGTGCCGATGCCGCCTGCCACCACCGCAATGATTGGGCCAAATAACGCGGCGGCAAAACCTGATTCAAAACTTCCCAACTCATTTGAGATGCCGATAAAAATACTGTTCACACCAGAGATGCGCCCGCGCATTTCGTCGGGGGTGTGGGTCAGGAGCAGTGTGCCGCGGATGACAACGCTGACGTTGTCGAGTCCGCCCAACAGCCCAAGCATCAGCACCGAGAGCCAGAACCAGGTTGAAAGTCCAAAGATGATCGTGAACGCGCCGAAACCGGCCACCGCCCACAGCAAGGTCCGCCCGGCGTTTTTCATCGGCGGGGAATGTGCGATCACAAAAGCCATCAACAACGCACCGATGGAGGGCGCGGCGCGCATGATGCCCATGCCCTGCGGGCCGACATGCAAAATATCGGTGGCGTAAATGGGGAGCAACGCCACTGCGCCGCCGAATAAAACGGCAAACATATCAAGTGTGATCGCGGCCAGAATCACTTTTGTGTCGCGCATGAATCTGAAACCTTCGGTCAACGACGACCATGTGGCTGATTTGGCCGCGAGCGGCAGTTGCCTGCCTTTGATGAGGCTCAACATAATGGTGAAGATGATCGCGCCAATTGCATCAAACACATAAATGTAGGTCACGTTGCCCGCAAACGCCACGACCAGTCCGGCGACGGCTGGCCCAACAATGGAAGCGAGCTGCCACGTACTGCTGTTCCAGGTTGCGGCGCTCGAAAAAAGATGCGGTGGCACCGTCTCAGGCACCAGTGTGGAAGATGCGGGGTCGTTGAATGCGCGCGCAACTCCGATGCCGAACAGACACAGATAAACCAAAACCAACGCCCCTTGTGTAAATGAAAGATATGCCAGCCCCAACGCGCACAGCCCCGTTGACAACTGCGCGATCAACACGATGCGTCTGCGATTGTATTGATCTGCTACATGCCCCGCAGGCAGTGACAATATGATGACAGGAATCACCTGCACCAGCCCAACCATACCCAAGGCAAACGCGCTGTGCGTCCGCAGCCATAATTCCCAGGCGATGGCGAAGGAAAGCATTTCATTCCCAAATGAAGTGATGAAGCGACCCGTCAGCAGCAGGCGAAAATCAACGAAGCGCAGCGCCGCGTAGGGGTCGCGGCGTTCTGCGGGAGTTTTATCTGTTTGAGTATTCATTTATCCTTATTTTACCGACAGCCACACGCCCAGAAAAACCACTCCCAGCCCAACGACGCGCATCAAATCAATCGGTCTCTGAACTGCGCCCAACAACCCAAAGTGATCCATCACAGAGCCGATCAAGAGTTGACCTGCCAGCAAAATGATGAGGGCGGGGGCAACGCCAATGCGGGGAATCATGTAGGTCATCGAGAATATCACCACGAGTCCCAAAGCTCCTGCGCCGAGCGCGTACCAGGGAACACTCCGCCAGTTGCTTAATTTGCCGCCGCCATAAATTACAAGCGGAATCAAAGACGCAAGCGCGCCTCCGAGGTGGACAATAAAAATACTTTCGAGCGGGCCCAGCCGCTGGTTGATGATGCTGGAAAGTGGAGCCTGCACGCCGACGGCAATTCCGCCGGCCAGCCCGATGAGAATAATGACGGTAAGGGGTTGCATGTAATTTTTCCTTTTTGAGTAATTCGACAATGTCACATTAAGAAAGTTCTAAACCACAAAGGACACGAAGGTACACAAAGGAAAACCTTGTTTTTAGCATTTTGCTCTCCTTTGTGCCCCTTTGTGAACTTTGTGGTTAAAGGTTTTGAAATGTGACATTGTCAAGATAGTTACGGTATTGGCTCAGGGTCGCCCAGCACAGGCAGAGGCTTGGTTACGACCACATCCAAGACAGATTGCGTGGTGGCGAATAATTCGCGTGTGTGCCAGTATAAGCGCGAAATCTTTCGGAAGTAGGTGTTGTTCGCTTCCACGCCAGTGGATTCGATGCCGAACCAGTTACACAAAAATAAGGCGCGCGGCAGGTGAAAACCTTGTGTCACGAGGATGGCTGAATCCACTTGAAAGATGGCGTTGGCGCGATAGCAGGTGTCGTAGGTGCGGCGTCCGGCATAATCGAGGACAATGTCCTGGTCGGGGATGCCGAGATCGAGCGCGTATTGCCGCATGGCTTCGGGTTCATTGTATTCAATGAACCGGTTGTCGCCGCTCATCAACAATTTATTTACCTTGCCTTGTTGATAAAGCGTGACGGCGGTTTCCACGCGGTCACGCAACACGGGCCCAGCGGAGCCATCTCGCAGCAGACCGGCGCCGAAGACAATTGCCACACGCGCCGCAGGGACGGCATCCGCTGTGAATGTGCGCGGTGCGGCGTACAGCAGGACGATCAGTTTGGGAAAGAACAAGCCAAGAAAAACGAACAGGCTAAGAATGGCAGTGAAACGCCAGAGAAATTTTATTATTTTTTTGAACATGTTGAATTATTTTGCAATGAGGCGCGATAAAAACGCCGCTATGTTTATCCACAGATTGCGCCGATTCGCGCAGATTTTCCCACCAAAAAACAATCTGTGAAATCTGCAAAATCTGTGGATTGTTTTGGAACTTCGATCAAACGCCCTTTGGCAGGGTTGCCCGTCCCGCTTCGGTCATTTTGCCTTCCTCAAGCATTTTGCGTGCGCGTTCAATATTTGTATCTGTCCAAAGGGATTTTTGTCTGCGCGGCGTAAAGCGTTTGGCAAAGCGCTGCTCATCCATACCTTTTTCGAAGCCGTCGATCCAGCCGAAGCAAATGGCTTCTTCAACCGCATCCGCATACGGGATGGAAGGTTTTTGGGTGAATTTCTTATATTGAATCAACCAGATCTCTTTGCAGGTCTTGTGATTCTTTTCCAGCCACTCGCGGAATTCTTCACGCGTTGTTACATAAATTGTTTCGCCGATTTCCATAAGTTTTTCCTTTTTTATTGTGGGGGACGAAGCCATCTCATCCTGGAGCAGATTGCTTCGCTGTAATATCCAACAGGATCAATCCCAATAAAGTAATTCTGTGATTGGGAATTCTGTCATGAGTTTACCATCTCACAGAACCCGCTCATATTTTAATTTTGTCGTACACGGTTTGTTATACAATAAAAGGGAAAGGAGTTTCTATGAGTACGAAAACTGATCTTGAGGGGAAAGTCTCCTGGCAGAAAATCGTCTCCGTTTACGCTCACCCCGATCTGCGCAAGAGCATTTGGCAAACCATAAATACCCTGGTTCCATATTTTGTATTGTTTTACATCACGATACGCAGTGTGGAAATTTCACTCTGGCTAACGTTGCCGCTGTCCATTCTCACAGCCGGCTTCATGGTGCGGACCTTCATCATCTTCCATGACTGCGGACACGGCTCGTTCTTCAAATCGCAGCGCGCAAATGAACTGCTCGGAGTTGTGACTGGCATTCTGACGTTCACACCCTATCATCGTTGGAAGCATGCACACGCCATCCACCATGCCACATCTGGTGACCTCGACCGTCGCGGTACAGGCGATGTGTACACCATGACCGTTCAGGAATATCTGGATGCGCCCTGGTGGAAGAAAATTGGCTATCGTGTCATGCGCAACCCAATTGCCCTGCTGCTTGTTGGTCCACTGTTGGTATTTGTGGTCGCTGAGAGGATTCCGCCCGCGAAGGGCAAGCGCGAAATTGCCAGCGTGTGGTGGACAAATCTGGCGCTGGCTGTGATCATTCCTGTCATGGGATTAACCTTTGGCTGGCGAAACTATTTGATCGCGCAACTGCTGGTCTTATTTTTTGGAACCAGCGCAGGCGTCTGGATGTTTTACGTCCAACATAATTATGAAGGGGTGTATTGGGAACGTCATGCTCAGTGGGATTATTTCCAAGCCAGTATGAAAGGCAGTTCATTCTATAAACTGCCTGCTGTGTTGCAATGGTTCACCGGGAATATAGGCTTCCATCATATCCACCATCTGGGATCAAAGATTCCCAACTACAACCTGTCAAAGGCATATTGGGAAAATCCTGTATTTCACGTCAAACCGCTGACTTTGGGTTCCAGTTTGAAATGTCTAAAATGGCGAGTATATGATGAAGCCAACAGCAGGCTGGCAGGCTGGGAGGTGCTCAAACAATATCGGCAGATGCAGGCGGCAGACTGATGTGCATTTCAAAACCTGGATGCTGAGAACGCTGATTTTCGCTAAAAAAAACGAGAATCAGCGTTTGTCTGTGTCTGAATTAAATTGGGGGGGAAGTGTGTTTGCTTTATCAAATTCCCATTAAAATCAGGCGAATGAAAATTAGAAGTTCTTCTGCTGTTCTCGTCGTTACTTTGTTGTTTTTGCTTGGGTGCAACATATCCAGCCCAGTGGGTGTGACTGTGCCGCCAACAGCCGCGTTTACGCCAAGCCCATCACCGTCAGCGACTGCACAGCCCACGGCAACTGTAACAACTGTCCCGACGCCTGAGCGCGCGATAAAGCGGGTACTCATCCTCAGTGTGGATGGGCTGCGACCGGACGCCATCGAACTTGCGCCGATGCCAAATCTGCTTGAGTTGATGAAGACCAGCGCCTACTCGTTGACCGCGCAGACCATCCGCCGCAGTGGGACTCTGCCCGCTCATTCCTCGATGTTGACGGGATTGTGCCCAGCCAAACATGGCGTGGATTGGAATGATTACATTCCCGAAAATGGGATCGCGCTGGGGACTGATCTGTTTGACCTGGCACATGCGGCGGGCATGCAGACTGTGATGTACGTGGGCAAGGAAAAATTGCAGCAAGTGACCGATACCGCCAGCGTGGATACGTTTGTCTATATCAATGATCGGGATAAGGTCATCATGCAGAATCTGCTGGCAGATTTTCCGCAGGATTTTGGCGTGCTCTTCATCCACTTTGCGACAACGGATGCGATGGGACATGTCTACGGCTGGCTTTCGCCCGAGCAGTTCAGCGTCATTTTCCGCGCGGACGAAGCCATCGGTGATCTGCTGACCGAGTTGGATGCGCGCGGACTGCGTGACGAAACTCTGTTGATCATCACAGCCGACCACGGCGGACATGACATGACGCACGGCTCGAGTATGCCCGAAGATATGACCATCCCGTGGATCGTTTCTGGGCCGGGGGTACAGGCTGGGGCGTTGACCATGCCCGTTCACACCACCGATACCGCCGCCACGGCCGCTTACGCGCTCGGCTTTCCCATCCCCGCTGAATGGGACGGTGTACCTGTGGTTGAGGCTTTTGGTTTGCCAGTGCCTGCGGCGAAGTATTCGATGCGCTGTGAGTAGATTGACGATGTCACATTAAGGCTGAAACCAAAGTTCTTAACCACAAAGGGCACAAAGGTACACGAAGGAAACCTTTGGTTTTAGCATTTTGCTCTCCTTTGTGACCCTTTGTGGACTTTGTGGTAAAGGGTTTTGAAATGTGACATTGTCAATGTAGGTACGATATTTTGAAATGAAGATTATATTGACAAACCTTTATTTTTCATTATTATGTATTTAAGGATTTATAGGCGGTAATTGCCATATTTTTAGCGGTACATTTGGGGCATTCTATATGGTTTGAAGGTGAGTAATGTCAACTTCTATGGACAACTGGCTAAAACTCATATTGCTTATTCTGTTGCTTTCCATTTCTGCGGCGATTGGAAGGAACCATGAGACGCCATACCAGACCCATGATGTTTGGAATATTCTGTTGCTTTGTTTGATGTGGTTGAGTATTGGATCCCTGGTTAGGTGTTTGCCTTCGACGGAGCAATCGGAAAAATTCCTGGTGGCAGTCTGGAGAATTCTACTTGGGTGGGGAATATTATGGTTGGTCTGGTATTTACCGGTCTGGTTTCCTGGTTTGAAATTAAATGATTATGGTTTTGAACTTGATCTGCAAAAAAGCCCTGCTGTCTTTTGGATGGCGGTGGCTTTTATTTTAGGCTTTTACCGCAATTTGCCTTTCAAGATTCCGGTTGTTGTCTGGAATCAGATAAAAAAATCAACGGGCATAAAGGAGGATCCAGATTTGCATGGGAATGCCAAATATCGTTTTCTGTCATACTGGAATGGGCTGAAAAGCATCCTTGAGGACATCTCGCATTTTCCCTCCAGTTCCTAATATTACAGGTCAGCCTGTAAAAATATAAGGAGTATAAAATGGCTACTGCTAATGAATCCACCGATACGCAACAAAAAAATAGAGCCTGGTGGTTGTTTCTGGTGTTGGTGTTGGTATTTGGGGTCAGTCTCTACTTTTTACTTGCCGTTCAATATCAATACTGGCCCTTGAATAACCTTGCGGCATTGGTGACGGATAAACCAACACCGGTCAATCAATTAACCCCTGAACAAACCGAACAGATCAAAAAATTATTAAAGACTTTCGAACCTTTACAGTGGGTGTTGGCTTCCTTGATCGGCGCTGCCCTTTATTTGCTGGGTCAGATAGCCGTCAATTACCCGAAAATAAATGAAAAACCGGAAGCCGATAATCAGAATGATTTCATAAAAAGCACCTACTGGTACATCATTACCTTGATTAGGGCGCCCATCCTGACAGTTGTTATCATGTGGCTGTTGATGAATTTGAAAATTGATATGGGTGCAGGAGAGAAGGTTGGTGACTTGGGCATCGCTGTGGATTTCTCAAAATTTGATGCACTGGTAAAAGTTGGAATTGCCTTCATATTGGGCTTTTATGGTCGTGTGGCTAGAAAGCAATTGGATATCATTGCAAAATACTTATTCACAAGCGCCTGGACACTGGCTGAAATGGGATTCGAAGTGGCTGTATCTTCGCCCGATGTGATGCTGCTCAATGATACCTATACCTTTAAAACAGACCCGGTGATGGATGTTGTTTGGACCGCCAATATTGGCACGATGGAAGCAGGTACAGGCACTTACAAGTCACCTGATGATGTAAACGATGATGGCAAAAGCGTGGTCGTCAGAGCCTATCTTAAAGGTGAACCTTCCTCCACCCAATTCAAAGAGATCAAGCTAAAGTTGTTCAAGATCACTGGGAATACGACTGTGAATCCTGCAAGCGTTATTCCGCTGAAATTGGAGAAGAGGATCGAGAAAATTGGCGAAGATGCCATAAATTTGGACGGGGCGGTATGGGACTGCGATGACAGTAAGGGCACATTTGATAAAAATAAGAAAGGCAGCAGCATAAACTTTACTGCCCCTGACCTGGATGGAGCCGAAGAAAAGACGGTCACCATCTTCGCAATTTATAAGCACGTAGATGAAAAGGAATACAAGGCGGAGTTTAAAGTAAAAATTGCCAAGCCGCAATAAGATTTACATCGGTTACGCATAAACAAAAAGCCGGTTGTGATGCAGTCACGACCGGCTTTTTGTTCCCTGATTGTTTTTCGGGCATATTCGCGTGGAGTAGTGACTGGTGAATAGTGAATGGTAAATAGGAGACTGGCTTGCTTAGAAAAGGCTCATAAAAATCGTTGCGTAAACGTGTGGGTGGCGTAGGGGTTGCGTCCAGCATGATTTGGAGGTGAGTGATAAAGTTGAGTCATCTTCTCCTCCTAAGAAGCAAATTGAAAGAGCCGGTGTTGGCGCACTGGCTCTTTCAATTTAACGGGATGGACATCCACGCCAGAAATAGCCATTCAAAACAGAAACGCCCTGAGTCCTCAGGACATTTCTGTTTTTATTCCAACATTTTGTCATACTCGGCATGTATGCCGACCCAGAACCACAATATGCCTTCATCAATTTCAATGCCGAGAGTGCGGTACTTTATTCCCACCCGTGCTGACCAGTATTTCCCTGCTTTTTTCAAATGCAGGGACGGATGTTTTGGGTCAGCCTTGAGTAGTTCAAAATTCTTGTCTGCCAGTTCCTGAATTGCGGCAGGGAGTTTCTCGTATAACTCCCAGAATGATGGGCTGGCGAAGTGTCTCATAATTCTTTGGCTTTGCCCGCGCGAAAATCTGTGATCGCTTTGTTGGCGAGCTTGTCCAACTTGCCAGAGTTGGCGTCACTTTCAAATTGCTCGTCCCAAACTTGAGCGTCGAATTCATCAAACCAGTGACGAAAACGCGCCAATTCCTGGGGTGAAAGTTCTGTGATCGCTTGTTCAATTTCGTGGATGGTCATATCAAACTCCTTACGGTAAAGACGTAAATTTATTGCAATATTTTACCCTCTTTTGAATTGCTCTCATGATAGGGCGCTATTGTCCCGCTGAAAAAAATGTGACGATTGGGGTGAGGTTTTATTTGGCAGTTGCGAAGCATACCTGAGCGGGGCAGAGCGGTAGATGCCCAAAAGGGAAAGGATAGAGAGATTGAGGCACACATACCCAAAACACCTATCCATAAAAAGCACGACCTTTCAAACGATGAACAATTATAAAAAATATGAAATAAAAATGCTATACTTGCGCTTGGTCAAAAAATGGGAAATCATTATTTATGAATCAAGAACTCTATAAGACAAACTTAGGTAAAATGATTGTTGGAGATTCGGTTGAATTATTTTCTTCGTATTTAAAGCGTCATTATAAAAATAAAATCAACTTAATCGTTACTTCTCCTCCATTTCCCTTAAATAGCAAAAAAATGTATGGAAATCTAACGGGAGAGACTTATCTAAAATGGTTTACAGATTTGGCTCCAATATTTTCTGATTTACTAACAGACGATGGATCTCTAATTATTGAAATTGGAAATGCTTGGGAGCCTAAAAGACCAGTGCAGTCACTACTTCATCTAAAAAGTTTGCTAGCATTAGTTGAAAATCAAAGTGCTAACTTAAGACTTATTCAGGAATTTATTGCTTACAATCCAGCAAAGCTGCCTTCTCCTGCTCAATGGGTAACAGTTAATAGAATTAGAACTGTGGATAGTTATACTCATATATGGTGGATAGCAAAATCAGATTATCCCAAGGCTGATAACTCTAAGGCATTAAGACCTTACAGTAAAAGCATGCAACGCTTGCTAAAAACAAAAAAATATAATGCAGGAAAACGACCTTCTGAGCATAATATTAGTTCTGACGGTTTTTCTAAAGATAATGGCGGAAGTATTGCCCACAATTTTTTCGAGCTAGATTCTTTGGACGAAGGCCGAGAAGTTCGACTTCCTCACAATGTGCTCAGCTTTGCCAACACAAGCTCCAACGATCACTTCCTTCGCACCTGCCGAGAAAGAGGGATAACTCCACACCCTGCACGAATGAATGGGGGTCTTGTAAATTTCTTTATAGAATTTCTTACAGAAGAAAACGATTTGATCTTCGACCCATTCGCAGGAAGCAACACAACAGGGTATTGTGCTGAAAAATTAAATCGTAAATGGCTATCAATAGAAGCCAACAAAGAATATGCAAAAAGCTCGCTGATTCGCTTTGAAAACCCAGCAAACACTGCTGAAACAAAAAAAGAAAGTATGAGGGCTAAATAATGTTCAAAAATTCTCTACAAGACATTGCAAGTGCCAATATTTTTAAAGAAGGACGAGACGAAAGCCTTTTTATCGGGCGTCCTTTTCATTTAGGATATGAAAAAGCAAACATCCTAGTTTCTGACGCTTGGAAGCACAGAGCAAAAGGTATTCCGCAAGGAGCCTTCCTTCTTGCGTTCTATGATGGTGAAAAGGGAGTAGAAGAAGCATTGTTACTTAGGGCTTTAATGCCGACTAAACTACCTACAGATAATGATATTGTCAGTTCGATGATTGAGTATTACAAAGAAGGAACTGATATAAGCGGACGGGCTGGTAACGGTGACTCTAGCAAACTAGATGATTTCACAAGATACGAATTCAGTTTTTCTGGGCTAGAGTGCAGAATTCTAGGCTCTTTTTATCGCGTAAAAAAGATGGTGGATGGAAAAGAAATACAAATCACAGAGTTTGGCGCAGATATAGAGAATTTCTACTCAGCCAATAACTATAGTGTCTATAAAGCAACAGACAAAGTTCTCAAGAGGATTGTCAATCAACGAGAAGACGAAGTTGTTGCAGGAAATGAGAATGAATTTCGAATTGGAACAGTTAGGTACAGTTCAAGCCGCCGTTTTCAATTAGAAGACAAAGACGTGGAAGTTTATATAAGCCCAAAAGATTTTATTGGAAAACGAACTGCACTTTTTGGTATGACGAGAACAGGAAAGTCAAATACCGTTAAAAAAATAATCGAAGCAACAGCAGAAATCTCAAAAAAAGCTCCTGTTAAATCTTTGCCTAAAAAGGTTCCCGCACATGGAAATACACAACAAACCCCCCTGTTTCCAACTTCAGATGATAAATCGCCTTTCACAAAAGAAGGGGCCCCGCGTTTTCCTATAGGTCAAATCATTTTTGACATCAACGGAGAATATGCAAACCCCAATCTCCAAGATGAAGGGACGGCCATATATGAACTATACAAAGAATCTGTTGAAAGGTATTCAATAGTAGACAAAACGTCTGAAGGATTCAAAGTTCTCAAAATCAACTTCTTCAAAGAAATCCAAGCTGGATTTCAGTTAATTGCTAATGGATTGTCAAACCAAGAGCCAACTTACATTAAGGGCTTTCGTACAATTGACCTAAATCAACCTGAAAATTATCATAATAGCCCAGATAAAAAGACAAGCGATGAGCGCAACGCAGCCATAGCTTACGATAAAAAAATTGCTATTTACAAATGTTGTCTAAAACAAGCTGGTTTTCCTGTGCCGTCTGGTAGTGAAACAGTTAAGTTCTATGGGGACATAGACACCGTAAATAAAATTCTTCCTGATGTAAAACCCCATAACGGTATCACACTAGAACAAGCCACGCTTTGGTTTGCGGAAATTTACGACGCTATAGCTTCCGATGAACACAAGGAAAAATTTAAAGAATATCAAAAAAGTAAAGAAAGACCATTCTTTGATGAGGATATGTTAGCTCTTCTTATATTTTTGACAAGAAAGCCAGCACCACAAAAACAAGCAAGTTATAGTGGCTTTAGGCTGCTAAAAGAATTTATAAAACTTCACACACCACATTCTGAAACGTCTTTTGAGAGTGAAATTCTTCAGGCATTGCGTGGTGGAAAAATTATAATAATTGACCTTTCTCAAGGCGAAGAAAGCATTCGAAATCTATATGCTGAAAAAATCACCAGAGCTGTTTTTGTCGATTCATTAGATCGTTTCACAAAAAATCTTCCTAACAATTTCGTTCAATTTTACTTTGAGGAAGCTCACAACATTTTCCCAAAGAAAGAGGAAAAAGACCTGAGCGATATATACAACCGTCTAGCCAAAGAAGGTGCCAAGCTTCATCTGGGCATGATTTACGCGACACAAGAAGTTAGCTCTATCAGTTCAAATATCTTGAAAAATACTCAAAACTGGTTCATCTCTCATCTAAACAATGATGATGAGTTGAAAGAACTTAGAAAGTATTACGATTTTTCAGATTTTGCAGAATCACTGCTCAAATTCAGCGCAGGAAATGATAAGGGTTTTGTCCGCATGAAAACGTACACAAATCCATTTGTTGTTCCCGTGCAAGTTGACCGTTTCTTAGCAAACAAGGAATAGTTCAATGGCAATTCGAAGCAGAAGTCCAAAACCAGATGAATGGGCAGCTAAAACCAATCACACCCATATTATTCAAGATACTTTTGTGCAAAATTTTCTTGCAAAATGTGATTTTCCCCCAGCAGCTATTGATTTAATAGATAGTTTTTCCGAGTTTACGCACACCCTAAGTAATGACATGAAGAACCCAATAAAACATCTATTGGCAGTTGATGGAGGATATACAATTGTTGAAGTGAAGAAGCAATTTCCTTCTTCGCAAATTGCTTTCTTTCAATTCGGGGCGGTACTTTTCCTAGTTAAAGATTTAGAAGACCTGTCAGAAAAACCATTTATCTTTCCTGAAGACATGAACAAGTTGCACGACCTTCAAAGGTTCAAGCTGGCGCTCCCTATCAGGAATGTCAAATCAAAATCTCAAGACTCTTTGAAAAACTCAATAAGGAAAGTTATCTACGATTTCTTCATGGAAAAAAGAGATGGTCATTCTTTTATGGAGACGTTGGAATGGCTCATTTTTGAAAAATATAAGGATGAGCCAAAGGATGAATATGTTTTAGGTAGTGACCCTAATGGAGATGGGGGGAGTATAAGGCTTGTCAGAAATGACATCAAAAACGATTTTACTTTTGAGATGGCAGGGGAAACCATTTATCTTACAGATGTGTTTCGACTACATGAAGCTATAGATGAAGATCAAGGCGCAGCAGGGATATTAGGCTATGTCACAAGGTTGATAGAACAACTCATTCTTGTTCATTTTATAAAATCAATCTTTCAACTTCAGCCAAGTTTATTAAATGAATTTCTCTTTATTGCTGATGGGCCTTTAAGCTTTTCAGGGCAAACTGCGAATATGCACAAACCAATGAGAGAGCTGACCAATTATTTGCAAAGCAAAAGAAATTTATTTCTTGTTGGGATTGAAAAAAGCGGAGCATTTGTCGATCATGCACAGCAAATTTGCCTTCCTAATGACGACAAGACTTTACTTAAAAAGGGTGATTTTATACTTCTGAGCAACCAATATATTTACAAATATATTGTTCCTGGTAATCCTGAGACAATGCGCTATGGGTCAACAGCCTACTATGGAGGAAAAGTAATTTTTCATTCGGCAGACAGTCAAATTTTAGTTTTGACTGTACCTGTGCCAAATAGTAGGGTTGTTATAAATCCAAAATTAGATCAATACAAAAACATCAATGAAATCATATTGAATATGCAAAAACTTCGCTGCGCTATGTATGATGATGCAATTATTCCTGTTGCATTGGCAAATAAACTGGTTTCCTTAGCAAATCATCCAAGCAAAGTTTTACTTGAAAAGTTTGCCAAGGCACAAATAAATAGTAAAAATTGAAAATGAGAATATTCTCATAAATACAGGTATCAAATAGATTATCTACTCCATGAACAAAGTGGGACGTATCGTACAAAGCGCTCGCAACAAACAAAAAATCCCGAACTTCAAAAATTCGGGATTTTTCCCTTTTCACTAGTCGCAAATATGGAGGAGAGCCAGGGTCGCATGTTGGCGCCACCCGCGTTGGTCTGTGCGTGTGCATAGAAATTATGGGCGGAGAGATGCTCGTCAGGCAACTTTGAGAAAGCCCTGCATTCTCCATTCTCTATTTCCCACTCTCTGATAAAATCACCCCATTATGGCAAATGAATCCCTTGTAATCTATTCAATGAACAAAGTGGGACGTATGATCCCAGCTAGTAACAAAATGATCCTGCGCGATATCTCGCTCGGCTTCTATTATGGCGCCAAGATCGGCGTGCTCGGTCTCAACGGCGCGGGCAAGTCTACGCTGCTGCGCATTATGGCGGGCATTGACAATGAATACATCGGCGAAATCTCCGCGGCGAAAGGCTACACGGTTGGCTTTCTCGAACAGGAACCAAAACTCGATGAAACAAAAACAGTCATCGAGGTTGTGAAAGAGGCGGTGGCTCCCATCGTCGAAATGCTCGCGCGCTTCGATGAAGTCAACGCCAAATTCGCCGAACCCGATGCAGACTTCGACGCGCTCGTCACCGAGCAAGCCAAGCTGCAGGATCAACTCGACAAGCACGATGCCTGGAATCTTGACAGTCATCTTGAAGTGGCGATGGATGCGCTGCGTTGTCCTGCGGGCGATACGCCGATTAAGATTCTTTCTGGCGGAGAAAGAAGGCGCGTCGCGCTTACCCGATTGCTGCTCAGCGAACCAGACATTTTGCTACTCGATGAGCCGACCAACCACCTCGACGCCGAGTCTGTGGCGTGGCTCGAACATCACCTGCGCGAATACAAAGGTACCGTCATCGCCGTCACACATGACCGTTATTTCCTCGACAACGTGGCCGGCTGGATTTTGGAACTCGACCGCGGATTTGGAATTCCATACAAAGGTAATTATTCTTCGTGGCTCGAGCAAAAAGAAAACAGACTCGCCAACGAAGAGAAGGCTGAAAGTCAGCGCCAGAAGACTCTCTCGCGTGAACTCGAATGGATTCGCATGTCGCCCAAGGCGCGTCAATCCAAGGGTAAGGCGCGTGTCACTTCCTACGAACAATTGCTCGGACAGGAAGCCGAGAAGCGCCGCGAAGAACTGGAGATTTACATCCCGCCTGGCCCGCGCCTCGGCGATTTGGTTTTTGAATTTGACAAGGTGACGAAGTCCTTCGATGACCGCCTCATCCTTGACGGGTTTTCTGCATCCATTTTGCCTGGTTGTATTGTCGGCATCATCGGTCCCAACGGCGCAGGCAAGACCACGCTTTTGAAGATGATTACGGGCAAGGAAACTCCTGACAGCGGCACGATCAAGATCGGCGAAACCGTGAAGTTGGCATACGCTGACCAAACCCGCACCCTCGACCCTGAGAAAACCGTCTACGAAGAAATCTCACAGGGCGCAGAGAGTCTCGAACTTGGTAAGCGCAAGATCAACGCCCGCGGATATTGTTCCTCGTTTAACTTCATGGGCGCAGACCAGCAAAAGAAAGTCGGCGTGCTCTCAGGTGGTGAACGCAACCGCGTCCATCTCGCCAAGACCCTGACCGAAGGTGCGAACGTCCTGCTGCTCGATGAACCGACCAACGATTTGGATGTGAACACCCTGCGCGCTTTGGAAGAATCCCTCGAAGAATACGCAGGTGTCGCTGTCGTCGTCAGCCATGACCGCTGGTTCCTCGATAGAATCTGCACCCACATCATCGCCTTCGAAGGCGAATCCATTGCCAAGATGTACGTCGGCAACTGGTCTGATTACGAAGAAATGATGATGGAAAAATTCGGCAAGGATTTACAGCCGCATCGCGTAAAGTATCGTCAGTTGAAGAGATAATTTACAAGAGACACATTAGAATTTGGCAGGGGCGGAGCTTGCAAAGCACTCCGCCCCTTTTTTTTATGCGCGCGCAAGTACACGGGTACAATCATTATCACCTCCCTATGAAATCACAAACCGAACCAAAGAAAAGAGATAATATGCCCGCATCCGCTCCTCAAAAAACAGGATATCACCCGCTGGATGTCTATGGAGACACAAAACGTGTCACACAGATATTCCACTGGTTTATCGCAATTACATTGCTGTGCGCAATTGTTGGAATCGTTATTTCTTTTCTTACAGACAAAATATTATCTGCAATATTTATCGCGGTCAGCCTCGTGCCGATTCTGGCGTCCCTTTTTCTGATTTATTTCAAAAAATTTGAGTCGGCATCCATTTTGCTTGCGGTTACTTTGCTTTCCTTGATGACACTGTTGGCAACTACTGGGTTGGGAATTCATCAGATCAGCAACCTTGCGTTTCCCGCCATCCTGATCATTGCCAGTCTGGTCACACGGAAACGAACCCTGGCTTTTCTGACGCTGTTCACCGTTGGCTGTCTTGCCTGGCTTGTTTTTGGGGAAATATACGGAGTCTACACACCCACCGCTCATCTAAAAAGTATTCCCGAAGATTTCTTTGCCGCCTCAATGGCAATCCTTGCGACTGCATTCATCGCCCGCCTTTTAACAGAGACCTTGTTTCAGGGCAGCCAGCAATTACAAAAAGAACTCACAGAACGAAAACTAGCCGAGGAAAAATATAGCAATATTTTTGAGAATGCCATTGACGGCATCTTTCAAAGCACACCAGACGGGCGCTTTCTTAATGTCAACCCGTCCATGGCGCGCATGTACGGGTTCGATTCTCCCGAAGATATGATCCAAAGCACTACGGATATTTCATCTCAACTTTATACCGACTCAACTCTGAGAGAGACCCTGCGCTGTCTTCTCGAAGAGGGAAATCTGGTCAAGGGTTTTGAATCACAGGATTATCGCAAGGATGGTTCAACTTTTTGGACTTCGGCCAACATACAAACCATCCGCGATGCGGAGGGGAATACCCTGTATTTTGAAGGAACGGTTGAGGATATTACTGACCGTAAAATAGCTGAGCAGGTTTTGCGGGAAAGCGAGGAACGCAACCGTGAATTGTTCAATGGTATTTTGGATGGGATATATCGAAGCAGTCACGATGGCAGGTTTTTAGATGTGAATCCAGCCATGGTTAGGATATTTGGTTATGACAGCAAAGAGGAAATGCTGGCGCTTGATATTAAGCGAAAAATGTATTTTGAGCCTGAAGAGCGTGAAAGTATATTCCTGAATACTGGGCAGGAAAAAGCGGACGAATTTCGTATGCGCCGCAAAGACGGCTCCGAGATTTGGGTGGAAGACCACGGACATTATGTCCATGACAGTGAAGGGAACGTTATTTACCACGAAGGGATTTTGCGTGACATCACCGAGCGCAAGCAGGCAGAAGCGGATTTGCGGAATAACCAACAGCGGCTTCACGCTTTTTTCAACCAATCTTTGGATGGCTTTTTCTTTAGTATGTTCGATGAATCTCAAAAATGGGACAATTCCGTTGACAAGGAAAAAATACTAAACCACATCTTCACCCATCAGCGTTATACAGATGTTAATAATGCCTTGCTGGAACAATACGGCACAACCCGCGAAAAATTCCTCAACCTTACTTCCAGCGATATTTTTGTTCACGACCCACAGCAGGGACTTTCTTTGCGCAGGCAATTATTTGACAATGGTCACCTGCGTACTGAAACTTATGAACGCCGGGAAGATGGCACTCCCGCCTGGTTTGAAGGCGAGTATGTTTGTTTGTACGATGAGCAAAAGCGCATCACAGGCTTCTTTGGCATTCAACGCGATATTACCAAACGCAAACAAGCGGAGATCGAACGCGAACAATTGATTGACGAACTCGCCGTCAAAAATGCCGAGTCTGAAACCTTGCGCGAGAGCTTTGCCGCCATTGTCGGCACATTTGAATTTTTTGAGATCGTTCAGCATATTCTGGATCAGATCAAACGCGTCATCCCCTATGACAGCGCATCTGTTTGGAAGGTGGAAGGCGAGACGCAAAAATTTATTATCGGACGTGATCTGCCCCCTGTTTTTCAGGATTCAAATTATCAATTTAATACTGATGATGCAAGCGCCGCTTTGCCCATCATCAGGGGCGAAGTTCCATACGTCTTGAACAACAATGTTCAGGAAGAACTGTTGGATTTTCAAATCGAACCTCACACCTACATCAACTCGTGGCTGGTATTTCCGCTGAAAGCGCATGGAAAGATCATGGGACTGATCGCCCTCGACGGCAGGCAGAAAAATCAATTCAACGAGCACCATGCCAAACTCATTGTCACATTTGCCAACCAGGTTGCAATTGCACTGGAAAATGCGCGGCTCTTCACCGAACTACAAAATGAACTATTCATGCGCGAAAAACTTATCAAGGAACTTGAATCAAAGAACACCGAACTCGAACGCTTCACCTACACCATTTCACATGACCTGAAATCGCCGTTGGTCACGATCAACGGCTTTTTGGGGTATCTAAAAGCGGACACAATTTCTGGCAACACAACCCGCGTGCTGACAGACATCCAGCGTATTCAAGACGCAGTGGATAAAATGCACCTGCTGCTCAAGGAACTTCTTGAACTCTCGCGCATCGGTCGCATCGTCAACCCGCCGGAGAAAGTTCTTTTTGATGACCTTGTACGCGAAGCCTTGGAAATTGTCCACGGGCAGCTTGAAGCGGGTAGAGTCACGGTTCAGATTCAGCCGAGCCTGCCAGCCGTCGAGGGAGATCGTCAGCGTCTGATAGAGTTCCTGCAAAACCTAATCGACAACGCATCCAAATATATCAGCGACGAATCTGCCCCGTGGATTGAGATCGGTCAACAGGGCGAAGAGGGCGAGCGGCTCGTGTTTTTCGTCAAAGATAATGGCATCGGCATCGCGCCCCAATATCACGAGCGTATATTTGGCTTATTCAACAAGTTGGATGCAAAATCAGAAGGCACAGGCGTGGGGCTTGCTCTCGCCAAGCGCATCATCGAAGTCCACGGCGGCCGGATCTGGGTGGAAAGTGAAGTGGGAAAAGGCGCCACGTTTTTCTTCACCCTCGCTCGCGGTAAATAATAGCATCACTCCTGGGTACTATTCCCCCTCAAATAAGCCCGCAAGACCGTAACAAATACCGATTCCTACTGTTATAGCAGGTAGACCTTACCTCAGAAACATGGTTTTTCCAAAGTCCGTTGACGAATTCTTAATTTTGTGGCGCAGTCTTAACGCGAAAGGCGCGAAGGTAGCGAATTTTCGCGAAAAGAAAAAAAATTCGCGTTCATTCGCACTTTTCGAGTAATTCGCGTTAAGAATTTCCTGACCTTGCAAAAGCCATGACCTCAGAAATACTCAGGATTGTATTTCTGAGGTGACCAGTTGTAGTATTGTAGTAGATGAACAAAGCGATTAGAGATGATGCGCTTTGTATTTCCAAGGAGGAAGAATGAAACGCCGCGTCCTGCTTACAGGACTTATTTCCATTTTATTGTCAGCTTGCGCCACTGCCACGCCAGCGCCCACCGCCGCCGTCCCCACAGCGACCTTATTAATCCCTACATCCATACCTAGCCTGACGCCCACTCCCACGCCTGCCCGAGTAGATTTACGCGTAACCCATGAGTTGATCAATTGCAGGTTTGGCCCGGGAACCGTTTATGAACTGATCAACGAATTACGTCAGGGACAATCTGCGCGTGTGGTTGGGCGGAACGAATCACTCACCTGGTGGTACATCCGTGACCCCGGCAACCCAAACGGTTTTTGCTGGGTCTCAGCCAATGTGACCGAAACACAAGGCGCCGTGGATGAACTTCCTGTCACACAGCCACCGGCGGTCACTGTCACTGGAACCAATTTGCGCGCCGAGCCAAACCGCATCGTAGTCAACTGTGACCAATTTCCGCAGACCGTTTTTCTCGAAGCCGAAATCACCACCAACGGACCCACATTCGTCACATGGAGATGGGAAGCCAGCACGGGCGTCTCGTCTGATAATGTCATCCTTGTTTTTGAAGAAGCGGGGAAGCAGGTCATCAACGACTATTATCAAATTGGCGCGCCCAATGAATACTGGGTAAAACTTCACATCTTCACGCCAAATGAAATCATCGAGCAGGTCAATTTCCCCGTAAGCTGCACACCGTAAGACCCAAACCCCTCCCAGCCTCCCCTAAAAAGGGGAGGGGCAAATTCTGAACTCCCTTCCTCTTTTTAGGGAAGGGAGTTCCCTCTCCTTTTTAGGGGAGGGCTAGGGTGAGGTATCTCTAATGCTCGAATTGAATTGTCTTATAGCCGAGCGAGCTAAAAAACTTGAATAAATAATTTTCAGCATTCGCCTGGGCCTGTGTCAGAATACCATCTTCAAGCACACTCTGGCGAATTTTATCTTCTGCCGCCTGGCGGCAACTCGTTTCCAGATTTACATCTGTCCCAGCAAAAGGACCAGTCTCGCGGTCATAGACATACGACTTGTCATTATCCAGTGTGGCCACAAATATCTCGGCGGGAGGCAATCTCACATATAAAGTATCGCCGCCCAAACGCATATCGGCGGGCTGAATTTTTTCCATGTCTATTCCGGCAATTACAAGACCGTGACCAACAAACAGCACTTTATCGCCTAGAAACATACTCAAGGGGCCTTCCTGATTGATCTCGCATGTAACAACCTGCTCCACACTGTATTTAATCGTCTCAAGCCGGGCTAGTGATTGCACATTGGTGATGTAAGTCACTGGGTCAACAATGATTGTTGGCGTAGGATTAATCATCTGCGAGACCTGAGTCTGCAAAGCCTGGTTCGCCTGATTGACCTGCTCAAATGGGGCAGTTGCCGCATCTGCCGCCGCCGCTGCGCTTTCACGTACGGTCTTTACAATAAAATAAACGCCCGCCGCCAGCACGGCCAGGATCACGATGGACATAATTGTGTTTAAAGTGTTTTTCATGATAATTCTTTTTTACTCCATAACTTGTCTTATTATAGCAATATAGTATGATTGTGAGCATACAGTTCTGTAAAATGAAAAAACTTTTCCTCGCCCTCTCACTCGCAATTCTTGGATGTTCATCTCCTGTTCAATTGATATTGGGGACTCCCACACCAGTTTCGACCGCTGCCGCGACGCAGACTCCCAATTCGATACAAGCGACCATTGCCCCGCCCGAGCTGGGTACTGAACAAAATCCATTGATCCTCGCTTTGGGACCCTCTCCGCGTCCCAGCGCTGAGATGATCTCGGCTGGCGAAGTCATCGCGGCTTTCATCGAATCTCACACAGGCTACAAACTGGTGACCGTTGCCCCATCCTCTGAGGCTGTTCTTGTGGATGCGCTGGGCAAAGACAACGCGCACATTGCATCGCTTTCTCCGTTTGGATATTTGCTTGCGCGTGAAAATGACTCGGCTGTTGCCATCCTTGCGAGCCTGCGCGCTGGGCAGGCTTTTTACGGCGCTCAATTCATTGCCAACCGCGAGAGCAAATTTATCTCGTATTACGATGCCGAGCGTGACGAAAATACAGCCGACGCCGCCACTGCGCTAAAACAATTTCAGGATAAAAAACCGTGTTGGAGTGACGCGACCTCACCATCAGGGTATGTCGTGCCGCTCGGATTGCTGACTCAGGCTCAGGTTGAGATGCGAAGCGCGGCTTTCCTCGAAGGCCAGTTGAATGTAGTCCGCGCCGTTTATGCGGATGACATCTGCAACTTTGGCGCTACGTTTATTGATGCGCGTGATCTGCCGGCGCTTGAAGCTGATTATTCTGATGTGATGGATCGGGTCGTTGTTATTTGGCGTGTGCCCAAGGTCATTCCGTATGAAAATATTTCGCTCGCCAATTCATTGCCATTTGAAATGCGCCGCGTGCTCCAGCGCGCCTTCATTGATCTGATGCTCACGCCCGAGGGCAAAGCCGCCGTTCAAACGGTGTACGGCTTGGACGAGTTGCAAACTGCCGATGACACCCTATACGCCGACTTTGCATTGTACGCCAAGGCTTCTGGTTTGAATTTTTCTGAGTTGATTAAGTAGGTCTGTCCTGACGAATGTTAATAAAATACCGCTGTAACGATATGCGGTAATTAATTGATTTTTGAGAAATTACTCAACGTAAATATAAAGGAAGGGTACCCATGGAAGACAGAATCAAAATACAGGAATTGATCGCTCATTTTGCCAACAGCTTTGATGTGAAAGATTGGGAGGGGCTGCAATCCTGTTTTACCGAAACGTTCTACTCAGATTATTCTGACCTGCGCGGCACGCAGCCCGAGGTGATCTCTGTTAAGGAATATGTGAGACTGCGCCGCGAGGGATTGGATCCTTTGAAGATCCAACATTTGGTAAGCAACTACGAAATAAAATTCATCGATTCAACCAACGCCACCTGCCGCGCTTCGATGGTCGTTTGGCGCAAAACGGACAAGGAAGATTTCATCACACACTGCATCTATACATTCCAGTTGGTCGCGCAAAACACAGATTGGAAGATCAGCGGAATTACGCAAAAGGTTTTGTGGAACGAAGGGACTTCTTCCATATATAAAGGCGCGAAGAATTAAATTGACCGCAAAATGAAGACCTCCGAGTTCTTCATCCACAGGATGCTTCGTAAGAACTCGGAGGTCTGAGAAAACTATTTGCTGTAATGGTAGCGTGCCTGGAGAAAATCAATGCGGTCATCGCGCACAAGATAGACAATACGATGTTCCTGTGTCAGCCGTCTTGACCAACAACCGGGCGCAAGGTATTTGAGCGGTTCGGGTTTTCCCATGCCTTCAAATGGTTCGCGCAGGATGGCTTCGATCAATTCAAAGGCGCGCGAGGCTAATTTGTGGTCATTCTCCACCCAGTATCGCAAGTCTTCGATGAATTCAGGTTGAAAGACAGCCTCACGTTTCTTTGGTTTCAAGCCCCACCTCGCGCCTCAAATCATCCATGCTTTGTGGTTTGCCTTGACTCTTCAAAGCACGCGCCAAAGCGGATAAAATCCGCTCGGCGTTTTCAGGTGAACGCATCAGGTATGCGGTTTCGGTCAGGCTGGCGAGTTCATCGGCTGAGATCATGGCCACATCTTCGGAGCCGCGCCGTTGAATTATGATCACTTCACGGTCTTTGGTGACACGGTCTAGCAAAGTAGCAAGCTGCTCACGGGCACTGGTATAGGTAAATTCGACGGTCATAGGTTTTACTCCATTCTGTACAGGAATACTGTACAACGGAACGAGTGAAATGTCAAGAAGAAATTTCTACGTGCGGACACAACCCCGCCGAATCCCCGCGCTGGAAGATGAGAAAGAAACTAAAATATGATGCGACTTGATATTCTTGCCCGACATTAAAAGGAGAACACAATGAAACACATAAAACCTATTCTACTCATTGTACTTTTTTTGGCATCTTGTGTTCCCACAATACAATCTCCCACACCTACTCAAACGCCCACGATAACTTCAACGCCCGCGCCAACTGCGACCCAGACAGCAAGCCCAACACCTACCATAGTTCCAACGCCTACACCGCTGGGCGGAGGATCAGGAAGTCTGATCTTTGAATACCTCAAAGCTGGATTTAAGGAGAAATTTCCAGACCTGATGGGCGAGACAAATATCTTTACTGTGAACTCAGACGGAACCGACCTTGTACCCATAACTAATGGGCTCAAAGGTTACAACTACATTGAGAGCATTTCTCCAGATGGAAGTCAGGTGCTTGTTTCTTCCTTCAGTTCTCCAAATATTGCAAATGGAGATTTGTATCTAGTCAATATTGACACCAAAAAGTCAAAACCACTAAAACTTGCTTCGGGGCTTTTACAACGATTTGGATATGGTCCAATTGCCAAGTGGGTAAATAAAAACGATGTAGTCTATTTAGGAAAAGGCAAAGATGGAACTGGTATATATGTCCTCAATATCCACGACATATCTAATCCTAACAAGATTGGTAGTTCGAGTGCAAATTCAATACTTTCAGTCGACTCGACACGGGTGTATTGGCAAAATCTTGTTAAAAAATCTTTTAAAGATGAAGATGGTTTTGTGTATATATCTGGAAGCTTCATTGCATTCGGATGGACGAATATTGACGGTTCTGCTGAAGGAAATCTTGAATCAAATGGAAAACAGATAGTCACTCGATTCTCCTACAATCGCAAACTTGCCTTTTCTTCAGACGGTAAAAGCATAGCTTGGATTCCTGCTGAACACGAACCAAACTGCCGACACGAACATTTTATAGCTGGGTGGCTTAGAGACGGCGTCTATACTAAGCACGCTGGGGAAATTGCGCCAGGTGTATTTGATAAGAATAATGAAGAGTATGGGAAAGTTATAGATACGACGTATGTCGAGGCTTATGCGCAGCGTTGCTTTATTATGTATGTCGCTTCTCTTTCTGAAATGGATAATCCCACTAAAGTTGTGTTGATGCCTCCCAGTATTTTTTTCTATAAGGAATTCACATTTGGTGAAGATTACGGAATAACGTGGCCTCCGGACGGGTCAAAAATCCTACTCTTTTATCCAGGCGTTGAAGACGAGCAATATCCGCAACCCCCTGTTATTTTTTATGCACCTATAAATAGCACAAAGTCAGACGCTACTGAGATTTCATTATTATATAATGACTTCTCTAATAAATTAGCCGACAAGATTTTTGTGACTGGATTTTCACCTGATGGTCAACAATTATTGCTTTATAAACATAACAGCGAAAACGCCTCCACAAAATTCTTCAACTTGAACGATTTCACGAATGTAAATTATTTTGGCTATAAGGTAATTCTAAATCACGAAAACAGCATAGATATTTATTGGCTACCATAATTTCTGTGTAATCCGTGAAGTCTATGGATTGAGCTTTAGGAGAATTTAATGACAAATCGCAACTACACCAACCGCCGTTACCTCGACGCCCTCGAAAAGAAAGTCCTCGTTTTCGATGGCGCGATGGGAACCAGCCTGCAATTGCAAAACCTGACCGCCGAGCATTTTGGCGGTGAGCAATACAACGGATGTAACGACTACCTTGTCATCTCGTGTCCCGAAGCCGTGGAGAAAGTCCACCGCTCGTTCCTCGAAGTCGGCGTGGATGTGCTCGAAACAGACACCTTCCGCTCCAACCGTTTGACGATGGTGGAATACGGCTTGCAAGACCGCATCCTTGAAATCAACATGGCCGCGGCAAAATTGGCACGCAAACTCGCGGACGAATATTCGCATCCTCAGACTTCCGAAGTCTCAAAGACTTCGGAAGTCTTGCACCCCCGCTTTGTCGCTGGCTCCATGGGACCTACGGGCAAACTTCCCTCGACCAACGACCCCGAACTTTCGAATGTCAAATACGATGAACTGATCGATGCTTTCCGCGAGCAGGCTGTCGGTCTCATTCAAGGCGGCGTTGATCTGCTGCTGATCGAAACCTCGCAGGACATTCTCGAAGTCAAAGCCGCTATCTCGGGCATTCACAAAGCCTTCGACGAGACAAATGCCCGGCTGCCGATTCAGGCTCAGGTCACGTTGGACACGACCGGTCGCATGTTGCTCGGCACCGACATCAACGCGTCGCTCACCATCCTTGAAGGCATGGGCATTGACGTCATCGGGCTGAATTGCTCCACGGGTCCCGAACACATGCGCGAGCCGATCCGCTTCCTCGGCGAAAATTCCACGCTGCCGGTTTCGTGCATTCCCAACGCGGGCTTGCCGCTCAATGTGGATGGGCAGGCGGTTTATCCGCTGGAGCCTGAACCGTTCGCAAATGATATGTTTGAATTTGTGACGAAGTACAACGTCTCGGTTGTGGGCGGATGCTGTGGCACGACCCCCGCGCACCTCAAGCTGTTGGTTGAAAAACTGAATCATTGTCCCAGCCCGAGCAGACCGTCCTCCGCCGTCGGTCGTCTATCGTCCGCCATGTCCGCAATTAACATGCGACAGGAACCCGCGCCAACTTTGCTCGGCGAACGCTGCAACGCGCAAGGCTCGCGCAAGTTCAAACGGATGCTGCTCGAAGAAGATTACGATGGCATTTTGCAAATTGCGCGTGACCAGGTTGCGGGCGGCGCGCACGCCCTCGATATTTCGGTGGCAGTCACCGAACGCGCCGACGAAGGCGAGCAGATGCGCAAGGTCATCAAGAAATTGCAAATGGGCGTGGATGTTCCGCTCGTGATCGACACCACCGAACTCGACGTGCTGGAAATCGCCTTGCAAACCGCGCCCGGGCGATGTCTCATCAATTCCACTCATCTTGAGTCGGGTCGTGAGAAAGCCGACAAGATTTTTGGTCTTGCAAAAAAATACAATGCCGCCGTCATCGTTTTGACGATTGACGAAGAAGGCATGGCAAAGACCGCACAGCGCAAACTTGAAGTGGCACAACGCATTTACGACATCGCCGTCAACGACCACGGACTCAATCCCGAAGATTTGGTCTTCGACGACCTCACCTTCACCCTCGCCACGGGAGACGTTGAATTTGTGGACTCCGCCAAAGAAACCATCGAAGGTATTCGACTCATCAAACAGAATCTCCCCGGCGTGATGACTTCGCTCGGCGTGAGCAACCTCTCGTTTGGACTCGCACCGCAAGCCCGCCCGCCGCTGAACTCGGTCATGCTTTATTACTGCGTGCAGGCTGGCTTGGATATGGCAATCGTCAACGCCGCACATGTTCAACCTTATGCCGAAATTGACACCGAAGAACGTAACCTGTGCGAAGACCTGATCTTCAATCGCCGCGCAGATGCCCTTCAACTTTTTATCGAACACTTTGAGAATGTCGCAGTTTCAACTGAGTCTGCTGTGGTCAATCCTACCGAAGGTATGACTCCCGAACAAAGACTGCACTGGAAGATTTTGCACCGTGTCAAAGATGGCGTTGAAGCGGATATTGATGAGATTCTCACCAGAGAGACTTCCGAAGTCTCAAAGACTTCGGAAGTCTTACGGACAAAACACGAAGTCGCCGTCCACACCCTCAACACCGTTCTCCTCCCCGCCATGAAAGAAGTCGGGGATAAATTCGGCGCGGGCGAGTTGATCCTGCCCTTCGTGCTGCAATCTGCTGAGACGATGAAGAAGACCGTTTCGCATCTTGAGAATTATCTTGAGAAAGTGGAAGGCGTCACCAAAGGCACGGTTGTGATCGCCACGGTCTACGGCGATGTGCATGACATCGGCAAAAATCTGGTCAAGACGATTCTCGCCAACAACGGCTACACCGTGATTGATCTCGGCAAGCAAGTCCCAGCGGAGACGATCATCACCAAGGCTGTCGAAGCGAATGCTACCGCGATTGGTCTATCTGCTTTGCTGGTTTCCACATCCAAACAGATGCCGCTCATCGTCAACGAAATGCAGCGTCGCGGACATAAGATTCCGATCCTGATCGGCGGCGCAGCCATCAACCGCCGCTTTGGTCGCCGCATCCTCTTTGCCGAAGATGGAAACGCCTACGAACCTGGAGTCTTCTATTGCAAGGACGCCTTCGAAGGTCTGGATACGATGGATTCATTGATCGATCCCAACCGCAAACCCGCCATGCTCGAACAACTCCGCAAAGATGCAGACATGGAGATGGGACGCGCTTCGGCTAAACCTGCCAGCCTGCCAATCTTTCAACGTTCCGACATCGTCCCCGCGCCAATTGCCCTCCCCGCCAAATTGGGTCAGCGCGTCGTCAAAGATATGCCGCTGGAAATGGTGCTCAAACATCTCAACATCAACGAGTTGTATCGCCTCTCGTGGGGTGCGAAGAATACACACGGCAAAGAATGGGAAAAACTCAAAGCCGATTTCGACGCCCATCTCGCAAAGATGACAAAGGAAGCTCTCAAAGATGGCTGGCTCAAACCTCAAGCTGTCTACGGCTACTTCCCCTGCCAAGCCGATGGCGACGAGCTTGTTATCTACGACCCCGCATCCGTTTCATCCGTGAATCCGTTTCAAAGTCCGCTTACCCGTCTCACTTGTCCGCGCCAGCCTTACGAAGATCACCTTGCGCTGTCGGATTATTTCGCATCTGTTGAATCTGGTCAAATGGACGTGGTCGCTTTTCAAGTTGTCACCGTCGGACTCGAAGCCACCGAAAAATTTGAAAAGATGCAAGCCGCCAACGATTACACCGAAGCCTACTTTTTACACGGACTTGCCGTTCAAACTG
Source organism: Candidatus Brevifilum fermentans (assembly GCA_945877125.1). GTDB lineage: Bacteria > Chloroflexota > Anaerolineae > Anaerolineales > Villigracilaceae > Villigracilis. The sequence goes on along the minus strand of CAMCQT010000013.1, from coordinate 30,459 downwards.
CCGAAGCGACTGCCAACTATCTGCATCAACACATCCGCCGTGAGTTGGGACTTGGCGAGGAGCAAGGCAAACGCTACTCGTGGGGCTATCCCGCCATCCCCGATTTGGAAGATCACTTCAAAGTCTTCAAGCTGCTGCCCGCCGTTGAATCTGAACTCGGCATGAGTCTCTCCACTTCGGGTCAGCTTATCCCCGAGCAATCCACTGCTGCGATCATTGTCCACCATGCCAAGGCTAAGTATTACTCGGTGGGTGAGAGTCGTGTTGAACAATTGATGAAGTAAATAGCTTTCGGAAAAGTGATGATTCAGAATAATCCTGTTTTTCGTTTCAGACTCTTTATCTATCTGGCAGGCACTGAGCTTTTGTTGTCAGGAGTGATCACCGCTTTTCTTGCTGGCAGGCAGGGACTTACAGCCACGCTCATCATCGCCACTTTGTTTGCTTTTGCAGGCTTGCTTGGTATCTTCGCTCCAACTTTGCTAAAGCGAAGAAGTACGCTTGAAAAAGATGCGTTGGATATTTTGAAGGGAATGATCGGAAGATCATTCCCTTTTATCGTTATTCTGTTACTCACCGCGTTTTTTCTTATTGTAGAGCCAGACGCAAATATTTCCATTGTTTTATCCCCCATACTTGTATGCGTTTGGTTGATTGGGGTTGAAATTCTGCTATTGTTTGGTTCGTTTCAGGCATACGGAAATGACAGGGGTGTAAGTCTCTTTGGTCGCAAAGAGAAAATATTGGGAATCTTAAGCGTGCTTCTTGCTTACACGTTTTTACTGCTCCCATCCCGCATCCCAACTTGGTTGGACGGTTTTCCTTGGGACTCGCCGGTCGAGTTCCTCTTTGCGGCAGTGATCTTGCCATTCACTTTTATGATTGGTTGGAGATTTTTTGCAAAACGTTTTTTTGTTTTTTCATTTCTATTTCTGCTGGCTGTAAAATTGATTTTATTCGCTTTCATTCCACAGGCAGGATTGGGGATTTATGCCTTTACCAACGAAATGTCTGCCTCAACGAATAAGTGGGAAAGAAGTTATTACACGTTTTCGACTCCAAACTACACACAGGTCATCAACCGCCCATATTATGGGATGCGTGAATTTCCAATTGAATGGATAAACAATTATTTTGGATTTGATAAAGATCAGTTTTGGCTTGAGTTGGAATTAAGTGGATATATAAATTTACAGAAGGATGAAAGACTTGTATTTATCGCACAGGGAGCAAAACAACCCCGGCTTGAATTATTGGATATAAATACGCAAAAAATAATCCCCCTTGTAGTCGTTGAACATGTTGAGGATGCGGACATTAAATTGTATGAGTCCATTTCTGAATCTCGCGAAGTAAAAATTCAGGGCACACTCCTATTCGACAATTATGGACAAATGCGTCTGGATCCGATCCTTTTATATCCCGATGGCTCAACAAAATCTATTTTTGAATCTCCAAGAGTATGGACCTTGGTGGAAGGCGTAAATTATTCCAAAAACCAGGTGAACATCGTTGTTTTTATTCTGGCCGCGCTGGGCGTTTTGTTTGCAGGTTTGGTCATTGCCGGACTGTTTGCTGAGATACACGCATTATGGAAGAAAGGGGAAGTTTCACTGATTGACCTTTATCTCACATCATCTGCTTTGCCATTTTTCTTTGTCGCTTTGCTGGTTCATAAACAATATATGAATGTTTTGGCGCTGTTGATTATCCTTGTCTTCTATATTGTGAAATTGACAGACCAATCGATATACCAGCGCCATTTTTCAGGCAAGGCATTTTTACTCTCCGTTGGGGTTGTTTTGCTGACCCTGTTCCTCGCTCTGGACATAAATGACCTGTATCTGATCACAATTTTTCCGCCAGCCCAGGATGGGCTTGAATATCAATCGTTCGCACATAATATTTTTGTAAATCAGGATGTATTCCTTGTGAATACACCGCCTCGGGCTTATAAGGTTCTTTTTCCGTATTTTGTTGGTTTTCTGCATATTCTCTTCGGTCATTCCGCGGCGGCGCAATTCTTCTTTAATACATGGTGCGCCATACTCAGCGGGGCTCTCATTATCGAGTTGATGAAAGAATTTCGTCTGTCGGCCAAAATGTCTCTTGGAGTTGTATTTTTTTATCTCATAATCCTCTTCCTGCCCTCGCTTTATATTTTCTATTTTCGGTTTGGATTGATCGAACCATTTTCAACATTATTGCTCTTGCTCACATATTACTTCGCCATTAAACATCAGCATCTTGGGATGTTTCTGACAGGCATTTTTACAGTCCTTTTGCGCCTGGATTACCTTGGCATTGCGTTCACAGCAATTCTTCTTACATCCGAACCAATGATGGGCACACTAAAGAACGCATGGATGCAATTCTTTGACTGGCTAAAGACAAACTGGAAACTTCTTACAGCGTATTGGGTTGCTCTCTGCCTGCCCGTCTTTCTGGTTATTCTTGGATATTTTCTGTTCATCCCCAATTACATGTTGAATGCATACGACACCGAACAGACGTCTCTTCTAAGTGTGCTTGAAGGGTTAATAAGAATAATTGCTGGCGGCACAATAACAGACCTGCGCGAAAAATTTGCAGTAGCGCCAGTGGATGTACTGTTGATCACAGTCCCTCTGCTAGCCGGTTTCTTAATCATACTTGCATCCGTATTTCTTCGCACTGGCGTTTTCAAAAAACTTGACCTGCGTCTGGGATTGCTTGCCTTAAGCCTTTTGCCCGCCTACCTAATTGTTCACCCTACCGGCTACCTCCCACGCTTTAGCCTGCCTCTCCTTCCCCTTGACCTGATCATGATTGGTTTGTTTTTACAGATGCATAGCCGTTCGCGCGGTAGTAATGGGGGAGTCGCGTTGAACACTTGATGAGTGAGGAAAATTACATTGTTTTTGGAACATCCCCGCCATATTTCTCTTCCATTAGGATATTGATCGGGGTGGCAGCGTTTTGAGTATTTAACGGATAGTCTGGAGTTAGCTTGACATGATATCAAAATCGAACTATCGAAACTTTATTTACCTCATCGCTGGCATCTCTGTGCTGGTGATTGTAAGTTTCATTATTGCTCCATTTGTGCCGTTGGCAGTTGATTGGCATGGCGCCTTTCGTCCGGCAACAGTTGAGATTCTTCACGGGAGATCACCTTATACTGTGGATGGCTTTTATCATGCTCCCTGGGGACTGATCCCGCTTATCCCGCTGGCATTATTCCCTGAGTCTGTTGGACGCGTAATTTTGATATTTCTTACATTGGCATCTTACGCTTTTGTTGCCCATCGCTTGGGAGCCAAACCGCTCGGGATTTTTTTTCTTCTTATTTCTCCACCCGTCCTTCACTTGTTGTTGAATGGGAATCTGGACTGGATGGCAGCCATAGGCTTTGTACTGCCTCCGCCCATCGGACTATTTTTTATTTCGGTTAAACCGCAAATGGGAATTGTTGTGGCTCCATTCTGGCTGATAGAGGCTTGGAGAAAGGGCGGCTGGACCCAACTCATAAAAACAGTTGCTCCATTCCTGATCGTTCTTCTCATTTCCTTTGCCTTGTTTGGACTATGGCCAATAGCGTCCATACAACAAACGGCTGATATTCAATGGAATTCCAGCTTGTGGCCTGTATCCATACCTATTGGACTAACCTTGTTTGTGACTTCAATTCGAAAGAGAAAGATAGAATATGCCATGGCGGCCTCACCATGCCTATCCCCATACGTTTTATTTCATTCATGGATTGGCGTCTTGCTGGCAATTGTTGCATCTCTGCCAGAAACCATCGTTGCGGTTATTGGATTATGGATACTCATAGCAATTAGATATTTTTCGTAAATTTCATTTAGCCTTTGGAGCTGTCATGCCAGATTACGCTAGTTCTAAAAAAAACTTATATATATACTCAGGTACATTTATTCTTTTTTTTATTTTGGGTGTCGTTATGATGCAATCCTTGCAGTCTTCTTTACAAGGAACCACCATGACTCTAGGTATTGATCTTTATCCACGCTGGGTGGGGGCACGAGCAGTACTGAATGGCAACAGTCCATACACATTAGAGACGCAAAGGCAAATTTGGCTGTCAATCTACGGAAGCACAGAGGTTCCAAATGGGAATCCTTTCGGTTTTTATTATCCCCCTGCCATTGTGACCCTGTTGGCTCCATTCGTTTTTTTCGGACTTTCAGATACTACCGCTGCAATGCTTTGGTGCGCTTTCATTTGGGCTCTTTTGTCCACCTCGCTTTTTGTTTGGGTTGTGAATTTACGCAATTTTTTAAATAGACCATTAATCATTCTACTCCTGCTTATTAGTGGATGGTTTTTCAGACCCGCATTTTCAAATTATTTACTGGGACAATTCGCCCTGTTCAGCGTGCTTATGGCGATTGCAGGTTGGTATTTCTTTGAAACTGACAAACCTATTCTTGCCGGTATATTTTCCGCTCTGTCGCTAGTTAAACCGTCCCTGACAATTCTTCCGGTTGTCTTATTTTTTTTAATTTACCGTCACAAGACAAAAGGATTATGGTCATTTCTCATATCAATGTTGATTTTGTATCTCCCGCCAACTATTATTCTTGGATGGTGGCTGCCTGATTTTTTACACGACATTTCCAAATATGCGCTGGAAAATAGCGTTGCCTGGTCCCTTGTTGATATTAAAACGCCGTCTGGATTGCTATGGCTGGCATCCTCCATCCTTTTGATCTGGTTTGGTATTCGTCTCAACGATAAGGTATTGATTCTTTCCTCAACTTTGGCATTAAATGTCATATTTGTGCCGCACACAGCAGATTACGATCTGGTGGCTTTTATTCCCCTGCTCGTATATTTAAGTTATTCATGGCTTCTGGCAGAACAAAAAAAAACAGGATTAAGTATTTTCTACTTTATTCTTTTATGGCTTCCATGGTTCAGCCTTATCTCCATGCTTATATTTCAACACGGACCAGTAAACACCGTTGAAACATGGTATACGCTGATCTGGTTAACATATCCAAATATTGTTTTAATTTCTGTTTTATTGACAAAATTCCCTGCAATAAAATCCACATTCAAAAAATAAGAGGTAAATAATTTGACCGTTTGCGTTATCGCAATACGGTAGTTTACCTATGATAAACTTGCCTCCAGCAAATCAACTGGAACACACGATGAAACATTCCCTGCAAACTGCATTCAAATCATGGATTGGACTCACCTTGTTGGTCAGCGCCAGTCTTGTTGCCATATATCTAAGAAATGGCATAACCGGACTTAACCTGTTCATTCAAGAATGGCCGCTGTCCAACCTGGCTGTGACCTTGGCATCCACAACCCTAACCTGGCTATTGATGGGCGCACTTCTTTACATGCTCGCCGGTAAAAAAATCAATGCGGGGAATATTTGGCTGATGGCTGGCTTCTTCCTCGTCATGTTCGTTTACCTGAATATCCTGCGTGAACGCTTCCGCTACGGCGATTATCATTATTACCTCGAAGCCGCCACAGCCCTTGCCAACAGACAACCCCTGCCAGATAGTTATCTCTACCTGCCGCTTTGGGCAACCCTGCTTCAATTCCTTGTCCCGCTTGGCGACCAGGGTGTCATGATTACTCTGTGGGTCGTCAACGTCTTTGCCCTCGCTACTTTTTACTTTTTACTTTTTAATGTTCTAAAAAGATATGGTTTTTCCGATCACTTCTCTGTGGTCATTGCAATTTTATTCATGCTCATTAACACCCCGCTCATGCGGACCTTGGGTTTTATCCAGGTCAACCTCATGACCTTGGATTTGATCCTCTTCAGTATTCTCGCCTATCCAAAAAATGAATTTCTCTCCGCGCTTGCGCTTGCCCTCGCGGTTCACTTGAAAACCTCTCCTGCCGTGCTTGTGCTTGCCTTTTTACTCGAATTCAACTGGCGTTGGTTGTTTTGGTTTGCCGTTAGTTTTCTCGCAATCGGATTGTTCCCCGTTGCTATCAACGGCGTTTCGCCGTATTTCCAATATGTCAACAATGCCTTTTTACTTACGCAAATCCCCGACACAAATTTTCACGACACATCCTTTGATTCCTTCCTGCGTTTCCTCAACCCCTTCTTTGGAATTCAGATCGCACAGACCCGACTCATGGCGCTTGCTGCCAAAGCCCTGCTTTTGATCGGCACGTTAATGGTGATGATTCAAACTGTCCGCAGTCAGACCTTCTCCAAAGAAAATCGCATGTTGAACGCCATCCCACCGCTCCTCATTTTGATGACTCTCGCCTCCCCCATTGTCTGGGATCATCATGGACTCTTCACAACTTTATCTTTCCTGTTGATGCTCAAGCGCATAAACTCGCCCGCCGCGTGGGCATGGTTCGGCTTCGCTTATTTCCTTGAATTCCTCCTGCCATCTTTTGACTTTTTCCCCTGGTCGTATGGTCGCCTAATAGCGCCCATCATTATTTTGGTCTTAATGTGGGGAGTTTCCAAAAAGCATGAAACGTCACATTTCTTTGGCGCAGCAAATATATGGTTTGAAAAACTGCCGATCTAAATGAAACAAAATTATCCCATTGTCATCATCCTTGCTTTGAGTCTGCTTCTCGGCGGGCTCACGCTCACGCATTACGGCGAAAGCTGGGACGATTATTCACTGCAAAAATACGCCGATTATTCCCTGCGAACCTACAATACATGGCGTACGCAAGGCATCATGCCGATCACGTCCAACGACCTGGGCAACTACGGACCCTCTTATGTGATGGCTGTTGCGCTTGGTTCGCGTTTGCTCAACAATCTTTTTCCGCTCAACCCATCAGACGGCCGCCACATCATTTATTTCATTACACACCTGTTTGGAATCTGGGCATTTTACGAACTTGGCAAACGCTGGCTGACTTCCACTGCCGCCATTTATGCAACCCTGCTTTTCGCAACCCAGCCGCTTTTCTGGGGACACTCATTTATAAACCCAAAAGATACGCCCTTCCTTGCATTTTTTCTACTCAGTTTATTATTTGGATTTAGGATGGTAGACTTTCTGGATGGGATCGCGCAGCCCGCGCAGACTCCCCGCTGGTTACGCATCCTGACGACGCTTGGGGTTGTTTCTGTCTTCGGATTGTTTGCCTCCACCCATCTGATTCACGCATGGATAGAGTCTCTTGTCCATGCCGCGCAATCAGGCCAAACAAATATCATTTCCCTCATCGCATCTGATATTAATAAAGTTGATCCTGAAATTTATATTCAAAAGTACTTTATCCTTTTCCTCCATGCGCGCGCCATTTACTTTTTGCTTTTCGTTTCTGCACTTTTCTGCATCCACCGTTTTCTTTATCCTTCATCCTTCATCCTTCATCCTTCGATTCTCCTCCCCGCTATTCTTCTTGGTTTCACCACGTCCATTCGCATTCTCGGCCCTTTTGCAGGAGTGATCGTTGTTTTGTACGCGCTTCTTAAATATGGCAAACGCGCGTTGCTCCCTCTTGTGACCTATGCTCTCATCACCATTGCCGTGACATACATCACGTGGCCTTATTTGTGGAGCGATCCCATCGGATATTTCGTCGACAGCCTGCAAACCATGTCAAAATATCCGTGGTATGGAAAGGTGCTTTTTGACGGCGTTGAATACGCATCTACGAAGGTGCCTTACGCCTATCTGCCTGTTTTGCTGGCAGCTCAATTTACCGAACCGATCTGGGTTTTATTTGTTATCGGCGTTGTGAGCGCGGTCATAAAATATCAGGAAAAATGGGAGTTGCTTGGCTTGGCAGGTCTTTGGTTCGCCCTGCCGCTGATCGGATTTATCGTGATGCGTGTGGCTTTGTACGATAATTTCAGGCAGATATTTTTCATCCTGCCGCCGATATTTTTCATGGCAGGCTTGGGACTGGAATCTGCTCTCGGATGGCTGAATCAGCCAAAAGTTAAATTAATGATCGTGGGGTTAATCATCCTACCGGGGGTGATTGCTGGAATCCGTCTGCATCCGTATGAATATGTTTATTACAACTCGCTGGTCAAAAATCCAAATGAAAAGTTTGAGTTGGATTATTGGGCAACTTCTTATCGTGAGGCTGCGGAGTATGTCAATATGGTTGCGCCCCCAAATACGAATATCATGGTTGTGGGGCCAGGACAAGTCGTTGCTCTATATGTCCGCGAAGACTTGACTGTGCTTTCAGATGACGAGGAAGTCACCGAGCCGTTTGATTATATTATTACCACCACTCGTTATAATTTTGATGCCGAACTATATCCCGAGGCGGAGATCGTTTATGAAATTGAGCGAAATGGGATGACGCTGTCTGTTGTCAAGAAATTCAAAAAATAAGACACCTATTTTTGTAAACTATTATAAATATCTTCAGGGAGGTCTGCGATTTTGTAGATGCGGATATATTCCAGGTCATTAATGAAGATCGTATGTTCAGGAATTACATTCTGTAAAACGTGCATGAGTTCAATGCTATCGGGTTTGTATTGTTCTCGGATGGTATATAGAACAAGATAATTAGCATTCTCTATGCCTTCAACATAGGGAAGCCCGTTTTGAGAAAAGCCGATCTTCAATAAATCGCTTTCGCCAGGGAAGAAGTAGGAAAAACATCCGCGGGCTGCGTATGCAATGACGCGCATATTTTTTGCGTTTGGCTTTTGCGCGAGATATGCGGCGGCTTGATCTAAACCCTCACCATAACCTTGTATTCCGCCTTGTTTTACAAATGGGTTTTTATACGTGAAGTAATATGGATAATATAAAAGCGAACTGCCCAATTGAAAAGCGATTAGCACGATAAAGACCAATGGAAGTGTGTAGGCACGGTTCAGCATGTTCCATCGTTTTTGCGCCCATAGTAATGCATAGCCCCATCCAATTCCCGCAAGTACATCCAAGCCTACAAAACTGCTGAGAATGTAATAGGCAGAGTCGCGTCCTTGTGCCATGCCGAACAATCCGATGAATAACGCTGCCAGAATGGCAAGATAGGTCATCGTGGAGCGGGTTGGTGCAGGAGTGAGGGCTTTGTCTTTTGAGGCGAAGATGAATGGGATGAAGATTATCCCAAGCCACGAAATTAAAGTGGAGGATGTGATCCAGCGGTTTAGATATTGGATGATGCCGCTAAATCCTGTTACGAGGCTAAAGCTTGAAGGTTGGAGCTCCTGGGTTATATCGAGGCGCGCGCCTTGAAAGGCATAACTAAATGCGTTGCCGTATATTTCATAAAGCATTTTTCCTGGCGCCACCCACATGCCAGGCCAAAGGATAAAATACACTAGAGCCGCTGTCCCAAACCAGATCATAAACACTCTGAATGCATCTCTAATTTTTGCAATAAGCGTTTGTTCGTTTGGCTTAAATAAGCCGATAAAAAGCATTAGCCCCACCAATCCAAGCACGACAATGGAAGATGACTTAGACAACTGTGCTAATCCAAATGCCGCCCCGGAAAGAAGCAGGTAACCCAGTTTTCGTTCTTTGTTGAGATATACCTGTATCCCTAGAAATGACACTAGCACGAACATGGACAACATACCTTCGATGTTGAGCAAACGGGAATTCCCTAGGAAAAATGGAGCAATTGTTGCTAGTGTAATGGAAAGGAATGCAGCTTTTTGATCTATCAGTAATTGCAGGAGAAGGAAGCTTATTACGGCTAGGGCTGCTAGGATGCTGGATTGAATCAGTCGGCTATTATGGACAAGAACAAGGGGCTCCTTTCCATTCTCTCGCATAAAATTCTCGAAGATTGGCTTGCGTTCGTCTAAATACCCCTGCCCCAAGCCGCGATATTCTGGAAAATAGAAATGCATGGCTGTGGCGACGATCCACATATTTGTTATTCCGGGGTGGTATTCATAATAGGTATTCTCGAAATCTCCATGAGTAAGTGCGTAATAATAATTTGCACCACGGATCACCCATCTAGGCTCATCAAGATCAATAGCCCTGTCATTGTTTAACATCCATATGGGAACAGTCAGTATAAGCAGGAGAATGATCAACCAAAACTTGCGAAGATTTGTTTGGGAAATGATGCTTTTCATAAGTTTGCAAGTGCCTTGAAAATTTCGGGGGGAAAGGATGTAATTTTGTAAATTCGCACGTATTCATAACCATCCATCCATATAACGTGGATAGGCTCAACTCTGGAGAGAATATCAAGATATGCTTGATATTTTTCAATTTGACCCTGATTGGCATAATACACCACCAAATAATCTGCAGACTGAATGTTATTCAACAAGTCCGTTGCATGAGCGCCATCTACATAGTAGGGGCGAAAGCTGGTCGTCTTGCCTGGGTAGAAGTATGAAAAACATCCACGACTGTAATATACAAGCGCAGTTGAATTTTCCGCGTTAGGCAGTCCGGCTAGATACTGAGCGGCAAGCTCCAAGGTTTCACCATATGGTTTTTGAGGGCGTTTACTATACCAGCCTGCTGAATAAAGAATCGGGTTGCGATACGTAAAATAATAGGGAAAGGCTGGCACAGCGCTCCAAACTTGCAGGAGCAAGACTATAACCAAGCCCACATATTGCAACTGTATCTGTTTTGCAGAAAAATAAGACGCAATCCAACGAAGGAAATAAAACCATCCCAACCCGGCAAGTAGGTTTAGCGAAAGGTAGCTGGTAAGGATGTAATGCGGTGAATTACGTCCCTGAACAATGCCGATCATAAAAATAAAGGCAACAGCATTTGTAAGCAGTATTGTAAATAAAAGCCTGTTTTGGCGAACTAGTTCTTGGTCACGCGTGAACGGCAGCATAAATCCCAAAAGGACACCAAGCCATGTGAAGGGAGTAGTTCTGTAAAATAAAACGCTTGCAACGCTCCATATAGGAGCCAGGCTTACGTTAAGGTTAAATCTGGAAACGCTCAAATCTCCAGTAACCTTGAGCCGCGCGCCTTGAAATGCATAACTGAATGCATTGCCATAGACTTCATAAAGCATTTTTCCGGGAGCAACCCACATACCAGGCCAGAAGACGAAGTACGTGATAATCAGAAAAACGATCCAGACTACAAGGACTTTTGCATTATTCAGGAATGCTTTCCCCCAGCCAAGTTGACGCTCCTGGATTATTTGCATCAGTAATAAAATACCTACCCCAGCAAGCATGGCAATAGCAGATGATTTAGTTAATTGAGCAAAGCCTGCCGCGACACCGGAAATTAGAAGAAAGATAATCTTGCGGTCCCTGAAAAGGTAAACAGAGAGCGCCATTAAGGAAACGAGAACAAATAGTGAAACCATCCCTTCATGTGTGATCAGCCGAGTTATTCCTAAATAGTAGGGATCAAAGGATGCAAAAATCAATATAAAAACAGCGCCCAGTTTTGAGATAAATTGCTGGAGCAGATAGTAAAGCAGAAGAAACAAGCCAAGGATTACAAAGATTTGTATTAAGCGCGCATAATGCAGCAACACAAGCGGATCTTTGCCATGCTCGATCATAAATGGATCAAGCCAGCCTTTGTTGTAATCAAGATACCCCTGTCCCATTGCGCGATATTCGGGGAAGTAAACCAGCATGGCTGCCGTAACAATCCACATGGTGGTGACTGCAGGCTGGTACTCGTAGACTGTATTTTGAAATTCCCGCTGTCCCAGAGCGTAATAAAAATTTGCGCCCATGCTTAACCAATAGGGTTCATCAAGCGTGGCGAAGGCGCCCAGTGATGGGAGCCGGGGCACAAGTATTGCAATAATCAATATAATGTATAGAACTGATTTAGTTATTTTTTTGTGATCCATGAATAAAATTATACCAAACGCAATAGTCGTTTGCTCTTCTTGTTTGAAAGAACAAAACTATTTTTGAGCGTCAATGAGTTCATTTATTTTTTCGAAAAACTGGGGATTTAACGTTTCAAATCTACTTGTTTCACTCGAGAAAGCAAGAAGCAGTCCTGTACAAAGTGTGAGAAGTATCAACAGGTTTGCCAATGTCAAAACCAGTTTGGATTGAAGGGAATTAAGTCTTAATTTTCTCGAAATTATTTGCCAGTATCCAATAATTGCAAGAAGGGTAATTTGCGATATTAGATCAACAAGAAAACGCGTCTGCCCATAAAAGTAGAATAGGAGGGTTGAAAAATTCAAGAGGAATGATCCACTGAAAAGAAGAAGAACAAAATTATAAGATTGTGCCAGAGCAGGGGAGACTTCTTCTTTTGAAATTTTATTTTTTGAAAATAAATGAACCAGACCCAAAAGCAGAAAAGGCGCACTAAATAAAAGTCCGGTTACCCTGCCGGCATAATAAAATTGAGGTATGGCGGTGTTGAATGTTTTCAGGGTAGTGGAGGCTGTTGTGGGCTGAATGAATGGGAACCTTGTGATAATCTCAAAAGGGTGGAAAATATATGCATACAGGTTTAGAAAAAAATAACCAGGCTCGAATACCAAATTTGACTGTTCATTCAGATTGAATATGGTTATTTGATAGCGCAGCCCAAATTCAAGCGGAGAATCAAAACGAGCCCAGTTGTACCACCCTATGCTTATTGCTCCGGCAATTAATGGCATAAACAGGGGAACAGCGGTACGGAAATATGTCATCCAGTTTATTGGCTTGGGTAATGTTTTTATCATCCAAAGAAATACCATCAACGCCAGGAAGATTACTGACAATACATTAATTGCCCTCGACCCTACAGAGCAGGACCAAAATAATCCAGCCAGAAATAGGCTCTTTTTATCAAACGCCGGATGTTTTTCGAAGATCGAGAGGGAAAAATAAATGCCCCCGACTAGAAAAAATTGACCTGCTCCTATGGCGGCTTCGTAAACATTGGGTATGCCTGTGGACCAGGTGATTGGCAGGATCAGTCCGATAAGGGCTATGCAGATGAACGCATATATGGCAGGTAGCTCATGAAAAAAAAACTTCCATAGTCTTAATATGATCAGGGAATTAAAGATTAATAGCCCAGCAAAAAAGAAAAAAACAAGATAATTATCTGTGATCTTTTTATCAAAAATCAGTTGAATGGGTGTAATTAATAGCGCCGGAACTGGTCCCCAATATAAATATAATCTTCCCTTGTAAAGAGACATATCCCAAATTTCATCATCAAAAGCTGGTCTGTTTGTCAAATTATTGGAATCAACTGCTTCCAGAAGCGCTTTGTCTGGCTGTCGGTCAACATAAAGATGCCCTTTGCCGAACGCATCTGCCAACTGGGTGTAATAATGAGTGGTGTGATTCCAGGTCGTAAAATTGCCAAACGTAATAAATCCCGCATATATTATAAAAATGACAGTCCACAAATGCCCTAATACAAATACTGTTTTGGATGTTTCTGATTTTACGATTGATTTAAAAAAATGATTTTCCCTTTTCGGGAAAAAGATTGTCAACAAGGAAAAAAGAATTAGAAGCATCCCTGAAAACAACAGGATAAAACGGGATTTCCCCCAGATTACATTAGGATCAAGACCAAGGTTCTGAGCAAAAATTGCCGTTAGGATAAAAACTGTGCCATCAGCCAATAACAAAATGGGAATAATAAAGTTTGACATAAGATTTTTTATGGGCGCATTCCCAAATTAAAGATGATGTCTGGGTAATGTATTAACTTTCGCTAGGATGCTTTTTCAATTCTAACATAAATAAATGGTCGAAAATTCGGGCAGCACGGGCATAAAAACGAGATGAATCCCCGCCAAAAATTATTTACAGCCCATTGTCTGGTGAATTTTAAGCCATATCATTGATGGTAAAATAATTCTGAAAAATAGCTTTTTCACTTTCTCATTACTATATACACACAAGCATATTCCGTCCCCAAAAAATCATCTGTGTGTTTATCAGGGATGAAAATAAAATGGGCTGAATATTAACGTCAGCCATTTTATACGGGAGATCACTTAGGTGCTAAAAAAAATATTCACAAATGATTTACAAAAAGAAAAATTAGCAATTCCTGGTTTGATTCTCCTGTTGGTGTTGCTGGCTTATGGTTTATTGACTCCCTGGCTGGGGTTTTACTGGGATGATTGGCCATTTGCCTGGTTCCTGCGATTTCTCGGCCCCGCTGAATTTATTGAAGCATTCCGCCCTTACCGTCCATTCCTTGGACCCATTTTTGCTGTAACAACCGCCTTGTTTGGAGGGGATCCATTTACCTGGCAGCTGGTTGGATTGGCAATCCGCTTCTTTCTCTCCCTTGAACTTTGGTTTGCGCTTCGATTGATCTGGCCATCCCAGAAAACGAATTTGATATGGGTTGTCCTGCTATTCACTGTTTATCCTGGCTATCAACAGCAATGGGTTTCGCTGACCCATGTAAATCAGGAACTTATTCCGCTGCTATGGTTGGTTGCATCTTTCGGGGTGACTGCCGCTGCTCTTCGAAGTGAGCGTCATAAAAAAAGCCTGACATTATTTGCACTTGTATTGCAAGCCCTGGGACTTTTCTCAACCGAATATTTTTTTGGTCTCGAAATTTCGCGTTTCTTTTTTATCACTGTCCTCGTCGCGGAAACATTAACTGCTCGAAAAGATGTTTTACGAAAGGCAGTATCCCATTGGCTGCCCTATTTCCTTGTCTGGATGCTGAATGCCGCATGGACTTATGCTTATCATCATTCAGCCGCGTACAACTCATATGCCATCAATGCCTTTTCCGGTTTGTCCTTATCCCCTCTCGCAATAGCAAATGAGATATTAACAACGATCTCCCTCTCTGGTTTTATATCCTGGCTGAATACGTTCAATATCTTTTCAACAATTGATGGAACATTAACACAGGTCATTTCGCTAATCGTTCTTCTTTTTTCAGCGTCTGCCATTTTTATATATATGCAGTTTTCACAAAGAACCGCAGAAAAATCCGATACAGTTGGAAACGATACCTGGGGATTACAAGCTGCGTTTATTGGATTTGTCGCAATTTTTGCCGGTCGTCTTCCTTCCTGGGCGGCTGGGTTGCCCCTAAAACTTGAATTTGATTACGACCGATTTATGCTTTCGATCATGCTCGGGGCGAGCATGTTTATTGTTGGGCTGGCAACTTTAATTTTGAAAGATGGAAAGCGGAAAATTCTCGTCTTGAGTGTATTGATCGGGCTGTCCACTGCATACCAATTCTCTGTTTCAAACACCTTCCGCCGTGACCGCGATAATCAGCGGGCGTTCCTCTGGCAGCTTGCATGGCGAATGCCCGCCCTCGAAAAAGGCACGGTGTTGTTAACCTACGAACTGCCTCTTAAATATGTGTCAGACCTACAGATCACTGCCCCCATAAATTGGATATATTCGCCAACTATTACGGATCGGGAACTTCCCTATCTGTTGTTATATGTCAAAAGTAGGATTAATTCATCGCTTCTGCCTTCCCTGCAACCTGATACTCCCATCGAGGTGCAGTACCGCACTGTGAGATTTAGCAGTTCAACATCGAACAGTGTTGTAATATACAAAGATGCTGATGGCTGCCTGCGGGTTCTTGATCCAGTTTATGCGAATGCCGAGACAGTTCCAGGCGCAAGTTATTTTTTGTTGAATGCCATACCGCTCTCAAACCCGAACCAGATTCAGGCGGACGCTCCCCAACCCGTGATGGACGAAACTCTGTTCGGGCAGGAACCGGCGCATAACTGGTGCTATTTTTATGAAAAAGCCGAACTCGCCCGCCAGCAATCAGATTGGGAACAGGTTGCGAAGTTATATAATCAAGCGCAGAAATCTGATCTTGGCGCATCCATGCCCGTTGAAAATCTGCCGTTTATTGAAGCCTTTGCCATGACCGGACAGCCGGAAATTGCCCTAAAGCTGACAGACCAAACATTGAAGACTCAGAAAGAATTATGTCCGGCGGTTTACACCCTATGGGATCGGGTTCTACAGACATCATCAGATCAAACACTGAATGCTTCTGAAATTGATAAACGCATCCACCAGAGTGGATGCAAACCATAGTCCTACAGCCAAAATTCTGGATTTCAAAATTTGGGGAATTATTTGCCGTGGATATAGTCCATGACTATATCCACGGCAAATCCTATGAGTTATTTTATAGGGGTATTCTAATATCCATCAATTACAATGACGCAATCCTCACAACAATCGAACGACCTTAGAGAGATGATATGAATCTGTTTGAAATACTTTCACAAAAAACTTTACTTGCAGATGGTGCAATGGGCACCATGCTTCATGCGCGCGGCGTAAGTTTTGCCAAATGCTTTGATGAACTCAACCTCACCAACCCTGCTGCGGTGGCGGATATTCACCGCGAATATATTGAGGCGGGCGCGCAATTGATCATCACCAATACCTTTGGCGCGAATCGATTCAAGTTGAGCAAGCATGGTTTGCAAGATCAATTGACCGAGATCAACCGCGCAGGTGTGGAACTTGCCAGACGCGCGATAGCCGCATCTTATAAGAATGATGTGCTCGTGGCAGGCGATGTCGGCCCGCTCGGCGTGCGGATTGCGCCGTACGGGCGCGTGAAGCCCGAAGAGGCGCGAGCGGCATTCGCCGAGCAGATTCAAGCGCTGGCAGATGCAGGCGTGGATTTGATCGTCATTGAAACCATGAGCGACCTGTATGAAATTCAGGAAGCCATCAAAGCCGCGAAATCCATTGTAGGGGCAAATGGACATCTGCCCTTGCCTGTGATCGCCTCGGTCACATTCACGCGCGATGACCGCACCCTGCTCGGCGATGACCCAATGAAAGTGGCGCGCAAATTAAAAGAAGCTGGCGCAGATGTGATCGGTGTCAATTGTTCTGGCGGACCTTCGCAACTGCTTCGCATCCTTAAGCAAATGAAACATGCTGTGCCAGATGGGAAATTCTGGGTCAAGCCAAACGCAGGCTGGCCCGAGCAGGTGGGGGGGCGCATCATGTACCCGGCAGACGCGGATTATTTTGGCGATTATGCGCTTTCCTTCCGCGAGGCAGGCGCCAACATCGTCGGCGGTTGTTGTGGAACGACACCTCAGCATATTTCCGCGATGAAAAAGGCGTTTGAATCTACTCCGATTCAAACCTCCGAGGTCTTTGAGACCTCGGAGGTTTCGGAGGTGGATTTCTCAGACATCGAACAGCCCACCCAACTGGCGCAGAATTTAGCCGCAGGCAAATTCTCCATTTGCGTTGAGATGGATCCCCCGCGCGGACTTTCGACTCATAAATTATTGGCCGGCGCGTCCCTGCTGCACGATGCCGGCGCAGACGTGATCAACGTGGCCGATAGCCCCATGGCACGCATGAGAATGTCGGCCTGGGCAGTCTGCGATCTGGTGCAGCGCAAGATTGGCGTGGAAACCACTTTGCATTTCCCCACCCGCGGACGAAACCTCCTGCGCGTGCAAGGTGACTTGCTCGCCGCGCACGCCATCGGCTTGCGAAATATATTTGTCGTGATGGGCGATCCCACTTCAATTGGCGATTACCCCGAAGCGACCGATAACTACGACCTTGTCCCATCCGGCTTGGTCAAACTTATCAAACAGGGATTCAACATGGGCGTGGATCATTCGGGTACGAGCATTGGTCAGCCCACCAATTTCTTCGTCGGCGCGGCGCTAAACCTTTGCCCGCAGGATATGGATAACGAAGTCAAGAATCTGAATCGCAAGATCAAAGCCGGCGCAGATTTTTTCCTTACGCAGCCGATCTACCGTCCCACAGATGGACCGAATTTAATCGAAGCCTACGAAGCCAAGCAGGGCAAATTAGACAAGCCGATTCTGGCAGGTGTTCTGCCGCTGGTCAGCGCCAAGCACGCCAACTTTCTGCATAACGAAGTGCCGGGCGTTTTCATCCCCGACGAAGCCCGCAGAAAAATTGAGAATGCTGGCGATACTGAGAGCGGCGTAAAAGTGGGCGTGGAACTGGCCGTCGAATTGATCGAGCAGATCAAAGGCTGGGCGAGCGGCGTTTACTTCATGCCGCAATTCCATCGCTACGACATGGTCGCAGAAATTATAGAAGCGGTAAAATAAAGCCATGCTCCTCACCATAGATGTTGGCAATACCAACCTGACCCTCGGCCTTTATGAAGGCGAACAACTGGGCGCACACTGGCGGCTTGCCACCGACAACAACCGTATGCCCGATGAATACGGCTTGCAATTTTTAGGCTTGCTCCAAAATGCCGGAAAAACGCTCAAAGATATTCACGGCATTTCGCTCGCATCCGTCGTGCCGCCGTTGACCGGGCGCGTCATCCAAGCCTGCCGCGAATATCTCAAACAGGAACCGCTGGTCGTGGACGCAGGCATCAAAACTGGACTAAAAATCCGCTACGAAGATCCCAGAACCGTGGGCGCAGACCGCGTGTGCGATGCAGTTGCCGTGCTCAAATTTTACGGCGGCCCCGCCTGCGTGGTTGATTTTGGTACAGCCACCACATTCAACGCCATCACCAAAGAAGGCGAATACCTTGGCGGCGCCATCACAGCCGGCGTAAACCTCGCCGCAGAAAGTTTATTCACGCACGCCGCAAAACTTCCACGCATCGACCTGCAACGCCCGCCCTCCGTCATCGGGCGCAACACCATCCACGCCATGCAATCGGGCTTACTCTTTGGGTACGTCAGCATGGTCGAGGGCATGGTAGCCAGGTTCAGGTCTGAATTGGGCAGCGACATGAAAGTCATCGCCACCGGCGGCATGGCAGAAGTCATCGCGAAAGAAACGCAGGTTGTTAATTTCATCGCGCCCTGGCTCACGCTCGACGGACTGCGGATGATCTGGGAACTCAACCATTAGGAATCAAATGAAAAAAATAATTATCTTAATCATGGGGATTTCTATTTTATTGTCTGGATGTGGAACCGGCCTATTTGCCAAACCAATTTCGACGATGACCGCCACGCTTCCCCCTCCGACCGAGCCTGCCACTGTTACCCCAACATTTACCGTCACCCCAACATTTACGGCTTCGCCCATCCCCACAGCTACATGGGTTCATCAAGGCCCTGAAAACGTGTATGTGCCGATCATTCTATATCATTGGATCGCCGTATCGCCGATCAACAGCCAGTATTATGTGTCACCAGAAAAATTTGACGAGGAAATGAAACTCCTGCATGACTGGGGCTACACCACCATCACAACTGAGCTATTGATAAAGTCCATCACCGAAGGCGCAGACCTGCCGCCGCGTCCCATTCTAATCACATTTGATGATGGGCATTTGAACAACTACACAGCCGCATTTCCCATTATGAAAAAATATGGCTTTACGGGTGTGTTGTATATTATTGCCAATTATATGGGCACAGATAATTACATGAACGCAGACCAGATCAAGGAAATGGCTGCTGCCGGCTGGGAGGTTGGAAGTCATAGCATCAGTCACATGGATTTGACCTCACTCGAACCCTACCGGCAAAGACTTGAAGTGGTCGAGTCGCGTACCCTGTTGGAACAAGCGCTGGGCGTGCCTATTCTAACGATTGCCTATCCATTCGGCATCAGTGACCCCGGCGTCATTGACTATGCCCACTTTGCTAACTACATCGGCGGAATGAGTTTGGGGTTCACCTACGACCAGGGAATTTCAAATTTATACACTTTGCAGCGTCGTGATATTAAGGGGACGTATGATGTCAAACAGTTTGCGGCTTTTCTCCCGTGGCAGGGGGATCCCGTCTTTTTACCAACCGATACGCCTACGCCCACCGTGAGACCCTCGCGCACACCTGTTCCAACTTATACGTGGGTTCCCACCAAAACACCCGCCCCGTAGAATTTTAAAAAGTGACAGCCACCTCAACGGTGACTGTCACTTGGTAGTGCCCCCACGGTGTTCCGTGATAGGGGCGCACTTTGCTATTAACGGTAATAAAGGTGGCGGCATTATACCAAATATCTCATTGGACTCATAATTTTTTTTTAGATCATCTTCAAGTAGACGGTAGTTGACGTTGACGTAAGCAGTGGTTTTGTCCCGGTCGAGGTGGACGCTGATAAGGAGGTAGCGCAAGGCGGCACTGACATCAGCAGGGGAACTGTGAAGGAGCTGATCCATATCAGCGGAGTAGACAATGACCTCTTCGGGTGTGAGCTTTTTGGTTGTTTGGTAGGTTTGCGCTTTTTGGATCAAGGTTTGTGCCTCTCGCTCTTCCTCTTCGTATTTTTTTAAGTCACTGAGGAGGGTTGAGCTGCCCTCTGTGACTATAATGATGAGACACTCGTATCCAATAGATTAGTGTGCAGGGCGCAGGAGAAAAGGCATGTCTCAAGAATATCTCGACAAGCTCGATAGCCGCCAGAACGGGAAGGAAGAAACAGGACCGAAGACCGAAGTAGTCGTCAAAGCCAAGCGTCGCCAATATTCAGCAGAGTACAAGTTGCGTATTCTTCGTGAAATAGATGAGTGCAAGGGCAAAGGTGAGGTAGGCGCGTTACTGCGGCGGGAAGGTTTATATTCATCACTGGTGAGCAAGTGGCGGGAGCAGCGTGAGCGCGGCGGTGAGACCGGATTGTCGGGACATCGGCGTGGACCAAAGGTGGATGCCAACGCGGTTGAGTTAGTGCGCCTGCAACGTGAGAACAAACGGCTGCAAGAGAAGTTGCAACGCGCGGAGTTGATCATCGATGTCCACACCTGCCCTGGCGGGCGGTGCCAGGGAAAAAAAGTTGCGCAGCTGCTTGGAGTAACCCTCGCGGACAACGACCTGAACAAGGAATCCTGATGCAGTCCGCAGAAGCATTTGGAAAGAGTGTTGGAGTGCAAGCGGCGTGTGCGGCCTTGATCGTGCCGCGGAGCAGTCTCTATCGCGCTCGAGCGCCACAAGCAGTGCGCAGCAGTCCGAAGATTTCCGCGCGTGCTTTGAGCCAGGTTGAGAAAACCAAAGTTCGCGAGGAACTCAATAGCGAGCGGTTTCAAGACAGGTCGCCGCGCGAGGTGTATGCGACATTAATCGACGAAGGTCGCTATCTGTGCTCCTACCGCAGCATGTATCGGATCTTGTCTGAGAACAACGAGGTGCGAGAACGCCGTAATCAGCTGCGCCACCCTAATTACACCAAGCCGGAACTGCTCGCAACGTCTCCCAATCAACTGTGGAGTTGGGACATCACCAAATTGTTGGGGCCGTCCAAGTGGACCTACTTTTATCTTTACGTGATCTTGGATGTATACAGCCGCTATGTAGTGGGCTGGATGATCGCCGAGCGTGAATCGGCTGTTCTAGCGGAGGAACTGATATCGCAGACTTGTGCGCGGCAGGGAATCCAGCGCGGGCAACTTACCGTCCATGCCGATCGCGGTAGTGCGATGACATCCAAACCGGTGGCTCTCCTGTTGGCGGATCTCGGTGTGACGAAGACACATTCCCGCCCACATGTCTCCAATGACAATCCGTATTCAGAAGCGCAGTTTAAGACCATGAAATATCGCCCCGACTATCCCACCCGTTTTGGCTGCCTGCAAGATGCACGTGCCTGGGCTGCCGAATTCTTCAATTGGTATAACCGCGAACATCATCACACCGGGCTGGCGTTGCTTACGCCTGCGGATGTTCACTTCCGCCGCGCAGAGGATGTCCTGCAAAAACGTCAAGCCGTGCTGCAAGCCGCGTATGAAAAAACACCAGAACGTTTTGTAAAAGGAACCCCGCATCCCGTCCAACTGCCGAAAGCAGTTTGGATTAATCCACCAATATCCAGAACCACCGCTTTTATCGAACACCCCACCAGAAATGAAAACGAGAACAGCCACTGCAAGAGCGCCGTTCCCGTTTCGTTTGGGGGTGAGATGATTTTACCCGAGTTTCCTCTACAAACAGTCTCTCTGTTGGAGTGACTAAATTCCCGATTTTCGTGTCTCAAATCATTGACACATTCCGCTGTGCCCATTTTCGCGGCGCGGATTTGTCAAGAATTTGCTGTGAGCGTATTCTTTTATAATCGCTTGCACGGCATCCCAAGTTTCGCAATCCACAATGGGGTCTTCGATAAGAGGCGGGAGTCCGTATGCAACGCGCAAAGTGTTCATCGCAAGGATCATTTCATAAGTGCTGACCTGCTCCGCTGAGGCAGGCTGGATCTTTTCCACAGGACTGCTTCACTTGTCAGCTCTCACAACTTCAGGAGGGTGGAATATCCCATTCCGAATAGGATCAATACACACAAGCCGAGAAAACGTTTAGAACTCATCCGATAATTATAATTTTATAAGTGACCTCAAAATATAATTGCGTCACACAGGCGCTTGCATCCCATTTTGGTGGTGGGGGAGGTTGCGAGGGATTTCATTGGTATAGTGTTTTTTTCACCTGTTTTATAAATACGAAGGGCGCTAAAGCACGAAGCAAAACAGCTTTCCCCTTAGATATGGACCTAGCGCATGTGTTCTATTATAATGAACGTGATATTTACAACTTATATGAGGCTAATACGTTGACCAAGAAACTAACGGCTATATCTTTATTCTCTGGGGCATTAGGACTAGACATCGGTTTGGACCGAGCAGGGTTTTCTATTTGCGTTGCCATTGAGAATGATAAATACGCAGTAGATACTATTCGTGCCAATTCAAAAAAACTAAAAAACAGCAAAGATATTCAGGCTATTGATCGTGATATTCATGAAGTTACTACAAAAGAAGTTTTGGAGAAATGCGGACTTAAAGTTGGTGAAGTTACACTAGTTACCGGCGGACCAGCTTGTCAAACTTTTAGTACAGCAGGAAGCCGCGCTTCACTTGGAGATCCTCGCGGGAACCTATTTGTTCAATACATTAGGATAATCAATGAAGCAAAACCTCGCTTCTTTATAATGGAGAATGTCAAAGGTATATTATCTGCTGCTATAAAACATCGCCCTCTCAACCAACGCGGACCTGGGTTCCCAAAGTTGACTCAAGAGGAAGAACTAGGCTCAGGATTTAAAGAAATATTAACCGAACTTCAAAAAACTGGTTATTACATTGTATTTGGTTTACTGAATTCAGCAGACTTTGGGGTTCCACAGAAAAGAGAAAGATTAATAATCTTGGGATCTCGCGATGGTGAACCACTGAGTCTTCCCTTCGCAACACATAACAAGAACGGTTCTGGCCTACGAAAAAATTGGGTAACGCTTAAAGATAGTTTATATAAACTTAACGACCGAAAACCTGAATACAGAGCATTTACTGAAGATCAAATAAAGTATTTGAAAATAATACCCGAAGGAGGAAATTGGCATGACTTGCCTAAGGGTTCTCAAAAAAAGGCAATTGGCGGTGCCTATAACTCTTGGGGAGGGCGTGGTGGTTTTTTACGTCGTTTATCATGGAACAAACCTAGCCCTGCATTAACTACAAATCCAAACGGTAGGGCGACAATGCTATGTCATCCAACTTTAACAAGACCTTTATCTTTAAAAGAATATGCAAGGATACAACAATTCCCTGACAATTGGGTTTTCTCTGGGAGTCTTTCAAACAAATATATGCAAATCGGTAATGCAGTACCTGTTGGACTAGGAGAAGCTATTGGAAAAGCATTGATTAAATCAATGAACCCTAAATTGAAATCGCCTAATAAACTTGGTTTAATCGTGTGCGAAACTCCCAAGATTCTGGACAACATGGCTCAAAGGCCAACTACATTCCTTAACCCCCCTGAAATGAGGAACGATCCAAAAGGAGAAACGGCGGGACAATGGTTTGGTGAAAGCGGAAGGAAAAGAGGAGATGTTGTTGAATTTATAAAGAATCTTAGCATTTCAAAAGACAGCCAACTACTTCGGATAAAGACGCATGAGGTTGCAGAGATTTTACATAAGGAATATAAATCTCCAACCCATAACAATAAAAGTAACCCTCTTGATGAATTGGTTTTTATCTTGCTTTCTTTAATGACCACTGGTCCAAGTTATTCTAGAGTCTATGACCGATTGAAAGAAGAGTTTAGTGATTGGTCAAAACTTTTGAAGCTCACACCAAAACAACTGGCTACGAAGATAAAAGACGCTGGGCTTAGCCATCAAAAGGCGCCTCGACTAATCTCAATCCTGAAAAAAATAAAGAAAGAGTTTGGAGAAGTAAGTCTAGAACCATTGCGCGATATGCATGAAAAACAAGTAGAAGAGTTTTTAACTTCCTTACCTGGTATTGGCACAAAAGCCGCCAAATGTGTCATGATGTATTCGTTAGATAGGAAGGTTCTCCCTGTGGATACACATGTAGGTAGAATTTCACGCAGAATAGGTTTTATTTCTGACAAATTGTCTATTAGTCATGTCCATGAAGAACTAGAGAAAGTTGTCGACCCAGACGATAGATATAAATATCACGTCAATTTACTTTCACATGGGCAGCAAGTATGTCTTGCAAAGAAACCTAATTGCGAGCAGTGCGTTCTTAAAAGTAGGTGTAATTACTATAAGTCAAGAAAATAATTATCAAACCCATGATCTAAAAAGGCTGGCTTTATGCCAGCCTTTTGCGTTAAAAGTGAGACACCCTGCATTTATATATGGAGAGCAAACGATTAATTTGATGTGGAAAGGATTTTATGCAGAAAAAATACAAAGAAACCCTAGATTCAGTTAAAAAAGCCGCCCAAGAAGCAGCTTCTCTTGGTGACCCTGTACGTTTATTTGAGGTGCTTAGTAAAGAATATGCTTTAGATGGGGTAGTCCGAAGATTGCGGTCAACTTGGCCAATTATTCCAGTTGATGAAATTGATGAAATTGTGGCAGATTCTATCGAGGCGCTTTATTACAAAGTTAGAGAGGGTGGATTAATTACAAATGCAGTTGGATTTATCTGGAAAACAGCCTATTTTAAAGCGCAGGAATATTCTCGAAAACACGAGAAGTTTGAAAAAATGAGCGTAGAAGAACTAGATGAAACAACTGAAACAGTCAGTGATGAAGATATTGACTTTGAAGAAAGAGAAAAACTTCGTAAAGAAGCCGTAAAGATTGCAAGATCTCTATTGCCTAAACTAAGGTCTGCTAATGTTCAAAATGTACTCAAGTACATTATTGACGCTGTTGAAAAGGGTATAGATGAAGTAAGTAATCAAGACATTTCTGATACATTGGGCTTAAATGTAAAAACAGTTAAAAATTGTCTACACAGAGGGTTTGATAGGTTATCTCGAATAGCCCAAGAAGAAAACATCACTTCACATTCCTTCGACTTCCTTCAAACAAAAGATGAATGGGATGACGAAGACGAGAATTACGAATAGGAGAATAAAATGTCAACTAAAAAACTTGAAGTTGTATTTCGTTCAGTAATAAATGATGCATATAAAGTCTCTCTTGACGCAGGTAAGCAGATTGAGAAAATGCTAGAAGAAGGGGCGAAGAATCCGTTAACTGAGGCTGAAGAACGTAAGCTCTTAAGTAGCGCAATTAACTATATTCGCAAATCGGCTCAGAAAAAGGGAGATAGTGTAACTTTGGAAAACCTAGATGATGACACCGATCGAATCGTTGATCAAATCATTCTGAAAAGCCGACACTTAAAAGTTAATGCGCAAGAAGAAACTCCTTTGGATAAAAAAAAGAAGGTGGAGTTAATATCTCGTAATGGCATTCAGCCAAGTCCAGTGAAACCCAATCCTCGGTTTCATATGCGAGAAGTTGCCATGAATTGTGGTTATGTGAAAACTACCGATATTAATCTTTGGGGGGATAATGTAAGACTAGATATTCACATAGGGCAGTTTCGAAATAAATACGGGAGAAACCCTAGTTCAAGTGAATTGCTTGAATTGATGCTTAGCAACATTAAACTTCCTGGAATCGACCAAGGAGATGAGTTTGATATTCGCGCTTTAGCAGATAGCATATCCATCAATGGAGTGCGTGTTCCACCTATTATTGATATTGATGGAACCTTGCTTGATGGAAATCGACGTGTAACAGCATGCTATTACATTTTGAATAGCGAAGATTTTAATTCGGAGCAGAAACGCAAAGTTGAATACTTGTTCGTTCGCCAGTTGACTGAACACGCGACTGATGAAGATCGCGAGTCAGTGATTGTCTCTCTAAATTTTGAGGATGATCTAAAAAAATCTTGGCCAGAATACGTAAAAGCACGAAGGGTGTATGACGAATGGCAGACAATGGTCACAACAGAGCCTCGCCGCCCAAGTCCTATTCGTGAACGGCAAATGAAGAAAGATTTGTCAATTAAGTTTGCGCTTGGCTCGAAGCCCGACAGGGTCAATAGATATATCAAAATGGTGGAGTGGGCTACCAGTTTTGAAGACTATTTGACAGTAGAAAAGGATTTAGATGAATACCAAGTTAAACATAAAGCTAATGAATATTTTCAATATTTCGATGAATTATCTAAAGGCACTAGTGAAGGTGGCGTTGCCTACACACTAGATCGTGATGAGAAACTAAAAAAGTCAGTTTTTGATTTATTGTTCCAAGACAAGATTAAGAACTGGAAAGTCATACGGGATTTACGGTATGTCGGTTTAGAGGATCGTGATGAACTTGCAAAAGCTATCGAAATGCCTGCTGATGAAGATACAGAAGACTATGTAGAAAAAGTTTTAGGTGATGCCAGAGTCCGAAGTAAGGAAGCCAGAGTTGTTGGGGCAGACCAACGTATTCGAACATTTGTAAACTGGTTAGAGAAACTACCAATTGGCTCATTTGGCAATCCAGAAGAAGTAAGCACTGAAAGTCTTCAGAAGTTACTAGATGCTTTAAGATTGGCTGAGAAGTTAGCCAGACCCGCACTTGAGAAGAGACAAAAAAAATAGCAGGTTTTTATGGATAAAAAAGCTAACACTAAAATCTGTATTGATGTACGAACCTCTGAAATGCTGGATGGCATATTGATCACGCCACGCAATAGGCAGGATCGGATTGAACTACTTCGAACTCTTCAACGCAATTACCCAGGAGTTGATATAAAGAACTCTGCTAGTGGGTTTGTTGTATCTTCAAGTCAGTCTGATAAACTAATGTTGCTTGATAACATTTGTGATACTCATTGGTTCGATGACTCGTGTTTGTTTGTTTCAAACAGGCAACTTGCCCAAAATGCTTATACTGGCATACAAAAAGAGATTGCCGATATTGTGAATGGCAAAGTGGCGATTGCGAAAGAAAGATTGGCAAAACACAAGGATCGCCTATTATCACTTGACGATCATCAATGGATTAACGTTGCAGCAATGACTCTAGAAGATTCTTTTGGGATGTGTATTTTTGATGAGCAAGGCGCTGGGAAAACTGTTACCTTTATACACGCTTATGATATTTTGTTTGAAAAAGACCTTGTAGATTTTGCCATTATCATTGCGCCGAAAAGCATGGTGTCTGAATGGAAAGAGGACTTCAGGAAGTTTATGGGCGATCTTTACAGAGTCGAAGTTGTTATTGGCGATAAACAAGAAAAGATAAAAGCTCTTTCATCTGGTGCAGATGTGTTGGTTACGAACTTCGAGACGATCGTTTCGATGGAAAATGAAATACGGTCATTAATACTTCGATATGGGAAACGTGCTGTTTTAGTTGTCGACGAATCGTTTTTCATCAAAAGTCTTGACGCTAAAAGAACTCGTGCTTTGCGACGCATAAGAGAATACTGTGGTCGCGCCTTTGTCCTGTGTGGAACACCTGCTCCAAATTCGCCGCACGATCTTATTCAACAGTTCAATATTGTTGATTATGGTTTGACATTTGACGGACTTGACATCCCTGATGACAGAGAAACGGCTCATCCAATTATTCAAAATGCCATAGAAAACAGCGGAATCTACATCCGACATATGAAGTCACAAGTTATGCCTGATCTACCTTCAAAAAGATTTAACAGGATATTAGTCTCTCTAAACCCAGTTCAACAAAGGCTATATAAATCCGCACTAGACGGACTAATTCTAGATTTACAGGCAACAGATGACCAAGGCTTTAATAAACAGATTACATCTTTCTTGGCAAAAAGGAATACTTTGCTCCAAATCTGTTCAAATCCTGCACGTTTAATTGAAGGTTATGCAGAAACGCCTTCAAAGCTTGAGGTATTAGATGAATTGCTTGGCGAAATTATTGGAAAAAAGAATGAGAAAGTTGTACTTTGGTCTTTTTATACTCATTCACTAGGAACCATTTATGAGAGGTACAAACAATATAACCCCGTCCGCTATGATGGCTCAATTTCTTCAGTTGATGAGCGCAGAAAAGCGATTAAGAATTTTCAGTCAGACTCCACCACAATGATGTTTGTTGGGAATCCAGCTGCTGCTGGCGCAGGTATTACATTGCACCGTTCACATATTGCGATTTACGAATCCATGTCTAACCAAGCCGCACACTATCTGCAAAGTCTAGACCGTATTCATCGCAGAGGTCAGACTGAAAACGTTGAATATATAGTCTTGCTTTCAGAAGGGACTATTGAAGTCTCTGAATATGATCGCCTGATGGGTAAAGAGCAAATGGCTCACGATCTGCTAGGCGATAAAGAAGAGCATCACCTAACTAGAGAAATTATGTTGACCGAGCTTGAAGAGGCTAAAAGAATCTTTGGAGATAAATATGATTAATGCTCATAACTTAAATTCTCGTCTTGATGAACATGAAAGACTTGTGAAGTTTTTGGACACCATGGCTGTTATGTTGGGTTGCGCTCAAACCTTGAATAGTCACTTTCCAGATACCACGCGACCAGATGTTATTCGAATGAGCACAAAATTAAACGTGCTTTTTGTAGGTGATGCAAAAAACACTGAGTCGCCTGATTCTGTTTCTACACAAGAAAGATTGTTCAACTATGTTTTGTGGATGTCGTTGTTTTTGTCAAATAATAATAAGAGAAAAATTGTGTTTGCTATATGCCATAATAAAAGAGAGAATTCCCACTCTTGGTTAAAGATGTTGTTTTCGTTGTTTTCTCGTTCGGGTATTTATCCTTCCCAATATGGCGTTGAAGAGTTTGATTCTTCAACGTATATTGAATGGATTCACGCAAAAGGATGACAAGGAAACGGGGACTGGCGATGATCCCCTTTCTGCTATTCCTCTTTTGTGTATCCGCCACTCCATCCGCTCTGATATGCATTTGAAATGCCCCCTACGCCCTATCGGGCACCGCCCAAAAATGGGACATGTTACACAGGGTTAACATAAAAATTGCCTTTCGCATTTGGCGTGAAGCGGACAGGCGGGGGTACGGCATGTGTGTGTCCCAGAACAACCATTCCATTAAATTGAAAGAGCCAGCGCGCCAACACCGGTTCTTTCAATTTGCTTCTTAGAAGAAGAGAACTCAACTTTATCACCAGCCTGCAAAACCTGCTGGACGCAACCCCTACGTCATCCACACGATCACGTAACGATCTTTATGTGCATGTTATTTACCGGCTGCCACTCTCACTTTCTTTTCTGGCATGGCTGAGATCAAAGCACGTAACGCCTTATTCACCTGCTCTGCTGATGTAAAGACTTTGGCAACATCCGGCTCAATCATGACGATCAAAGGTTCATCCTTCATGCGCGCGGCAAAACGGTTCGGCTTCGCTTTTTTATAATCAAAGCGATACTCGGAGCCATTTCCTGAACTTTACGAGGTTTGGTTGTGGGCGTTTTCTTCATAGTCTTTTATTTCCTGGCGCATAGCTGGACGCGCGCTAATGATCCGAACAACACCCTCAAGCCTCTCCACAAAACATACAAGGGTCATTCTTCGTAAAGTGGACATGCTAATGATGATCTCGCGGTATTCCTGTGCCGTATGCTGGAAAGCCTGAACCACAAACAATCCTTCTTCGCCTCGAAAGTGCATCTCGATATTTTGCCGGAGGTGCGCATGATCTTGCAGATGAATCGCGGGGCACAATGGGATAAGACGCTCTCCATCTGGGAGAAGGCGTTGGGGCTGGTGCAGAAGGAGGCTGGGAAAAAACTTGCGTTTCGTTTGTTTGCGATCACACGCCGTGAGTTTCTTGGCGTGCCCGATTGGGAACACGAGCGCCATCTGCCGTGGCGGGAGATCGTGCCGCAGAAGGAAAAAACTCTACTGCAAGAGAATCCACAGGAAGAATCTATTCCTGGCTGGGTGGCGAACTCGCCGCGTGAAAACCGTCTGGTTTTGCTTGCCCTGCGGCAGGCACTTCAAGAGAACGCCAACATCCGCGATGAACATTTGCGCGCGGACCCGATGCTGTTGGAGAATATGCGCATCATTTACTCGGCGTCGCATGATGAGTGCGCCAGCCCAATGGAGCAGGCGGCGTTGCCACGCAGGTCGATCGCGATGCTCAAAGAGTATTTGCAAATGGTGGAACTATCCAAACCGCTGCGTAGCGCGATCCATGCGATGAGTCCCAAGACGACCTGGAGTCCGACCATGATCCTGCATCGAATGCAGGTAACCATGAGCACGTTTCTCGGTCATCATGGCTGGCGTCCGAACGGCGCGCTGCTGGCATATCCAGCGGTGAGCAACTGGGCCGATCACTCGCCGTATCAATTCCACATCAAGGTGACCATCCGCAATCCGCGTATCCTGATCCCGAAGGAAGAGG
>CAMCQT010000012.1 GCA_945877125.1 Candidatus Brevifilum fermentans | reverse complement strand
TTGAACCACCAACCATCCACGAATAGCTCACGAATGCTCGAATTTGTGGGCCGACATTCGTTTATTCGTGGAAAATTCGTGGACGGTTTGACAAAACAGCAAAATCAAGATCCTTGGCGGTGTCAGAAATTTTAGATTTGGAATTGCTGGATAAATAGTTCGTTGTGTTTCGACCGCTACCTGTTTGAGACGAACCCAAACTAAAATAGCGCAGCCAATGTGATTTCTGACGCTTCTTGCTTTACAGCACTGATTTCCTTCAATGCCTGTCAACTGCTTGGTTTCTCGGTGAAATTGCTCGACCTTCCAACGAAAGCCGCACACATCATGTACGACCGCCACGTTGTCCTGAGCCATCTCGTTTGTCACGACATAATCCGTGCGCTGCGCCGAAGGCGGACAGCACTACTCGGAATACTTTCACCTTATGTTCGGCAGGGAAACCTTTGATTTTGATGACCTTGCCATGTTGTTTTTCAGTGTCTGTCCATTCAAGGCTGTAAACTCGTTGGTAAGGTTTTGAGCCAACGGAATCATCTACTTGGCGATTATCCTTGAGCGGGCAGTAATAGATTTTTCCAAAATTGACGACCCCTTCGATGTGAAGTTAATCGAAACCATCCGCGGCTCGGGCTATCGTCTGCGCCGCCCTGCATGAGATTCTGCATGAACATTTTCAACCGCATCAACCTGCTTCTTCACAGCATCCGCTTTCGGCTTGCGCTTTGGTTTGAATTTATTTTGGCTATTCTTTTAATTGGATTCAGCGGCATGTTGTTGTACATGCAAATTCAGGAATTACAGGCAGAAACATTAATTCATCTCGAATCAAAGCTTGAAAATATCGAAAAGACCTTTGGGGCGGATACCGCCAATCCCCAGCAACAAGGCTTCCCGCTGAGCGCCAACGACGGCGACGATACATCCCTCCAAAAGGAAGATGTGCTTGCCTTGTACAACCCTGATGGGTCGCTGCAAAAAATGTGGGGAGCATTCACAGACCCAATCGGGCTTGACCTTTCCAGCGTCAGCAAAGGAGACGAACACAACCCGGCAATCGAGTTATTAACTTTACACAACGCCGCGGGTCGGGTTCAATATATTTTCAAGGTCGTCCCCCTCAACTCAAAAAATGCGTCTGCTGGCTATCTGGCGATTGGAACTCCACTCGACCCAAGTGGCAAACTGGGACGATTATTTGTCACCTTGATTATTTTGATCGGCTCGACCTTGCTGATTTCCTTTGCGGGCGGGTTTTGGCTCGCAGACCGCGCCATGCGCCCCGTGAAAACAATCGCCGCCAAAGCGCGTTCCATCAGCGAGACAGACCTCAGCCAAAGATTTAATTTGTCAACAAAAGATGAGATCGGTCAACTGGCAGAAACTTTTGATTCGATGCTGGCGCGGCTTGAATCTGCTTTTGCGCGCCAGCGTCAATTCACCGCCGATGCCAGTCACGAACTACGCACCCCGCTCACCATCGTCAACTTGGAAACCGCGCGCGCCCTCTCCGCCCCGCGCCCCGTGAAAGAATATCAACGTGTGCTGCAAATCGTTCAATCGGAAAACGAGTTGATGAGTCACCTCGTCGGCGACATGCTGACCCTCGCCCGCATGGACGCGCACCAGCAATCTTTGCACCAGGAACCGCTCGACCTGAGCGACCTTGCGCTCGATGTTGTCGAACGTCTCGCGCCCCTCGCCGCCCGCCAGGAAATAAAACTCGAAACTGGCGACCTGCCCGAAGTGACAATCTTCGGCGACCGCCAATCTCTGACGCAGATGCTGACCAATTTGGTGGAAAATGCGATCAAGTACACCGCCCAAAATGGGATGAATCAACCGCGGCATATTCTAGTCGAAGCAGGCACGCATCCCACCCAACCTTTGGGCTGGGTGCGTGTTTCTGATAGCGGACCGGGCATCCCAAGCGAACACCTCGCCCACCTCTTTGACCGCTTCTATCGGGTAGACGAGTCCCGCACCCAATCCAATGACGCATCATCCCCAACAGGCAGCGGGCTGGGGCTGGCAATTGTGGAAGGTATTGCCAAATTACACGGCGGGAGTATTGAAGTTAAAAGCACATTAGGGAATGGTTCTATATTCGAGGTAATATTTCCACTGTGTA
This sequence comes from Candidatus Brevifilum fermentans, assembly GCA_945877125.1. GTDB lineage: Bacteria > Chloroflexota > Anaerolineae > Anaerolineales > Villigracilaceae > Villigracilis. Next base: position 60,081 of record CAMCQT010000012.1, on the reverse strand, counting down.
TAAAAACATAATTCGGGTCCTCCATATTTAAACAATACGCATATTGTCTAAATATGAATGAAGAAAGAGTGCGAACATGACGGCATTCCCCTTTTGGTCGAATAAAAATAAATTCCGCGATTTAGTCAGTCGCCTGCCATTTACATTGACGATGCTGGCTCTTTTGGTCATCGCCGCGCTGACGACAAACACCACCTTTCAGACCATCACCCATCACTGGCTCAATCGTACTGGCTTTGCGCCCAATGACTTGTGGTACGGAAACATCGAGCGCATGTTCACTTCGGCGCTGGTCACATCGGGCCGAGTTGTTTTTTGGGAAGCGTTGTTTTTTGTCGCTTTCGCGGTTGGCTTGGCTGAATGGCTGACGGGCTGGAAGCGAACCGCCGCCACTTTTTGGGGCGTACACCTGTTGGCATTGATTTTGCTTTCGCTGATTATCTCGCTGGGTCTTCACCAACTGCACGATTTTGGATTGGAAGCCGCCGAAGTCGCACGGGATGTCGGTCCCTCGGCGGGATATTTCGCCTGCCTCGGGTTGGTCAGCGCACAGATGAAACGCCCGTGGAACTGGGTCAGCGGCGGGTTGTTATTTGCCATGTTTGTAATCATCCTGTTCATGCCCGCCGCCGCTGGAGAAAACGCGCAAGTCAAATTCTCGGCAGATTTAGCGCACATGCTGGCGTTTCCGCTCGGCTGGTTCAGCAGTTTGATCGGAAGCAAACGGCTATAATCACCAAGCGCTATTTACCAATTGGAAGTGGCTATGAAAAATCGTTGGATCGTTCTTGTTCTTACGATACTCTTTTTATGGGTGGTGATTTCAAGATTTACAGAATTGGAGCAACTCAAAGCTACGCTGGCGCAGGGGCAATGGGGCTGGATATTTGCCGCCATACTTTCTCAAATGATCTTTTATGTAGTCTTCACCGCATCGTATCAATCTGCGTTTTACACGGTGGATATTTCCACGCGCACGCGCGATTTAATTCCCGTCACGCTCGGATCATTATTTATCAATGTGGTCGTTCCAGCGGGTGGAGCAGGCGGCGCGGCGCTCTTCACCGATGATCTGGCGAAACGAGGCAAGCCAGCGACGCGCGCGGCAAGCGGTGTATTATTACAACTGATCGCTGATTTCAGCGCGTTTACTTTGGTACTGATTCCTGGCCTCATCTATCTTTTCATTCAGCATGATTTACAAATTTATGAAATCATCGCCGCCATCATTCTATTGCTGATGACTATCGGGTTAAGCAGTGTGCTGATGTTGGGCGTGTGGAAACCCGAATGGCTGAAACAGCTCTTCGCGTGGGCACAATTTTCAGCGGGCTGGGTCTACGGTCGCTTCAATCGCACCCTGTCGCTGGCAGACGATTGGGCGCAGAAAAATGCCGAAGAGATGAATCAAGCCTCTGCGGCGGTAGCCAGCCACCCGTTAAGGTTGATGCGCACGGTCGGCGTCGCCTTGCTCGCACACCTGATTGACATCGCATCGCTTTATATTTTATTCAAAGCATTCAATCAACCCATCACCCTTGGTGTGCTGGTGGCGGGCTACGCCGTCGGAATTCTTTTTTGGATCGTCTCGATCACCCCGCAAGGCATCGGCGTGGTGGAAGGCGTGATGACGCTGGCGTTCACTTCGCTGGGAATTCCCACGGCGGTGGCGGCAACGGTGGTGTTGGCATTTCGCGGATTAACTTTTTGGATTCCGATGCTGCTTGGATTTTTTGCCGTCCAGCGGATGCACACCACCAGCCCAACCCGCATCACCCTCACCGAAAACCTGGGGCGTACGCTTCGCCGCAATTTTGGTGGCGCTGATGGGCGTGATCAACATAATTTCCGCGGTGACGCCATCGCTCTCTGACCGCTACGTTTTCTGTCTAATCAAACCGACGACCCTATCTCCTTGACCCCGCTCGACAACATCCGCCATAGCCAGAAAGTGCAATGCCAATCGTACGATCTTCGAATGGGTATTCAGTCGATACAACAATATCTGCTTTCGGATCGTGAATTTCTTTCGACATGCCTGACAGATCAAATCCTGGATATCCTCATATTTCCCATGCGTCCCATACCCCACCAGTGCATGGATTTTGTCGTCCGTGATCAAATAATAGTCGCAATCGGGATTCGAACAGAACTGATGTGAACAGAACTGATGTCGGGTACAGACCGTCTTTCTTCTCCCTCTTTTGCTTTTCTTCTCAACCCAAGGTAACGGTATGTGACTACACGCAAATTATGGCGCCTCACCAGATTCGCGAGCTTTACGACATTGCGGACAATCTCTTTCACTTCTCGGTTTCAGCACACGCGGCGCTGGCGCTTTGCTTGATTTTTTTTAGCTTGTGAACCACTTCAAGATCCACTTCGATTGAAACAATATTTGCAAACACAAGATAATTACTGCGATCAAGAATATAAATAAGTGAAGGTTGATTATTCACAAGCTGTTTTTATAATCCTTTTCCTGGGGGTGACCGCTATCCTACCATATCCCCCACCTCTTCCGAATTATCAACTGCCGATTGTGGCTATACCGAAAACTACGCATTAGCACTTCTATTTCATGCGTATGGAAATGATACAGTTTTTCCAACAAATCCAAGTGGATGAACCAAGTAGCCAGCACAGCCCCCAAGGTTGTACGTTTTATATGCATGTTTGGTATATGAGAGGGTATATCTCAAAACAGTAAAGTGAGAGGATGATTTTGCCCTGCTCTATCATTTTTCAATCGATAGCACTTGAAAACACTTGGCATCGGTTCACAAGCAAGAATAAACCGATGCCAAGTTTCATTTCTACCAAGGTTTGAAAAGCTATGCCAGTTTCAGGTTTTTAAATGCTTCCACCTGTCCACGGATTGCGCGCTCAGTTGGGAGGCGTTCGATGCTGGATGCACCGAAGAAGCCTTGAATGCCAGGCATGCGCGGCAAGGCTTTCCCCACACTATCCGGCTCATCGAATGGCCCCCCGTGCGCAATGACCAAAAGATCCTTGCGCACACTACGCCCTGCTTCAGCAATCGACATCGCGCGTTCAATCGCTTCGTCGAGAGTCAAAGCCACAGCTGCGCCGATTGAACCGGCGGTGGTCAACCCAATATGGGCCACAAGTTGATCCGCGCCTGCTTTGACCATCGCCTTGGCTTGATCGGTATCAAAGACATAAGGTGAAGTGAACAGGTCAATTTCGTGCGCGAGGGCAATGGCTTCGATTTCTTTGTCATATCCCATACCCGTTCCTTCGAGGTTGGCGCGAAAGTTTCCATCTATCAGCCCAACAGTCGGGAAGTTCTGAACTCCTGAGAAACCAATTTCCTTGAGTTGCTTCAGGAAAACCGGGAACAGGCGGAAGGGGTCTGTACCGCAAATGCCTGCCAGAACCGGGGTGTTCTTGACAATCGGCAACACTTCAGCCGCCATCTCAACCACAATCCCGTTGGCATCACCGTAAGGCATCAAGCCAGCCAGAGAACCGCGCCCGGCCATACGATAGCGTCCGGAATTATAGATGATAATCAAGTCAGCGCCACCTGCCTCGGCCATTTTGGCTGAAATGCCGGTACCAGCGCCACAGCCAACAATTGGTTTGCCAGAGTTATACTGCGCCCAAAGACGTTTTAGAATTTCCTGACGAGAAATAGCCATGTGAATTCTCCTTTTTTATTTATTTCAACAGCATTTTCAGCAGAGTATTTGCGCATAAATCGGCGAACTCTGGGTCATTGATGTTGTAATCCGCTTCGATGACCGGGATACCAGCTTTCAGGTTTTTCTTGATCGCATCATAGCAAGCTTTGTCGGCTTCTGGATCCCAGAACTGACCGCCCTGACTATCAAGCATTGAGACACCCTTGAGTGGCAGGATAACTGTTACCGGTGCGCTTGAGGCATTAGCCGCTGCAGCCAGCATTTCGCCCATTTTGGTGTTTTCTTCGACATTGGTGCGGAGCAGGGTTACATTCGGATTCCACTGATAAATATTGCGGCCTTTGTATTTTTCGGGCATAGTTTCTACGCCGCCGAAGTTCGCCATATCGACACAGCCTGGAACCAGGATGGCGGGAATACCTTTGCGGGAAGCTGCCAAGCAGCGTTCGGGACCTGCATTGAAAACACCGCCGCAAACTTCGTCTGCCAGTTCGGTGGTGGTGATGTCCATGGATGCGACGATATAACCATCGTTGATCAAGCTTTCCATCGTCTTGCCGCCTGTCCCGGTTGCATGGAAGACAAGCACTTCGTATCCAGCAGCTTCCACAATTCCGCGCGCGCGATCAACGCAGGTGGTTGTATTACCGAACATGGAGGCCGCAACCAGTGGCTTTTCGGCGGTTGATTTTGGGCTGTCCATCTTGACCATGCCCGTGATCGCACCGGCGCCATTGGTATAAATTGCGCGGCTAATACTGTTAATCCCGGCCACATCCACAATCGAGGGGATAAAGGTAATATCTTTGGCGCCCGCGTAGGCAGAAACATCGCCGCCGCCAACGGTCGAGACCATCACTTTGGGCACACCAACTGGTAAGACCCGCATCGCGCCAGTGGCTATTGATGTCCCACCGCTGCCGCCCATCCCGATGATCCCATCCAGTTTACCTGCAGCATAGAGCTCGCTGACAACGGCTTTCAGCCCGGCCGCCATGACTCTCATGGCTTCATCTTTGTGCTCACCGGTCGATAGCGCAGCCAGGTTGCCGCCAGCATGGCTGGCAACTTCATCCCGGGTGATATCCGGGGCAAATTCGGGCTTGCCCATCACACCAAAATCCACAACCAGAGTCTTAAGCCCTTGTTTCTCAATCAAGTCTTTGACAAAGGCAAACTCTTTGCCTTTTGTATCCAAAGCACCGACAATCACGACTGTTTTTGACATGCCATTCTCCTTTTGAAAGCGTGATTACTTAACTTCTTTCGGGAAGGTCAACCAGACGTTGAATACTCCCAACAAGGCTCCAAAGCAACCCATTAAAATGACCCAAACACCCGACCAGAGTGGAGCGAAAGTGCCGGAGACAATTTGCGGGTAGCTGCTGCTGAAATAAATCGCCAGACCCATGGAAATCCCGTTAAAGAAGGGCAATGAGCCATCCTGGAAGGTCTTTGACCAGCGCATTGAATAGACCATGAACCCAACACCCGCGAATAAAACCAGGGAAACTGCCAGGTCTCCAGGGGTGACCAGGCTGGGTAAAAAGCTAAAAAACGGAACCAGAAAAAGAGTGATGGAGGTCAGGGCTGCAGCGTAAGCAAAGCTGGGCAGGATCAGCTTCAATCCAGCTGGTTTGGCACCTAAAGCAAAGTATTCTGCCCAGACAATGAAGGCGCACCAGAGGGTAAAGTTGAATTTACCGAGCCACAGACCAAATGGCATTGAAACCAGAACAGTGATGGCAACGGCCAGCCAGAGCGGGATGGTTTCTTTAAAAATTTTGTTTTCGGACATGATTATTCTCCTGTTTGGGATTGATGTGTGCAAGCGCACCCTTACCCTTTCAGTTTAAATCAAAAGCCCCCAACCTCTATGACTACAAGGAGGGGGCTGGGGAACGAATTAAGCACTAGTTCGTAAGAACTACTTTTTCTGCTGGAGAACCTGGCTGACTGCTTCTGTTCGACTGGAGACGCCCATTTTTACCAGAATGCTACTGACATGGTTTTTGACAGTATAAGTACTGATGTTAAGTTGAAGTCCAATCTCAGCATTGGATAACCCGCCTATTATCAGCTTTAGTACTTCGCTTTCACGCGGTGTCAGTTCATTACCAGTCGGCATGCTGGGTGACTCCGATTTTTCAGAAAGAGATTGGGTGATTTCTGGAGATAAAGTTGGCAAACCGGCATTTGTGGCGCGGATCGCTTCGGCCAGCCGGGCAGCGGGGACATTCTTTAGCAGGTAACCTGTAGCACCCGCCCGCAAGGCAGATTTGACCAGTTTATCCTCGCTAAAACTGGACAAGGCGATGATCTTGATATTGGAAAATTCCTGGTGAATGATTTGAATGGCTGTGACACCATCCATCTCTGGCATTATCAAATCCATCAACACTACATTTGGCTGCAAATCGCGGCATAAACGAATGGCTTCGTTACCGCTCGAAGCTTCGCCCACCATTTCCAAATCTGGATACGCCCGTAAAAAAGAAGCCAACCCTTCACGCAACATATCATGGTCGTCGACAATCAAGACCCGGATTGGTTTTAACTCTATCATTTTGTTTCTCCTGTTTCAGCGGCAGTCCACAAAACTGTGATGCGCGTACCTCGGCCCGTCTCGCTGGATATTTTGAGCAACGCGCCAATTGCATCGGCGCGTTCGCGCATAATCCCAAGTCCTAACCGCTCTAAAGCAACATCGGCAGGATCAAAACCGCGCCCATTATCATAAATCAACAGTTGGACTGACCCTGGTTGGCATCGTAAATGAATATTTGCCTGGGTTGCTCTCGAATGCTTGGCAATGTTATTCAGTGATTCCTGCGCCAGGCGATAAATCCCAATTTGAACATCTGGGGGAAGTGAACACTCTCCATCAGTGATAACTGTGATATCCAGTTTTTTACGGCTCATGACAGCTTGTGCAAGTTGCTCCATCAGATTTCCAAGCGTCGCTTCGACAAGAGCAGCCGGGCGTAATTCGAGCAAGAGAGTCCGCATTTCAGCCAAGGCGCCGCGCGTCAGGCGTTGGAGCTTCTCCAAACTACGCTGGCCTTCTGCCTGGTCATCGTTCCAAACTGTTGGCAAAACATCAGCAATCAAACTGGCTGTCCATAAGGTCTGGCTAACAGCGTCATGCAGGTCGCGCGCCAAACGCTGGCGTTCCTGGAGAGTGGCTAATTCTTGCGCCTGTTCATACAGGCGGGCGTTGTCAATCGCAATCGCTGCCTGATCCGCAAAAACTCTCAGGCGCTCTGCATGCAAGGTGTCGAAGAAATGGGGTGTGGCGCTGTTTAGATTTATAAAGCCAATGACCTTTCCCTCCATCTCAATAGGCGCGCCAAGGTAAGATCGAACCCAGGTTGTATCGGGACGCTCAACCCATTTCGGGGTAGCCAGCGTATCAGCCAGGATGAGCGGTTGATGGGTCTCAGCCATTTGCACCAGGTTGGGAAGTTCCTCGAGCAAAAATCTGCGATTCAAGTTTTGAAACATGGCATACTGGCCGACCTGGTCGCGGAAACGTACAACCCGCGCCTCTGCGCCTTCGACCAGAATTATATTGGCTGTTTCGTGGGGCACTACCCGCCCAATAGCTGTCAAAATACGATCGAGTACTTCATCAAGATTGAGAGTGCTGCTCAAGAGCGCCGCCGTATCGCGCAAGGCCTCTGCCAGGGTACGCTGTTCACGTTCAGCTGCAGTGCGCTCTTTGACGCGGGTTTCAAGTTGATCGTGAGCGCGTTGCAGAGCCTCATCAGCTTCCTTGCGCTCAGTGACATCTTCGGCCGTTCCTAAAATCCCAATCACATTCCCTTCCTGGTCATGCAACGGCAGTTTGTTCGTCACCAGCCAGGCTTGCTTGCCCCCCGCCTGAGTTTGTGGCTCTATAATTTGATATTCCGGGGTATTGGTTTCCATGACTCGCTTATCGATTTGGCAAAAAAAGTCCGCCTGTTCGCGGGTCCAAGCCAGGTCATAATCAGTTTTTCCAACAATCTGATCCGGTGTACCTACTCCAGCGGCAAGGGCGAATTTTCGATTACACCAAACATAAACTGAATCACGATTTTTCCAGAAGACTTCCTGTGGAATATTATCCAAAACCAATTGCAATAATTGGGCAGCAGGAAAATCCCGACCAGTTTGCTCAACATCCTGATTCATCCATAAATTTAAAGCCGCCACATCGATCACGGATGGGTTGTTGCCCCGAGAAACCTCGGAATTAAGCACCTTTTTCATACCAATCATTATAATCTACAGACATGTGACCTCACGAAAAGATAGTCATAGGACTTACGCAAGACGCCCCCTCATCCCCAACCCTTCCCCAAAAGGGTTGGGGATGAGGGCTAGGGTGAGGGCGAGTCGCGCAAGCCGTCTTGCGTAAGTCCTAAACAATATGATGAGAGACTGCTTCTTAAAGATTTCTTAACCACAGATAAACACAGATCAACACAGATTCTTGATAAAAACAGCCTCAAAAACGTTCTAAAATCCTTTTCATCTGTGTTCACACTTGCACCGCACGCAAGTGCAGGTGTCTGTGGTGAATTGAACTTAAGAAACGCTTTCTGAGTTTATTTTTTTGTCGAAGGAACATCAGCCAATAAAAAAGGAAGCATCCAAAATTTGGACGCTTCCTTTTTGTTAAACATATCAACTCGCCTACTCTTGAAAACCGGTCTTATACAACTCGTAATACATGCCCTGCTTCGCCAGCAACTCGCTGTGTTTTCCCTGCTCAATAATTTTTCCATCGTGAATGACCACGATGCGATCGGCGCTGGTGATGGTTGATAACCTGTGCGCGATCACAAAGGATGTGCGCCCCTTCAACAACTTCGCCAACGCCGCCTGGATAATTTGCTCAGTCTGAATATCCACCGAAGATGTAGCTTCATCCAAAATCAAAATGCGCGGATCGGCCAGCAGGGCACGCGCAAACGAGATCAACTGTCTCTGTCCCACGCTCAGCAAAACGCCGCCCTCCTCCACTGAAGTTTCGTAGCCGTTTCTCAACCCAACAATAAAATCATGCGCGCCCACTGCCTGCGCCGCCGCAATCACATCTTCATCACTGGCGACCAAACGCCCAAACAAAATATTTTCCTTGACCGAGCCATTGAACAAAAACGGGTCTTGCAAAACCATGCCCATTTGTCGGCGCAGCGACTGCTGAGTCACCGTCCGCAAGTCAAAACCGTCCACGCGCACACAGCCATCCGTTGGGTCATGGAAGCGCGCGAGCAGTTTGACAATCGTCGTCTTGCCCGCACCCGTCTCGCCCACAAAAGCAACCGTCTCGCCCGCGTTAACATCCAGATCAATTTGATTGAGGACGAGCGTGGGGTCATCTGAATAATGGAAGGAGACATTCTCGAACCTGACTCCGCCGATAATGGGTCCTATTTCCTGGGCATTCTCTGCATCCCGAACCTCGACCTCGGTATTGAGCAAATCAAGGATGCGCTCTCCGCCCGCCATCGTGGATTGTAACGTATCGAAACGGCGGCTGAGATCGCGGATGGGTTCAAAGAAACGGTCAACGTAAAGCACGAACGCAATCAACACCCCAGGCGTGATCGACTCACCCAGCACAGCCGTGCCTCCAACATAAACGACCATGGCCGTCGCCACCGCGCCGAGCACATCCACAACGGGCGTGTAAACCGAAGCGACCTTGGCGGCATCAAGACTGGTTTCAAGAAAATAGCGATTAATATAATCGTGAAAGTTTAAGTAATTATGTTCCTGACGCGAGAACGCCTGCACCACGCGCACCCCGTTGATATTTTCCGCGAGTGTTGAGTTTGCCCACGAAACCGCCGCGCGCACCTTACGATAATTCTGGCGCGCGATATGTCGAAATGCAATGGTCGCCCAGATCATCAAAGGCATCACGGCAAAGGTCAGCAGAGATAGCTTCAGATTCAAAGACAACATGGCAATGATCGTGCCAATAATGCCCAGCAAATTACGCACGATTGCCAGCACCGCCCACGTGATGAACTCGCGCAGCGTGCCCACGTCATTAATGACGCGCGTGATAACACGTCCCACACTGTAGCGATTGTAAAATCCGAGCGAGAGTTTTTGCAAATGATTGAACATCGCCGTGCGTACGTCGTACAGCACATGCTGTCCCACGCGGGACATGATCCGCACGCGCCAATAGTTCACGACCAATTGCACGACAGATACCGCGAAGAAGATAAGTACGATCTTCTTCAAATACGCAGGGTCTTTGGGCGTAATTCCGTTGTCAATTGCCAGCTTCACAAAATACGGACCTGAAACTGAAGCCGCCGCGACGAAAATCATAAAGAGCAATGCAATTAACATCTGCCCCGTGTAAGGCTTTACGAACTGCAAAAGTCCACGGGCTACTTTGGGGTCATAGCCCTTATCCAGGGCTTCTTCTGATTGGGTAATAAATGGTGGAGGAATAATTTTAGGCATAGGGTTTGGGTCGAAGGTTACGAGTTATGCGAGTTGCAGGTTTCAAGTTGCAAGTTGGCAGGTTACAAGTTAGCAGGTTGGAAGGTTAAAGGAATATTTACGCACTGCTCAGAAAGCCGGAAATTCTTTTCACTTCTCACTTCTCACCTTTTACTTCTCACTTTTTACTTTTTACTTCCAACTCCTCAATATCTTCGTATCCTTCGCGGTTTGGGGTTGCCTCAAGGATAGAGTCCATATCTTCTGAGAAAGTGGCATGACCCACCAATTGCAGGTCGTGAATTTCTTTATATAAGCCGCCTTCGCGCAGCAATTCATCATGTGTGCCGCGTTGGACAATGCGGCCCTTATCCATGACCAGGATCATGTTTGCACGGCGGACGGTGGACAGGCGATGGGCGATGACAAAAGTGGTTCGTCCTTCCATTAATGTATCCAGCGCCGCTTGAATTAATTGCTCGGTTTGTGTATCCACACTCGAAAGCGAATCATCCAAAATCAAAATGCGCGGATTCATGAGCAGCGCACGCGCAATCGCCACCCGCTGACGCTGTCCGCCGGAGAGGGTCACGCCGCGCTCGCCGACAACCGTTTCATATCCATTTGGAAAGCCTTCGATGAATTCATGCGCCTGTGCAGCTTTTGCCGCCGCGATGACTTCTTCAAATGTCGCATCGGGTCTGCCGTAGGCAATATTATTTTTTATCGAGTCGGAGAACAGCAACGAGGTTTGCAGAACAATGCCAATTTGATTTCGCAAGGTCACCAAATCCACTTCGCGGACATCGTGACCATCTACAAATACCGCGCCTTCGCTGACATCGTAAAAACGCGGAATGAGATTCACCAGCGATGTTTTTCCCGAGCCGGTTGGACCAATCAACGCGATCAAACGATTCGGTTCAATTCGCAAGTTGATCTCGCTCAAAGAGTCTGTTCTTTCGTTTAGATATTTGAGCCCCACGTTGCGGAACTCGACCTCGCCGCGCAATGCTTCCAACTTGAAAGCATTCACGGCTGACCGAATCTCTGGTTCGACATCCAACACTTCAAGCACACGTTGAGCGCCTGCCGCGGCTTCTCCGCCGGCGTTGACGAGACCCGTCAGCGCCTGCGCGGGTTCTGCCATCATCAAGATATAAGCGTTGAACGCAACAATTGCGCCGATGGTCATCGTGCCGTCCATGACCATTTGTCCGCCAAACCAGAGAATTAACATGGTGCTGAGCAGCGTTAGCCAGTTGGTGGTAGGCATGATCTTGGCCCATTCGTCAATCACTTTGACCCAAGTCTGGAATACTTTTTTATTGGCTTTCTCGAAACGGTCAATTTCGTAATTCTCGCGCGCAAAGGCACGCACCACCTGTACGCCGGTCACGTTCTCTTGCAAACGATTTGAGACATCGCCGATGGCGTTATCCACGGCGAAGAACAGGGCGGTGATCTTTGTCCCAAAACTGGAGGTCATAATAATCAACGGGATCATCGGCAGCAGGGAAATGATCGCCAATTTTGAATTCGAAGAAAACATCACAAATAAAACGCCAAATGAGAGAAACACAAAACGCACCAGTTCCGCAATAGATGAACCCGCAAAACTTTCAATGGAACGCACATCTTCAATGCAACGGCTGATGAGCTGTCCCGACTGCGTATGGTCGTGGTATGTGAATGGCAGGTACTGAATGTGGTTGTACATCCGATTACGCAGGTCGTAGCCCACACTGGATGCGATCCACGCAGAAAGATAACGGTTGAACAAATTCAATATCGCCGAACCAAGCCCAAGCGCAAACAGAAGAAGCGCGGAACGGATGAGGTTGTTCGTCTGCCCGCCGACGAGTCCGTCATCGATCACCGATTGGATGATGCGCGGCACAAACAGGTTAAGTCCCGTGAGCGTCAAGAGCATCACAAGCGAAGCGATCACCTGTCCCGTGTAGGGCTTGAGGAAAGTGGAGATTCGAAGTAGATTTTTCATAAGCGAGCCTTTAGCATACCACAAGAAGAAAGTGGACAAAAAAGTGGTCACCATAAAAGATGACCACTTTTGATTCTCACGCCGGCTGTAACTTGTTTTTATATAAACCAAGAAAGCGGAAAATAAAGCGCACGCCCAGAGATAAGCCGAGGATCAGTACCCAGTCCAGGGCGAAGACACTGCGCGGATAATTTTCGAACTGTCCCAGGGAATAGCCTGCAAGGATAATTCCTGCGATAACGATCGAGCCGGCTGTAACAGAAATCAACACGGGGCGCACAAACTGCGCAAGAGTGCCATATAAATTGGAAGGGTTAAGCGCATTGAACCCGACAGAGAAAACTGTGCGCAGAACGAACGCAGACCAGAACATCAACAAGGCGGTTGAACGATACGATTCGTATTCGCGCCGCACGTCAAAGCGCAGGCGGAAGGAAAGGTAAATTGAAAGCGCAATCAACCCCAGGTCGAGGATGAGAAGCGGGAGGCTGACTCGTTGTAAAATCTTTTTGAGCCAGACACGGAGCGGGGAATCGACGTAATAATGAATCAGCAAGCCTGAGCCGATCATCAAAGGTATGAAGGTGTAGTCGAAAATAATTTGAGGATTGATGAGGGCGGAGTTTTCCAAAGCGCGCTGGTAGATCCAGATGAAAGGCACATGCAGAATGTACAAGCCGTACGATGTTTCGCCCAAAGCCACCAACGCGGGATAATTAAAGAAAGTCGAGAGGCGCGATTTATCGAGCGCAAGAGCGGCAACGACGACAGTTAACACGGGCGCTAAAAGTCCGGTCATCAACTCAAGCCCATTGGGAAGTTGGGCTGATTTACTGCTGACGACGATGTAAACGCATGTGAGGAATACGCCTCCCAGCAGAACAGGCAAGCTGGTACGCGGTGTAACCACCTGTTCGCGCCCTTCGCGCAGAAACCAGATCCCGCCGACTGCGCCCAGAATAAATGAACTCAAATGAAAAAGCGGAAAGTAGATAAGGAAGTTTCCGCTATCAGGGTAATGGGAATAGCCGACCCAAAGAATATTATGAATCACCTGGCTGACAACCCAGAGAATAACGGAAACCGAGATCAGTTTTTTGGTGGATTGGCGATATGCCCAGATTGTAAAGAATGGAAATATGGCATAGAAGAAAAACTCAACGGTCATTGACCATGCTGCGTAATTAAAAGACTGGGCATAGGGCGGCCACCAGGCTTGCAACACAAAAACATTCGCAAGTATTTTTTGCGGCTTGATTCGGGCAATGTAATCAAGGTAGTAATAACAAACCAGTAAAAATGAAATAATATAAAGCGGATAGAGGCGCAGAATTCGCGAAGTCCAATACTGCCCGATGGAAAATTTTTCATGGGGACGAAAGTAGACCAACGACATCACGAAGCCCGAAAGCACATATAAATAGGTAACACTCGTCGTAGCGGATGTTAAAATCGCAGAAGGCAAAAATGTACTTAATGCACGCTGATATACGCCACCGCTGCCATGGAAAAATAAAACCACGATGATCGCGATAAAGCGTGTAAAAGTTAATTGATCAATTCTTTTCATCTAGTCCTCATGGATAAGCTCCGCCTATTTTACTAGGATTTCATTACTACTCGCCCCAACATGAGTATTTGATGAAAAAGAGATACCTTGCTTTGTCTTGAATTTTTAGTTTTTATCTCCACGCACATTGTTTATTTTATAACATCGAAGATAATTTGTGTGACATTCTGGACGTAAGCCCTGCCCTGATTTGCTCCCGTTGCAAGTCTCCAATTTAAATCGCTCCAGTCGCCGTCCATTTCCTTTTGAAAGCTGGAGATATTTGACGGATTATCCACTTCCCATAAAAATCCGACCAGACGTGTGTTTTTGTCCACGGCAAGGAAAAGCCTGTACCAGGTATCAGGTTTGGGTTGAACGGCACCGCTCCAGGCATCACCCCCAAGCGGCGTTTCAGCCTTCCACATGTCTGATCGAAATTTATCGTTCGCGAGATACAAGCCAAAGCGACGGTAGTCTGGCTGCGCCCACGTGCTGTGTTCAAGAAAGATATTAAATTCTGCGCCTGCGTTGTATTTGAAATCCAGAAAAACTCCGCCGCCGTCTGGCGTGGATGCGGACCAGCTTGAGCCTGACTGCCAGTCTTTTTTGCCAAACAAACGCAATTGACCTTTTATATAAGATTCGTTGATCCAGCCTGCATCCCACGATTGCAACTTGCAGGCGCTTTCTGGTTGTTCGACAAAAGTGATTTGCGGATTGGAAATCTTTTCTGTGACAGGCGCGGGCAGGTCAATCACTTGCGGCAGGGTTGTGGGCGTGGCAACAGGCAACAGGTCGCGGGAGGGCGAGTAAATCCGAATTTCCTTGCCGAGAGGCCAATGATCCGATATTTGTCTGGCTTCCTGCGATATGGGGGCTGTCCATTCTGTGACATCCCATTGCATGGATGGCGCGACCCAAATTTGGTCAATTTTAAAGTGCGAGTCCATTGCGACCATCTGCCAACTTTGTGCTTCAAGCGCTTTTACGCCCCATTCCCCCGATGCATTAAGGAAGTTTGTGTCGCCCAGCAAAATAGTTCTTTGCTCCAAATAGGGCTGCATCTTTTGCAGGAGAAATTGGACACCACACGAGCGATGTCCTTCAGAATCAGAATCAAGATGGATAACGAAGACATTGACTGGCTCGCCGTCTGGTCCGAGCAAACGGGCACGTACCACGCTGTTGAATTCGTCTGATAAATCTTCGGCTTCGAGGATTTCATATTTTGTCAGCAATGCGCTGTCTGCCCGACCTGTTGATGTGAAGTAATTCATTCCCAACTGGTCTGCCAGAATCTTGATGTATGGCGGTGAACCTTTATCCCAGCCTGTTGCTTCCTGCAAGCCTACAATATCGGGAGCCAATTGCTTAAGATAATTAATCAGCAGCGGCGATCGGTCAATGCCTTGCATATTATTTGGCAGTTCAGTATCCCATTGGCGGTCAATGCCTGCTCCGAACAACACATTAAATGTCACTACTTTCATGCTGAGTAATGGCGCTGGCGTGGATGTTGCGCCGGGGATGCCCGTCGGCGCCTGTGTTGGCGCTGGCAGGGTAGATGGCGCACATGAGACGGCGATCAATGCTGTCAGAAGAATGGTGATTATCCAATTCAGTTTCATTATGTTTTTCATGGTTACTCCATAAAAGTAGAAATTAAATATTCTCCAAACCGCAAACGGCGAGCCGCGCCACGGGGATTCTCAACCAAAGACCTGACAGGTTTCCATAGAGATTTGATTGATCGAGTACTGCGCCATACCAAGAAGTCTGATTACCGCCTTCGTTTCACACCATCAGTCGGCGGGATGTTTTCAATAACAGGAAGTACAGCGCAGCCAGAAAAACAGCGAAAACCGCAACATCCCAGCCGCTTGTGTAATGGTCGCCAATTGCCAGCCGTGACAGGGTCTTGATCGGCGAAACATCTAGCAGGGTGCTGATGGCCGCCCCAGCCAGCAAAATGAGCGAATAAATAAACTGGGAACGTTCACGGTCTTTGAGAAGAACCGCGCCCAACGCGGCAGAAGTTGAGGTGATTCCGGCAACGATCACCGCCAGCAGGAGAATCCAGGTTGTGTGTTGAATGGCGATTCCGTTCAACTGCAACAACGCCAGCCAGGCGGCGCACTGCAAAGCTGACAGGGCAACCGCTGCAACAATTTTTGCACCAATCATCCCGTTGATCGTGAGCGGCGCAGATAAAAGCGTTTGCAATGTGTTGTTTTCCACTTCCTCTGTGATCGAGTCAATCGACATGCTGCCTGCGACAAAGGCGGGAAAAAACATCAGCATGGGAATAAGCACTGAATAGATAAACTCAAAAGAGATCGACGGCTTGCCTTTCAAGTCTGTGTAACGCACCTCGATCCCATTCTGCGTGCGCAAATAATTTTCGTATTGTTTGAGCGGCTCCTGAATCACCATGCGGATCAACGAACTGACCGCCTCGGAATCCGGCAGGTACAACTTGATCTCCGCCGTGTCGCGTACATTTGGCGGAATGACCACAATGGCGTTCACCGCGCCTTGAAAAAACGCGGTCTCCGCATTTGCCAACGTATCAAACGGAACAACTTGCAATCCACGTTGAGTGACGAACAAAGTCAGCGGATTATCAACTGCGCCGACCATGCCAATTTTTATCTGCGCGCCGCCAAATTTCATGATCGTATCTGAGTCGTACATCGACAACATTCCCAACAGCAACGCCGACGAGAACGAAGCGATGAACAATTGAATCAGAATGGCGATGATGATAGTTCTGTCGCGCAGGACAGAACCCAATTCTTTTTTGACAACAGCCCAAAACGGAGTCATAGCCCGCCTCTCATCAAATACCAGTTGTAAATAAAATGAGCCACTGTTCCAACGATCAACGCCAGCAGGTACGGCACTTTCAATTTTGTTTTCAGCAGGGTGACGATTGCGGTAAATACGAAATGAGCCACAAGCGGTATCAGCAGGAAAACGCCCGCGCCGAATAACGCACCCGAAACCGGAGCCTGCGACACGATGCTGAGCGAAAGCAGGAGCAAAATTTTCTCGCCAACTAAAAATCCCAAGCCTGAGAGAAACGACAGCACAAGAACATCGCGCACAGATGTCACCTTGCCGTGCTCCGCCAGCGCCACGATCCCAACAGACTTGACCACCTCTTCCACAAAAGCGGATGTGATCAACATTACGCCGAGGATCATGCCAAGCGGCAGGTTGGTCGCGAACGCCAGCAAAACCACCTGCACCATGTACACGCTCGGAATTACAAAAAGGCTCCAGAGCGGAACCGACAAATACGGTTGGACATGCGCCATAATCAAGTAAATTGCATCGATGATCTTGCGCGTGATGGGACGATAGCCCATCAAAAATTCTTCATTAAGCAGCCGGGTTCCCGCAAACATGGCAAAGCCAAAAATCGCCGACATGGGCAACGATGGAAACAAATATTCGCGCCAGCCAAAAGGCTCATTGCGGTACATCTTCACCGCCAGCGTCAGCGGCGAAATATACGCGAGGTCGCTGGTGTTGGTGAACATTGCTGGAAACACAAGATACGCAGTTGTCAACGTGGTCACAAGCATGGCAATAAAAGTGGTGTCCTTGAACGTGCGATAGAATAACGGCACCAACAAATAGATGGCAAAAATGAACAGCGTGGTGGGCGCAAAAATAGCAAGGGCAAGCGGCACATTCCCGCCTGTCAGCACCGCGATCAGCGCAGTCGTGGCAAGCGCAAAGATGGCGTACGGCAGCATTTTTCCGAGGATGATCTGGAAAGGCGTCACCGGCGCAGACAGCAAAATCGTCAAACGGCGGTTGATCTTTTCATCCATAAAACTGCTGGTGAAAAAAATACTGATAAACGTGATCGGCATAATATAAAGCAGCGCAACGAGCACCTGAGTGAACGGCGCAGGCGGAGGCGTCAGCGACGGGATGATGATCTCTTCGGGCTTTGCGATTGGCGCTTCGCCGCCCGCCCCAGCCTCACCCGAAGCCTGATCGGGTTTCAGGTAGTTAATCCCAACCCGAAGAGGAAAAGCCGCGTCCTGCGGAAAGGATGAGCCGATCCGCACCAACTCCTGCTTTTCCATGTATTGCTTGAGCGCCTTCACCGCATACTGCGACCGATCATCAGCGCGTGAAATGACCTGCGCGCCGTCAATCAACACATCAATGGATTGCTGTTCAAGAAGCGTTTTACCTTGATACAGGTCAACTGCGACGACAGAAAAACGGCTGTCTTGAATGGCAGGCACATCGCCAGAAACGCCCACCCGATACAATCCGCTGCCGAGTGAGACCGTGTCACGCAATGCAAATGCCGACAAGCCCAACACAACCAGCAACAACACAACGGCAATCGGACTCGCGCCGCCACCGAAACGTTTACGCAGGCGTGTTACTTCGCGCCATGCAATAACAAGAATTTGCTTCATGGGATTTTGTGCCCTCATCCATGTCATTGCGAGGAGAGTGACCTTTCCGACGACGCAATCCCCGACGACCAGGAAATTGCTTCGGGTAAAAAAGAGCATCCTCGCAACGACATTATTCACTTTAAGATAAAATTGCAATATGATTCAACTTACAAATGTTACCAAGAAGTATGATGATACTACAGTCGTAGACAACTTAAATCTACAGATTGGGGCTGGCGAGATCGTTGGAATTATCGGACACAACGGCGCAGGAAAAAGCACCACCCTAAAAATGATCGCCGGTTTGATCGAACCCACCTCGGGAGATGTGCGTGTGATGGGACGCAGCATACAAAAAGAAGGCGTCAAGGTCAAACAGCAGATCGGTTTCCTGCCGGAGGAAAGTCCGCTGTATGAAGCCATGACTGCCCAGCAATACCTGTTATTTTTTTCTGAACTCTACGGTATGCCGCGGCAAATTGCGCTCAAGCGAATTGATCAAATTCTCTCTTCGCTGGGGCTGTCTGAAAAAAATAAACTCACTGGTGAATTTTCCAAGGGAATGAAACGCAAAACTGCCATCGCGCGGGCATTACTTCATAACCCCGACCTGCTGATTCTCGACGAACCCAACTCAGGGCTTGACCCGCTGACTTCGTTCTTCATCATCAATTATCTAAAGACCCTCAGGCGCGAAGGGAAGACGATCATTCTCAGCGCACACAATCTCTTTCACGTTGAAACGATCTGTGATCGGGTGGGAATTATCAAGAACGGCAAGCTGCTGGTATTTGATACCATGGACGCCATCCGCGCCAGACTGGGAAAACGCGAGTATCAGGTGGTTTTCCACTCAGAGCAGAAACTCGAGTACGAGCATGTGGGCGGCAACTATGTTTTCCGCACCGCAGAAGTGGATGCCATTGCTGGGATGCTCGAAACCGTCTCGGCAAACGGATGGACGCTGGTAGACCTCTCCATGCGCGAATCGGCGCTGGAGGAAATTTACGTCAAGTTGATGTCGGATGAACCCTGGCAAGTGTCTGCGCCAGTGTCTGTTGATAGGGCGGGCGGATAACTCCAAACTCGGTGACGATGGCGGTGATGAAACGGTTGTCGGTCACGTCAAAGGCTGGGTTGTAAATGTTGACACCCTTGGGCGCCATGGGTTGGGTATACCATTTTTCACTGACCTCTTCCGGTTTACGCAATTCAATGTGAATGTCGTCACCAGTGGGGCAATTCAGGTCAATCGTAGGAGATGGGGCACAAACATAGAATGGGATGTTAAAGTTGTGCGCCAAAATAGCCACGCCGGCAGTACCAATTTTATTAGCCGTATCACCGTTGGCCGCCACGCGGTCACAGCCAACCAAAACAGCTTGAATCCAGCCATTCTTCATTACTGTGGCTGCCATGTTATCGCAGATCAGGGTTACATCTATTCCTGCCGCGCTTAATTCGAGGGTGGTTAATCGTGCTCCCTGCAAAAGTGGACGGGTCTCATCGGCAAATACTTTGAAGTTGTAGCCACGTTCCTGTCCCAAATACATGGGCGCTGTCGCGGTTCCATAGCGCGAGGTTGCCAATTGTCCGGCGTTGCAATGTGTGAGAATCCCATTGCCAGGCTGCAACAACGAAAGCGCAAACTCACCAATCGCCTTGTTTACAAGCGTATCTTCCGCCTTAATATCATCAGCTTCCTGACGCAGAGAAGCCTTCAATTCAACCAAAGGTAATTGTCGGTTGCGCTGCAAACAAGCCGCCATGCGATCCAAAGCCCAAAACAAATTAACTGCCGTTGGGCGTGATGAAGCGAGCCGCTCTTTTGCCGCGTTAAACTCAGACTGGAAATTCTCAAATTTATCTGATGAACTTTTTTTTGCGGCGAGGTACAACCCATAAGCGGCGGCAATTCCAATCGCTGGAGCGCCGCGCACGCGCAGTTCATAGATCGCCTCCCACACTTCGTCCACAGTGGTTAAGTGCAGGAGTTTGATCTCGTTGGGAAGCAGTGTCTGGTCTAATAAAATCAGCGCATTGTTGTCATCATCCAATGCAACAGATTCGAGTCCCAGAATTTTTTGTTCTTCCATGAATAGTCCCCTGCTAATTGGAAAATAGAGCGACGGAATTTTTCAACGTATTCAAAAATTGAGTTCCGTTCTGATAATTATCGCGTCGTTTGATAAATTCTTTCGCGGCTGTCAGACAAATGCGCTCTGCACGCACACGGGCTTTCGCATCGGCGATGGTGGTGATGTCTTTTACCTGTGCCAGTCCAATCACGCGGCGGTTCATTTCCAAACCGGTCACTGCGGCGGTGTCACGCAAGATGCCGCTCAAATACCACTGGCGGAAACCTGGTTCTTTGGCAAGAAGCTCATTCACATTTTCATCCCAGGCTTTATCAAATTTGGAGCAGAACATGTCCACAACTTCGACGATGGTTTTTTCGACCCAGCCCAAATAGCGGGCGCGCTCAGATTCGTCCGTCAGGGTGGCGTCACCATTAGCCCAGGCGAAAATCAGGTTTGCAACGATATTCCCAGTGTCGTAACCGATCGGGCCGTAGAAAGCAAATTCAGGGTCGATGATCTTGGTCGAATCCTGCTTGATAAATATGGAGCCGGTATGCAAATCGCCATGAATCAAAGCCTGCGAATTGGCTAGAAAATCAAATTTTAGTTTTGCCGCTTCCAGACGTAATTCAGCGTCCCCGTACACATTCTCTGTCACCCACTGCAAATTGGGAGGGAAAACATTATTCCGTTTATTGAAGTCGTTGTAGGGTTCGGTATAAACCAGGTCTTCCGTAATCTCGCATAGTTCAGGGTTAATATAATTTTTTACAAGCGATTTCTTTTTCTTGTGATCCATAACCACATCGGTGGTCAGCAAAAGCGTATTGACCATGAAGGTGGTAATGTCGTCAGCAAAGAGCGGGAAGGTTTTATGTTCGAGCAGCGCAGTGCGCATGATGACATGGTCAGACAGGTCTTCCATCGCGCAGCAGCTCATAACGTCATCGTATTTATAGACAATCGGAACCAAACCCGGCGCGAGTTCATTTTCCAGTTTTAGGATGTCTGTTTCAATGCGGGTGCGATCGGTGGACAAAACAAACGCATCCGAGATGCGGGCGGTGGGTCCGGCCTGTTTGATGATGACCGATTTATTCGATTCAGTATCCCAAACGCGGAAAATATAATTGATGTTGCCGTCGCCAATTTCCGCGGCGGACAGCTTGGCGTTAGGCTCAAACATATCCAGTTTTTCGCGTGCATATTCGAGTACGTCAGCCGGTTTCATTACAAAGAATTGATCAAATTTGGACATGGGAAGCTCCTGTTTTTTTTGATGATGTTAAGCTTTTTATTTTTTACGGAAATATGTGGAAGCCAGCGCAATGGCAAGCACGGCGCCTTTGACAATGTTTAATGAATAGTAGGGAACTGACATCATAATCAAGCCGTTCTCCAGAAGCCCCACCAAAACCGCCCCGACCAGCGTCCCGATGGCGTTGGGGCGTCCCACTCCGCCAACAGAAAAGCCGATGTAAGCGGCCGCCACGGCAGGCATCAAATAGCCCGCGCCAGCATTGATCTGCGCCGAGCCAATACGTGCCGCCAGCATCAACCCGCCTATCGCGGCCATCAACGTGGAGAGAAAATAAGCCAGCGCGCGGTAGCGATCCACTGGAATACCAGAAAGCCGCGCCGCCTCAAGGTTCCCGCCCACCACATAGAGATAACGTCCGTGCTTGGTGTAGTTCAGGAAAATATGAACAACCACCACCAGCACCAACATGATAATAATAATATAAGGTGACTGACCGATCAGACGAAAAACCGGATCCAACTTCCCCAAAGTTGGGGTGCCGTCCAGTCGAGGCATTCCCTCGCTGATAGAGCCGCCGCCGGTGTAAGTCATCGCCACGCCCTCAATAATAAAAAGCATGGACAGCGTTGCAAGCAAATCTGGTATTTTCAGGCGGACAATCAAAAGCGCATTCAACGCCGCCACCAACAGACAAACCAGCAGCGCAAGAAAAACAGAGAGCACCGGTCCGAAGCTGTACCAGACAAACATTGAGATGACCAGCGAATCAGCGAATGTAGCTACCGACCCTACAGAAAGGTCAAAGCCGTTCACAGTCAACGAGATCGTGATGCCAATGGCAATCACAGTCACAATGGAAATGCTGCGCAGAATGGTCACCATATTGGCTGATGACATAAATGTGGGCATCTTAAAGGAAAAAAATACGAGCAGAAAAACAATGGTCAGAACTGTGCCCCATTTGCTCAAGAAATCCAGAAGAATTGTGGCGATCTTTGGTTTACGAACCTTGCTGATAATTGAAACAGGTGTATTCATAAATTATTTACCTCCGGTGGAAAAGAAGAGAATTTCCTCTTCGGATGTATCTGCGGTCTTGAGTTCCTTGACGATGGTGTGGTCATACATCACGCAAATTCGATCTGTGATACCCAGAATTTCCGGGAATTCACAAGACGCATAAATGATACCTTTGCCGGCTTGCGCCAATCGTCCGATCAACTCGAATATTTCATGTTTGGCGCCCACATCCACACCCTTCGTGGGCTCATCGAAAATGTATATGTCTGCATTGGAAATCAGCCACTTTCCCACAGCTACTTTCTGCTGGTTCCCACCTGAGAGAAAAGCCAGTTTCTGATATTCATTGGGCGTACGGACTCCCAGGTCATTAATAATTTTTTTGGCGCTGGCATGTTCAGCATGGGGCTTTATAAACCCAAATGAATTGGAAAAATTATCAAGGCTTGCCATGGATAGATTTATATACACCGGTTCTTCGACCAACACGCCCTCTTTGCGGCGCTCTTCCGGTACTAGGGCAATTCCCTGACGAACCGCAGAATGGGGAGTCTTGATGGTCAGCTTACGTCCCTTAAGAAATATTTCGCCGCTGTTGATCTTCAATGCACCAAAGATGGTTTTGCACAGCTCAGTTTTTCCTGCGCCTACCAACCCAGCCACGCCAACAATTTCCCCCGCGCGTACCGTCAAGTTTATGTTCGTGACAGCCCCATCTGCCTCAGAAACATTCTTGATCTCAAAAAGAATATCGCCAATATCAACTTTTGTTTTAGGATAAGTTTCGTCAAATCGGTGCCCCAACATAAGTTCAATGACTTGTTTTTTGGTGGTCGACTCTATGCTTTGGGTGGCAACGACGTGTCCGTCACGCATAATGGTGACCGATTCACAAATATCAAAAATTTCTGGTAAACGATGGGAAATAAATATGATACCAACCCCGTGATTGTAAGCAAGGTCGCGCATCAACCGAAAAAGTTCATCCGTCTCGGTCTGGCTCAACGGCGCGGTGGGTTCATCTAAAACTAGAAAACCGCGTTCACCTGCCAACGCCCGCGCAATAAGTACCATCTGCTTCTCTGCCAGACTTAAGCTCTGTACCAGTGTATGAGTATCCAGTTGGATGCCCAGGCGCTCCATGGTTTTCCGCGCCGCCGCATGGATTTGCTTCCAATTAACAAACTGCCTGTTCCCCATTTCATTTACCAGAACATCCAGCATGATGTTCTCGGCAACGCTCAAGTAGGGAATCAGCGCAGTGTCAACTTCCTGATATACAATTTCAATACCCAGTTTTTTTGCATCGCGCGGCGAACGTATCTCGACCTTATTTCCGTTGAGCTCAATGCTTCCGGTGTAATGATCGTAAACGCCGCCGAGTATTTTCATTAATGTAGACTTGCCAGCCCCATTGGCCCCGATCAGGGCATGAATGGCGCCGCTATTAATTTCAAAATTTACATCTGTCAACGCCTTCACGCCTGGAAATTCTATTGAGATATCTTTCATCTCAAATTTATACTTTAATTGCGTGTTCATGGGAGGAAGCCTCCGACCTAGCGGATTGATCTTTTTTGAAAAAAAAGGAAAGTGGACTATCTTGAACGGGATCACCTGATCAAAACATCCCACTTCCCTTTTCGTTTTGACAAGAATAAGAGAGAGGATTGGAGTGGTAAATCCTCTCTCTATGGTTCGTGAACTTATTGTAGCAGATTACTATTTGCCAAATTTAGTGCGAAGTGTATCCATCCACGGTTGGTGGAAAGCATCAGACACGCCCCAGCCTTCAATTACGTCTTTCAAGGTGGACATATTTGTATCAGGCTTCAAGTCACTCTGTTTGACCAAACGGGCTTCCAGATCGTAGTTAGCGGGAGTTTCCTCACCTGCGAACACCATCGCCAGCAAGCGCATATCAACAATGCCGATCAAACGAGGATCTACAGCAGCGGTGGAAAGCCAAACACTGCCCGGCTCGCGCATCAGGTTCATGTCCTGATTGGAAACGTCAATGGAGATAAGTTTGACATCGGTGCGGCCGGCATCTTTGAGTGCGGTGTAGGCGCCCTTTGCCATTTCATCCCATGAACCCCAGATCGCATCCACAGAACCTTCGGGATACTTGGCGAGAATAGCGCCAACTTTTGTGGCAATATCGCCCTGCACGTCCTGGAAGTTCGTCGGTCCAATCACTTCAAGGGTTGTGATTTTGTTGCTTTCTTCAAATTTCTTGTAGATGGTTTCGCGGCGATCCAAAGGAGGAACACCAGGTCCCCACCAGAGCTTGATTACGCGAGCAGGAGTGCCATCGGTCTTGAGCGCAGCAATTTCGGTCAAAGATAATTCAGCAAGCTTGAAATCATCCTGGAAGGTGGTGGTGATTTCGGGCAGGGTCTGTCCATCTTTTTCGATCACTGTGTCGAAGGTTACAACTTTGATGCCGGCATCAACTGCGGGCTTAAGCATGTCGTAGGAGTAATCCTTTTTACCATGCGAGATGATCAAACCATCGTAGCCTTTGGCAATAGCCTGGGCAACCAATTCCTGGAACTTGACATCATCATTGTCGGCAATGAAGGTATCTACAACCATACCTAAAGCTTCACCTTCGGTGCGGGCACCATCAAGGAACTGCTTGGTGTGGTCATCGGAAGGAAGATTGCGAATAACAGCCACTTTTAATGTTTTTTCAGTAAAAATCGCTGGAACACCTTCCATGCTGGTATCAACCGGCTGCTCAGTAGCAACAGCGGCAGGCTGTTCGGGCGCAGCAGTTGGGGCTACTGCCGCAGGGGTGCAGGCAGAGAGCAAAAGTACTGCTACTATCACGAAGTAAAACATTTTTTTCATTATTCTTCTCCTGGTGAATTACATTGTTGATTGGATTGGAGCCACTCCTGCTCCAATTCTGCAAATAGTACCACTACGTATTTTTGTTTCAAACAGTGGTATCACAACAATATAACCCACATCACCACCTTCGTCAAGGTGGTCAATTGTTTTCTAATTCTCACACTGCGGATTTTCAATTAGCAACTCTACTTTTACCTGATTAAGCAGCCCTTCTCTGGCTTATATCCGCACCAGGAACCGCCAATCTTGACGAGCAACTGCTTTTAGGATATAAAAGTGGCAGTACCACAATTCAAAAAATAAACATGTGGTGGTAAAATTACAGCTATGAATGACTATCCCTCAATTACCAGCTCTCTCTCTAAAGTACGCAGTCAACTGCCAGCCCTGAATGACTCGGAACTTAAGGTTGCCAATTGGGTCTTACAAAACCCAGATCAGGTAATTCAACTTTCCATGGCACAGGTGGCGCAGGAGTGCGGCGTCAGTGACACCACAGTGTTGCGGTTTTGCAGAACCGCTGGCTTTCGCGGATATACAGACCTGAAAATTCTTATTGCTCAGGATCTGGCGCGCCCAGGACAAATCATTCATAGCGAAGTCACAGAGAATGACTCACCGGAAGCAATCGCGCGCAAGGTATTCATGACCAACATCGAAGCATTACAGGATACCCTGGCAGTGTTGGATATGAGCGCAATGAGTCGCGCCGCAGACATGCTCCTAGCTGCGCGGCGCATTCTCATCATTGGAGTGGGCACTTCGGGTCCCATCGTGCAAGATGCGTACAATCGTTTCTTCCGCCTGGGATTAAACTGCCACGCCTACACAGATTCGTATTTGCAACTGATGGATGCCGCGCTGTTGGAATCAAACGATGTTGTGATCGGCATTTCACAATCTGGAACATCCACCGATCCTGTCCTAACCTTGGAACAGGCAAAAAATAATGGCGCGTCGACCATCGTCATTACGGGCAATGCCCAATCCCCCATCACTCAATATGCAGACATCACTTTCTTAAGCGTATCTCCCGAAGTACGCAATGAAACCATTGCCTCCCGCATCGCGCAGTTGAGCATCATCGACTCGCTTTATGTAATTTTGTCTTTACGCAACCTGGAAGTTTCCATTCAAAACGAACGGAAAATTTGGCAGGCTGTATTATCCAAAACCATCTAATTCATCCACTGGGAAAAAGCATATGAACATTCAAGGAAAGCATTACAGAACCGTATGGCTAAAAGAGAACGAGCCGGGAATCGTCCAGATCATCGATCAGCGATTCCTGCCCTTTGAGCTGGTTATCGAAGACTTAAGTTCAGTTGCAGATACAGCCGTGGCGATCAAAGAGATGCATGCCCGCGGCGCCGGGTTGATTGGCGCACTGGCAGGATTTGGCATGTATCAAGCCGCGGTGGAATCTGCACATCTGCCCGCCGCTGACTTTATGTCTGCCGTGGAAAAAGACGGCGAGTATCTAAAATCCACGCGTCCCACAGCAGTTAACTTGGAGTGGGCTGTCCGCCGCGTTGTCTCTGCCATGCAAGCGGCTGGTGCGGATGTTTCAGCAATAGTGGCAATCGCCAAACAAACAGCGTTGGACATTGCCGACGAAGATGCCGACTACTGCCGCCGCATCGGTGAGCACGGTGTCGAATTGATCGCAGAAATTTCCCGCCGCAAGAATGGCGCACCCGTCAACATCCTCACCCATTGCAATGCCGGCTGGCTGGCTTTCGTGGATTACGGCACGGCCACCGCGCCGATCTACGCCGCCTTTGAGCGCGGCATTCCTGTTCATGTTTGGGTGGATGAAACCCGCCCGCGCAATCAGGGAGCGCGACTCACAGCCTGGGAATTGGGACAGCACGGCGTTCCACACACCGTCATTGCCGACAATACCGGCGGGCACTTGATGCAGCACCAAATGGTGGATTTTGTCATCACCGGCGCAGACCGCGTCACCTACACCGGCGACGCCGCCAACAAGATCGGGACTTATCTCAAAGCGCTGGCTGCCAAAGATAACAACATCCCATTTTATGTGGCGCTGCCCTCCTCAACCTTTGATTGGGTCATGACCGATGGGGTGAATCAAATCCCGGTCGAAGAACGCGAATCTGAAGAAGTGCGCTTCATCGAAGGCGTGGAAGATAACGTGGTTCACAAAGTACGCCTGACACCTGAAAACAGCCCCGCCGCCAATTTTGGTTTTGATGTAACCCCGTCTCGCTTAATCAGCGGGTTGATTACCGAACGCGGCATCTGCGCCGCATCTGACGAAGGCGTGCTGGCACTTTACCCAGAGAAACGCCAAACCAAATAAAAGGTTCACAGGAGTATCAAACATGGATATTGAAGGCTATATCGATTATCAACGCCGCGAATACTGCAAAAACATATCCTGCCCCGTTCAAGTTTTGTTGGATGCCGAGCAGGAATCATCACCAAACTACGAAACCATCCGCAACATCTGCAAGTCTTCCTGCATCCACAGCACGTATGAATTTCATCATTGGCTGATCCAGAAGGGCTATCTGGTCGTTCGTCCAGCACAAGGTTCGTAACCTGAAACCAACCAATCTTGGCGGCTAGCCGCCCTGACTGATGGCAATAACGCGACATGAATGTCGCAACACAAAATCTTTTCGCAAGATAAATTTACAAAAAGGAGAATTAAACTTATGGAATGGGGCATGGCAAATCGTCTTTCCCAAACGATCAAATCGGATGGGCACTGTTTTTATCTGGCTGTGGATCACGGCTACTTTCAAGGTCCTACACATTGTCTGGAAAATCCCGGGCGCACCGCAGCACCGCTCTTGAAATATGTAGACGCAGTCTTTATGCCGCGCGGATCAGTGCGTTTTTCACTCGACCCAAAGATGGAAACGCCGCTCATTTTGCGCGTCTCCGGTGGCAACAGCATGATCGGCGACGACCTCTCCAACGAGGAAGTCTCTGTCTCCACCCGCGAGATTATCCGCTTGAATGCGGCGGCAGTTGGAATTTCAGTTTATGTCGGCAGTAAATACGAACATCAAACCATCATGGCGTTAGCCAAACTGGTGGATGAATGTTCCGACTACGGAATTCCTGTCATGGCTGTCACCGCTGTTGGGCGCGAAGAGGAAAAGAAATCCGCCCGCTATCTGGCGTTGGCTTCACGCGTGTGCGCCGAACAGGGCGCGGCAGTGGTCAAGACCTACTACTGCGATGATTTCGAAAAAGTCGTGCAAGGCTGCCCGGTACCGGTTGTGATCGCAGGCGGACCCAAGACAGAGAACGACCTGGAAGTGATGGAATTCGTTTACACCGGAATGCAGAGCGGCGCAATCGGCGTCAACCTCGGACGCAACATCTGGCAGAACGAATCGCCCGAAGGCATGGCTCGCGCACTGCAAGCCATCATCCACGAGAATTTCACTCCCAAAGAAGCCTATGGCTTGTACGAAGAAATGAAGAACGGCGCGAAAGTCTAGTTCAGGCAATAAACCCAACGGGGATGTCCGCGTGACGGACATCCCTTTTTTGAAACAGAATTCGGAAATTCTACTTTTGCATTCGGAAGTAGAACTTCCGAACTCCAGAAAAAAATTACGGAGTACCGCATGAATCCCACCTCTGAGTCATTATCCGCGCGCATTGCCGACCTGAGACAGAAAGTATCGCATCAGGCTGGTTTCCCTCTGCTCTTATCATTTTCAGATTCTGAAACACAATCTCCCGAAATGCCCGTCGGCGTGGATGCACTTGCCGCGCTCGGCAAAAATCTGCCCGCGGCGTTTTTTGAACCCGGCTTGGGCGTCGTCCATCTCTCAGGTGGGCAACCCAGCCGCCCGTTTGATGGAGAAGTTGCGCTCGTTTCCGGTGGCGCATCAGGCATCGGCAAGGCAATCGTCGAATCACTTTTACAGCGCGGCGCGGCAGTCGTCAATTTGGATATCAATTCGGCAGTGGTCGGTCTTTTTGCTGATTCGCGCTACCTCGGCATTCAAATCAATCTGACAGATGAAGCCGCAACCGTTGCCGCAATGGAAAGCGCCGTGCGCGCGTTTGGCGGGCTGGATATGCTCGTCTTGAACGCCGGTATTTTCCCGCCTGGAATTCGGATCGAAGACCTTAAGCTGGAAGATTGGCAGAAGGTTATGCGCATCAACCTCGACCCGAATCTGGTTCTGATGCGAGAGGCTCATCCCCTGCTTCGGCGCGCTCCGCGCTACGGACGGGTGGTCATCAACTCGTCGAAAAACGTGCTCGCTCCGGGCGCAGGCGCGGCGGCGTATTCTTCATCCAAGGCTGCCATCACCCAGTTGGGACGTGTAGCCGCGTTGGAATGGGCAAAGGATCGCATCCGCGTCAATCAGGTGCATCCCGATCAGGTGTTCGACACGGGCATTTGGACGGAAGAAGTGCTGAACGCGCGCGCCGCCCACTACGGGCTGACGGTGGATCAGTACAAAAAACGCAACCTGCTTGGCGTTGAAATCAAGAGCCGCTACGTGGGCGAGTTTGTAGCTGAAATGCTGGGACCGCTGTTTGAAAATGTGACCGGCTTGCAAATTCCCATTGACGGCGGAAGCGACAGGATCATTTAATGAACGAAAAAGAAGACGCAATTTTAGAGCAGTTGATCGGGCTTTCGCGCAGGCTCGGCGAACCCGAACGCGATCTGGTCATTTTGGGCGATGGCAACACCTCAGCCAAAGTGGATGATGACACGTTTTTTGTCAAAGCCAGCGGCTCGTATTTACATCAAATCTCTGCCGACGGATTTACAAAGGTGCGCCTCTCACCCATTTTGGAATTAATCGACAGCGCCAAATCTGACGCCGACATCCAAAAAGGATTAACCTCGGTCAAAGTGGATCCCGCTGGGCGGCACCCATCGATTGAGACACTTTTGCACGCGCTGACTTATTCGCT
The DNA here is from genome assembly GCA_945877125.1 of Candidatus Brevifilum fermentans. Lineage (GTDB taxonomy): Bacteria > Chloroflexota > Anaerolineae > Anaerolineales > Villigracilaceae > Villigracilis. Next base: position 29,826 of record CAMCQT010000012.1, on the reverse strand, counting down.
TTGCGGCGCATCTTTTGTGGGGCATACGCATCCCATCTCGATGAATTCCATCCTTTGCAGCCGCGATGCGCGTCAGGCATTAAGCGGACATTTGTTTTCAGAGTCCGCTTTGTATTTGGGCAACGTGCCGCTGATCGTGCCGTACGCCGACCCCGGCATGCCCCTGGCGCGCGGACTGAAACAAGAACTCCTCAGCCATTTAGACAAATACGGCGAAGCGCCGCGCGTCTTCTATTTACTTAATCATGGAATGGTGGCGCTGGGAAAGACGGCTCAGGAAGTGGAAAATATCACCGCCATGGCTGTCAAATCGGCTCGCATTTTGCTGGGGACATACGCCGTCGGCGGACCCAACTTCCTGCCGCAAGCCGACATGATCCGCATCGCTTCCCGTCCCGATGAAGAGTATCGCCGCAAACTTGCCAACCAGAAAACAAACTAAAGCAAAAAACTAAACACGACGGACACAAAGTACACAAAGGGGAGATTTTTTTCTTCGCGACCTTTTGTGTACTTTTATTAGGTGAAACAATCCACAGATTTGGCAGATTTCACAGATTGGGATTTCTCGGCAAATAATCTGCGTAAATCTGTGCAATCTGTGGATAAAATCCTGTGGATAGCATCCTGTGGATAAAGTCTGTTTTTTTTAAAGGAGAATAATGTCAAACCAAACTCAAGTAAAAATGGAAAGTTGGCAGGAAACCGCCCAACGCACCGCACAAAATATCCGCTTGCGTGTGCTGGATCATGTCTTGAAAAATAACGGTGGATACATGAGCCAGGCTTGCTCTTCGGCTGAATTATTGTCTGTGCTGTACACCAGAGTCATGAATCTCGGTCCAAGTATTTCGCCCATGATTCCGCCTCCTTTCTCAGGCGTGCCTTCAAAAGACAATCCTAATTCCTTTACTGGTGCCGGGTACAACGGAGCCAAAGCCCCACATTTGGATCGTTTTATTTTTTCACCTGCACATTATGCGCTGGTCTTGTATTCGATCTTGATCGAAACCGGGCGCATGTCACCCGAAGGCTTGGAACAATTCAATCAGGATGGCAGTACGGTTGAAATGATCGGCGCCGAACATTCCCCCGGCTGCGAAGTAACCAGCGGATCACTGGCGCAGGCGCTCAGTCAAGCCGCAGGGATTGCACTTGCGCGGCGCTTGCGCGGCGAAACCGGTTGGGTCTGGGTTCTTCTATCAGATGGTGAATTGCAGGAAGGTCAAACCTGGGAAACACTCGCAACTCTCAGCGCGTATCGGCTGGATAACGTGGGCATTTATGTGGATGTCAACGGGCAGCAATGCGATGGGACCATGCAGGAAGTGATGAACATGGAACCGCTCGCCTCAAAACTGGAAGCCTTTGGCGCACGCGTCTTTGAAGTGGATGGGCATGATGTGGAAGCGCTCGCCGCCCCCGCCGCCCTGGCACCGGATGGCCGCCCGCTGGTAGTTTTGGCTCGCACCGATGCCTGTCGCGGACTCGACGTAATGCGCGCACGAGCACCGAAATTCCATTACCTGCGCTTCACATCAGAAGAAGAGCGCCAGTCTTATCAAAAAGTCTATCAGCAAATGTGCGCGAACACCGAGGAATAATCCATGGAAATCTTAACCAAAGTTTACGCAAAAACACTGGCAGACTGGTCGGCAGATAAACCTGAAGTCGTTGTCTTTTCCGCCGACCTGACCAGTTCAGTGGAAGCGGATATTTTCAAAGCCAAGTATCCCGAACGGTTTTTCTCCATGGGCTTGACCGAGCAGAACATGCACAGCATGGCAGGCGGCATGGCACGCGAAGGTTTCTTTCCATATATTCACACCTTTGCCGTGTTCATTTATCGCCGCGCATACGACCAAATTTGTGACTCAATTGCCTACCCAAACATGCCTGTGCGTATGATTGGCTTTCTGCCAGGCATTCTCACCCCGGGCGGAATCACCCACCAGGCAATCGAAGACGTTGCCATCATGCGCGCCCTGCCCAACATGACCATCTTCGACATTGGCGATGTGACCGAAATCGAAACCTGTCTGGATGTAATTCAGGCGGTTCAAGGTCCCGTGTATGTCCGAATGCTGCGCGGCGAAGTTCCGCGTTTATTTGATAAGAATGAGCCGTTCAAATTCAACACCGCCCGCCACCTGACTCACGGCGACGACATCACCCTCTTCTCTTCTGGAATTTGCACCGAGGAAGCCATGCGCGCCACCGCCATTTTGCACGAGCGCGGCGTCTCCATTAATCACCTGCACATCAGCACGCTCAAGCCATTTACCGACCCCGCCGTTGTGGAAGCCGCCGCACAAAACAAACATGGCGTCATCACCTTTGAAAATCATTCCATCATCGGCGGACTGGGAAGCAGTGTCGCAGAAGTGATGGCTGAAAACGGCATCGGGCGCAAACTTGTGCGCTTGGGCTTGCCCGATGTCTTCGCACACGGCGCCAGCCGTCCGCACCTGATGAAAGAATACGGGCTGGATGCACTGGCTCTGACTCGCGCCGTTGAAAAACTGATCGGCAAAGATTTGAATATCACCGAAAGTGACCTGAGCGCCGTGCGATTGCAGGAAACCCACAGCGCGGCAAAAGCAGAGGCGCTTTAATGTTGCCTGAGTACGCGTCTCCCTCTCTCAGCGGAGAAAAATTCACGGTCACATATCAAGTGGCAGGCGATGAAAAAGAAGCGCGGGCGCGCGCGCTGGAAATTTGCTACGAACAAACTGTCGAGTTTCCCGCCGACCTGACGCCAAAAAACATCAACGACTCCAACGTGGGGCAGATCGTGGATTTCCGCCCGCTGACTTCATCTGCTTATCTGGCGACGATTTCTTATCCGCGCGAGTGTGCGGGTGAAGAACTTGTCCAACTGCTGAATGTCATCTTTGGGAATACCAGTATCAAGCCCGGGGTGCGGGTGGAGCGCATTGATCTGCATCCGCAAATGCTGGCAGGTTATCGCGGTCCGCGTTTTGGGCGTCAGGGTCTGCGCGATCTGTTGCATGTTGAAAAACGTCCGTTGCTTTGCACAGCGTTGAAGCCGATGGGCTACCCAACCGAAGCGCTGGCAGCCCTCGCGTATCAATTTGCGCTCGGCGGAATTGACATTATCAAAGACGATCATGGGTTGGCAAACCAATCGTTTTCGCCTTTCAAAGAACGCGTGCAGGCGTGCGCGGAGGCTGTTCGCGCGGCAAATGAAAAGACGGGCTATCACAGCATTTACATGCCCAATATTTCAGCGCCGCACGACCAACTGCTTGAGCATGCGCTAACCGCCAAAAAACTGGGCGCGGGCGGCTTGATGGTTGCCCCCGGGCTGATCGGTTTTGATTCCATGCGCAGCCTCGCCGACAATGACGAGCTTGCCCTGCCCGTGATGAGCCACCCCGCGTTGATGGGAAGTTTCACTGTGTCACCTCAAAATGGGATGTCGCATTTTGCGCTGTACGGTCAGATCAACCGTCTGGCTGGCGCGGATATAACGGTCTTCCCCAGTTGGGGCGGGCGGTTCTCGTTTAGCCGCGAAGAGTGCAGCGCCATTGTCGATGGGTCGAAGGAAGCCATGGGCGAAATTGCGTCCATCTTCCCTGCGCCCGGCGGCGGCATGACCTTGGAACGCATCCCCGAAATGTTGGAAGTTTACGGACGGGAACTTATCTTTTTGATCGGAGGCGGCTTGCACCGTCACAGCAGCGACACCGCAGAAAACAGCCGCTATTTTCGCAACCTTGTGGAGAAGATGTGATGACCCTGACGATCCTCGGCCCCGACGACCCCGCTTTGCAGGCTTTGGAAGAAGCCTGCGCCGCACACCCGCAACTCAACGCCCGCGTGAAAATCATCCCCTGGGCTGATTACCGCAACGCCCTTTTGGATGCGCTCAACGCGCCCGCCACGCCGTATGAGGCAGTCTGTTTGCCTGGTCATGTTTGGCTGCCCGAACTCACCCACGCGGGTCACTTCTTCAATCTAAATGATCTGACCAGCGAAGTTGAGCCATCCACGCTTGCCGCTTACGATGCAAGCGGATTGGTTCCCAGCGTAAAAGCCGAATGCCATTATCAAAGCCAATGGGTCATGCTGCCGCTTTTCACCGATGGGCATATCGTTTTCTATCGCTCAGACTTGCTGGAACTGCCCGAGCAAATTCGCCCATCTGATCTGGGAACCTACGCCAAAGCCATGAACCTGCCAAGCGGAATGTCTCCGCTCGCGCTCAAGGCACACGCCAGCGAAATTCTGCTCGACTGGCTCCCCTATCTTTGGGAGAATGGCGGCGATCTGTTTGATGAACAACTTCGCCCAATATTCAACTCCCCCGCTGGGGTGGAGGCGCTGACCAATTACGTCTCCCTCAAAAAATTTACCCCGACTGAAACACATCAATTTGGGAATAATGAACTCGTCGCCTCCTTAACTGGGGGCGGGGTCGCTGCTGCGGTGAGTTGGGGTGGTCAAGCGGCATCGATCTTCGACCCGCAGAAGAATCCATTCCATGCGGTGATGAAAACCACCAGCCTCGCCAATGCCTGGAACGCCACATGGGGCGTTTGCATCCCAGCCAACCAGCCGAAATCACAGGCGGTCGAAACGTTGAATCACTTGATGCAATTAATGGATGTAAATTGCGACCAAAACGTCACACGCATTGCGGGCAGTCCGGTGCGCCTATCGAGTTACTCAGCACAGCAAAAAGAAATTTACCCCTGGCTTGCCTCGCAACAAGCGATGTTGGAAAACTGCAAGACACTTCCGCTGGATCCTAAAGTTGGCTCTTTCCTCGGAATTTTATACGCGGCGGTCTACAACGCATTCACAGAAGTCGAGACCCCGCAGCAAGCATTGGACAAAGCCGCCGCCGAAATTCTGGCGGCATGAAGTTGTAAACCGCATCACGCAATATTTTTCATAACCAAACGGCTTGAATGTTAATTACATTCAAGCCGTTTATCATCTCAAAAGAACGACATTTCTTGGCGTCTTTGGCGAGGCTCAAAAACCGTTACCCCGAAATATTCAAGGGATACCCAAAAACTTTGAGCGAAAGAATTTATGCAGGGACTCTCTCGTTATCAGGATGCCAAAGCGCGATCGACACTTTGAACAATTGCGCCGCTGGCTACAAACTGGCGGGACGTTTCAATATAACCCGACATGATCGTATCCGCTTCGATAAATGGAATATGTTGTCTGAGGAGGTCGTACGCGGCTTGTGTGCCCTGACCCAAACCCGCCTGCGCGCCAACAATCTGCTTGCGGAAATCAACTCCCTGCGCCGCAGACATCAACTCAATGGCGAGGATGCGCTCTACGTTGCCGAGGATATCGCGCAGTTTGAGTCCGGCGGTCACGCCCATGCTGACATGGTCTTCCACATTTGCCGAAGTGGGAATCGTATCCACACTGGCGGGGTGCGATAGCACTTTGTTTTCGGTGGCAAGCGCGGCGGCGGTATATTGCAGGATCATAAAGCCGGAATTCAATCCGCCGTTTTGGGTTAGGAAAGCGGGCAGAGCGTGCGTGTTGGAACATTCATCCGTCAGGCGCATGATGCGGCGCTCAGAGATATTACCCAGTTCGCTCACGGCAAAAGCCATGTAATCCATCGCAATCGCCAGCGGTTCGCCGTGGAAATTGCCGCCCGAAAGGACATCAATTTTGCCGGTTGCATCATCAATAAAAATCAACGGATTATCCGTGACGGCGTTCAACTCAATTTCAAAAACCCAGCGCGCGTACGCAATCGCATCACGCACTGCGCCGTGGACTTGCGGCATACAGCGCAAGGTATAAGCATCCTGCACATTGAGCGAGCTATGCTCGCGTTTGAATTGGCTATCCTTCAACAAACTTCGCAAATAACCCGCACACTCTTTTTGCCGCGGATAAGGTCGCAGGTTATGAATGCGTTCATCAAACGCGAGATCGGTTCCGTTCAACGCTTCAAGACTCAGGCAGCCGGCAATGTCGGCGGTTTGGCTGTAGCGTTCGGCGCGCAAAGTTTCCAGCACGCCCAGCGCAGTCATCACAGAAGTTCCGTTGGTCAGCGCCAAGCCTTCCTTCGCGGCAAGCGTAATCGACTGCAAGCCTGCACGCTTGAACGCCTCTGCGCCAGAAATAATTTCGCCGTGATATTCCACCACCCCTTCGCCGATGATCGGCAAACTCATGTGTGCGAGCGGAGCCAGATCACCGCTTGCGCCGAGCGAACCCTTCTCAGGGATCACAGAATGAATACCCGCGTTGAGCATATCCACCAGCAATTGCAAAGTCGAAAGACGAATCCCCGAATGTCCGCGTGAAAGTGTGTTGGCGCGGATCAACATGATCGCGCGCGTCGTGGGAATATCAAACGCATCGCCCACCCCCACCGCATGACTCACCAGAATATTGCGCTGAAGTTTTTCCACTTGGTCAGGCGGGATGATGCGGTCCTTAAACGCGCCGAAGCCTGTGGTGATGCCATAGGCGATAGTACCGCGCTCCAGCAGAGTCTGCACCGCATCCGCAGCCCGCGTAACCCGCAGGCTGGATTCTGCTCCGATCTGCACTTGTGGCGCGTTGGGTAAACCATACGCAACCGCAGACACTTGATCGAACGTCAAACTGGTTCCGTCCAAATAGATGACATCTGTTTTTTTCATATAACCTCGCAAACTCGTTGGTTGAGTAGTTCCGAGCGAGTATTATACACGCGCAACTCGAGTCAACATTGCCTGCTATACCTCAGCAATTCTCAGTATGCTTTTATTCATCAACAGATTTAGCAGATTACACAGATTAAAAAATCTGCTAAATCTGTGCAATCTGTGGATAATAGTTTTTTCATACCAAGAATAGCCGAATATACCCCCACTCCTTTAGACAATTCAGGACATATCACATGCAAAATAAGTGACAGGTTGAGGTTTATCACTTATTTTTATGTCTTATAATCAATAGGTCTTGTGTTCAATTTCACAAAACAGATATTGTTATTTCAACCGCACCGCGGTACATCAAAAGGAACAGAATTATGACTCAAACACCCACCCCCAAACCAGAAGAATGGTCACGTCTTGACCCATCCCAGGACATCTATCAATACACGGCAAACCCACTTAAGAGTATCTTTGCCCCCAAGAATGTAGCCGTCATTGGCGCCACCGAAAAAGAAGGCAGCGTTGGACGTACTATTCTTTGGAATTTGATTAGCAGCCCGTTTGGCGGCGCTGTCTTCCCGATCAATCCCAAGCGCCCAAGCCTGCTGGGAATCAAAGCCTACCCCAGCATCAAAGACGTTCCCGACCAGGTTGACCTAGCCGTCATCGTCACCCCTTCCACCGGCATTCCAGATTTGATCACCGAATGTGTGGAAGCTGGCGTCAAAGGCGCCATCGTCATTTCGGCTGGTTTCAAGGAAACCGGACCCGAAGGTGTGGAACTCGAACGACGTATGCTCGAAAATGCCCGCAAAGGCGGCATGCGTATCGTTGGACCAAACTGCCTGGGCGTAATGAGCCCCGTCAGCGGAATCAACGCCACCTTCGCCGCCGGCATGGCGCGCAAAGGTAACGTAGCCTTCATCAGCCAGTCTGGTGCGCTCTGCACCTCCGTCCTAGATTGGTCATTCAAGGAAGATGTTGGCTTCTCTCATTTCGTATCCGTCGGCTCGATGCTCGATGTAGACTGGGGCGACCTCATCTATTATTTGGGCGACGACCCGCACACCGAAAGCATCGTTATTTACATGGAAACCATCGGCGATGCACGCTCCTTCATTTCTGCCGCACGCGAAGTAGCCCTGACCAAACCGATCATCGTTATCAAACCGGGACGTACCGAAGGCGCCGCCCGTGCAGCTGCCTCTCACACTGGTTCATTGACCGGCTCTGACGAAGTTTTGGAAGCCGCTTTCCGCCGCGCTGGCGTTTTGCGCGTGGAAAGAATCAGCGAAATCTTCTCGATGGCTGAAGTGCTCGGCCGTCAGCCTCGTCCCAAAGGTCCCCGCCTCACCATCCTCACCAACGCCGGCGGACCTGGCGTGCTCGCCACCGACACCCTGCTGACCACTGGCGGAGAACTGGCCGAAGTCTCTCAGGCAACCATGGACAAGCTGAGCGAATTCCTGCCAGCCTCCTGGAGTCACAACAACCCCATCGACATCATCGGCGATGCCAGCCCCGATCGCTACGCGAAGTCTTTGGAAGTCTGCGCGCAAGACCCCAACAGCGATGGTCTGCTCGTCATCCTGACCCCGCAAGCCATGACCGACCCCACCGCCACCGCCGAAGCGCTCAAGGCGTACGCAAAAACCTACGACAAGCCCATTTTGGCTTCGTGGTCAGGTGGTAAAGAAGTTGCCGCTGGCGAATCAATTCTGAACAAAGCCGGCATCCCCACCTTTGAATATCCCGATGATGCCGCTCAGGCTTTCACCTACATGTGGCAGTCGATGTCCAACCTCAGCACGCTCTACGAAACCCCCAACCTGTCTGACGACAATGGTGCGGGACCAGATCGTGAGAAGGCTCAGGAGATCATCGATCATGTCCGCAAGACCGGACGCGACCTTTTGACCGAGGCTGAATCCAAGCAACTTTTGGCGGCTTATGGCATTCCCACCACCCCCACCCTGATTGCAACCGAAGCTAAAGAAGCGGGCAAAATGGCCGCTGAACTGGGCTTCCCTGTCGTGGTCAAACTCCACTCTGAAACCGTCACCCACAAGACCGACGTGGGCGGCGTCAAACTCAATTTGCAGAACGCGGCCGCAGTCGAAACCGCCTTCAACGAAATCAAAAAATCGGTCAGCGAATTAGCCGGTGCAGAACACTTCCTGGGCGTGACCGTTCAACCCATGATCAAAGTCGAAGGCTACGAACTCATCATCGGCTCCAGCATTGACCCGCAATTTGGACCGGTCTTGCTCTTCGGAACCGGTGGACAGTTGGTCGAAGTCTTCAAAGACCGCTCACTCGGACTGCCGCCGCTCAACACCACCCTGGCGCGTCGCATGATCGAACGCACCAAGATTTACACCGCCTTGAAAGGCGTTCGCGGACGCAAGCCCGTGGATTTGGACGCGCTCGAAAAACTTCTCGTGCGCTTCAGCCAATTGGTTGTGGAACAGCCCTGGATCAAAGAACTGGATATCAACCCGCTGATCGCATCACCCGATGGTTTGATGGCGTTGGATGGTCGTGTGGTTCTGCATCCCGCTGGCACAACCGAAAGCGAACTGCCGAAACTTGCCATTCGCCCCTACCCAAATCAATACGTCACCTCGTGGACAACCAAAAAGGGACAGGAAGTGGCCATTCGTCCGATCCGCGCAGAAGACGAACCCCTGATGCTGCATTTCCACGAGACACTTTCAGATCGTTCTGTTTACCTGCGCTATCTTTCCCCAATGCTCCTCAGCGAGCGCGTTACGCACGAGCGTCTTTCACGCGTCTGCCACAGCGATTACTCACGGGAAATAGTTTTGGTGGTCGAATCTGAAATGAACGGCGAACGCGCGATCTCTGCTGTTGGCCGCTTGACCAAATTCCGCGGCGAAGATCAGGAAGCTCGTATCAGCCTCCTGGTCAGTGACAAATTCCAAGGCGAAGGCATGGGAACAGAATTGGTCAAACGCTTGATCGCCGTTGCCAAACCAGAGAAAATTCAGACAATCATCGCGGTCATGTCACCAGAAAATGAAACCATGAATGCGATTTGTCAAAAGACAGGCTTCTCCGGCTTTACAAAAAATGCAAAGACGGAAATGGTCGAAGCTTTCATCAACTTGTAAGATTAGACTGAATCAAAACGTGGACGGGATAAAATCCGTCCACGTTTCTTTTTAAGTTGAGCAAAACAATATCGGGCTATCCCCCAGCAACTTTAGCTGTAGCGGCAGAACGCGTATGCACATCCAATTTTTCAAAAACTGCTTTCAGATGCCGTTTCACTGTGTTGGTGGTGATAAACAATTTTTCGGCAATTTCTTTGTTCGTTAAACCTTGAGCCAACAAATCGAGAACTTCACGTTCGCGGTCTGTGAGGGCACTTAATTCACTGAGCGCGTGATGTGTGAGTCGAGTCTCTTCGACGACGCGACGAAAGGCGGCGCGGTCGAAGGCTTGTTTTTCAATGTAGGCAGATATCGAATATTCTGAATACACCCGTTGAATTTCTTCCGGCTCGGTAATGCCGCTGACTACAATTGTGGCAATTCCCTCTGAGCGGGTGGTGTTGAGCAATTGATAGCCTTCGAGATTTGGGTCGCTGGCGCTTTTGTCCCAAGTTGTGACGGCTCCTTGCAACGACAGGTCAATCACGGCCAGTGTGAATTTTTCCCTGCGCAGATAGCCCAACGCGTCACCAAACCCAGCACAGGCACGGACTTGAAATCCTGCGTCGCTCAAGAGTTCTTCGAGAATGCTTCTCCAACCGGCGTCATCTTCGACGATCAGGGCTTTTTCGTTAGGAAGTTTTTGTGGGGCAGCGCGACCTCTCACAGCCGAGGCAGAAGCTGTCGTCCCAGAATCAGGTGTCAGCGTGGAGAGTTGCGGCGGGCTGACCAATATCCGATAGACGATGTCACGAAATTGACTGCGATGAAAACTTTCCTTGCGAAGAAAAGTGAAGGCGCCATAATCTGTCAGCGCGGTGACTGCCAGTTCGACGGTTGCAAATCCGGTGAGAAGAATGGTGCGGCAGTTGGGGTCAAGGCGGCGGACGGCGTCCAGCACGCGCAAGCCGTCATAATTATTGTGATCGTTCGGGGAAAGCGAAAGATCGACGACGGCGAGGCGATGCGGCTGGGCTTTGAGAATGAGAGATGCCTCTTCTACGCTGCTGGCGACATCAACCTCAAGTCCGCAATCTGAAAGGATTTCACTTAAGATCTGCTGCCATGATGAATCGTCTTCAACGACAAGAGCACGAAGAGCCTGGGGCGTCATTATATATTCTCCACGCGCGGCAGGCGCAGTATAAAAGTTGCGCCGTGCTGACCGTCGCTCTCGACCATCACAGAACCGCCAAGGCGGGTCATCAGCGTTTTTACCCACCACAGACCAAAGCCCAATTTGCCGGGATGTGCGCCTGCGCGTCCTGTGAAATTGAGTTCAAAAATTTGGTTATGCAATTCCGGCGGGATGCCGGGACCATTGTCGACGATGAACACCTCGAGCCATTTGGGACTGGCATGTCCACGAATATTGATGTCGCCTTTTCCATTCATTGCGACGTTTGCATTTTCGATTAAGTTTTTGAATACGAGCGTGAGGCTTTGCCCGCCTGCGATGACCATTGGCAAATCATCAAGGTCTGCCACTTCGACCTGAATATCTGGCGACACTTGCACAGCGTGAATGGCGTCTGAGACGCAAGAGGCAATATGAACTTTCTCCATGCGGATGGGACGCAGGTGCGAGAGATTCTCCTGCACGATCTGCATGGCTTCCATTGCGCTGCGTTCGATCTCTCTCAGGCTTTTATTGAGATAAGAATCTGTTTCGAGTATCTGGCGATATTTATCCTGAATGGCTTGAATCCGCACCGGTATGACGCCGACTTTATTATTCATATTGTGCAACAGATTGGCAGAAATATCACCCACTGCGGCAAAGGTTTCAGCCGTCCAACGTTGTTCCTGTGATATGTGTAAAGCATCCTGACGGGACTCGTTTTGAATAGCCAGCACAGCGTAGTGCGCCAAACAGGTAAGCACTTTTTCGTCCCACTCTGTTTCAGCGATACGACCCGTACCTACGTCTGAGCTGAATACGCTGAATGCGCCCAATGCCCGCTCGTCATCTCCGGTAAATAAAGGCACGATCAAGGCACGCACGCCATCCTGTAATTCTGTTACCTGACTAGAAATCTTTTTTTTCTGCGAGATCGCACGCCCCACCAAGCCATCTGGCGAGGATATTTTTTGTGCGTTTTGAAGATCGCCATTCGATGCAGTTAATATTAATTCATCGTCTGACAGAAGCCAGATGACGCTGGACGAAGTGTTGAGCAGATCGTTGGCGGTGGCGGTCAGATGGTCAAGAACTTTCTGGCTTGGTTCCACAAGCAGCAGACGCGCAACTTCCTGCAAGGCATCCAACAGCCTTACTTCCTGAATGGCGGTGACGGCGTAGGTTGCCAGTGATTGCAGCATGTGGCTATCATCTTCAGAAAACGATCCGGCTTGCGGACTTTCCAAATTAAGCACGCCTTCCAAACGTCCGCTTGAGTTGACAAGCGGAACGGTTAATTCGGCGAGCATTTTCAAACTAGAATCAAGCGGATAATAAATTTGTGACCAGGGCTCTGCACTCAAGTCTGAAATGAGGACGGGTTGTCTTGTACGCGCCACATAAGCCATCACGCTATTTCCATTCAGGGGCATTTTTTCAATCAGCGGACGATCCATCTGAATGCCGCCGACTGCGCTGGTAATTAGGAATTCGCCGCTCTTATCCAACAGGCGAAAAATCCCATAATGGGCATTGGTCATTTCGAGAGCCAATTGCAAAATGGATTCAAGCGTCTCTTTCAAACGCAAACGCGAAGAGATAATTAACCCAGCGCGATGTAAGCGGCTTAGTTCATCATCCTTGCGCGCCAGATCACGATGTACCCCAGCCAGACGCCGTGCATGATAAATAGCCATGGCCGCCTGATTAACAAAGTTATCCAGCATCAATTGTTCAAGTTGAGTGAATTCGCGCTTCTCGTACAAATAAATATACAAAATCCCCACAGCCTGCTCAGCGACGATCAACGGGAAACAACCAACGGCATTTACCCCCAAAGCCGCGTGATATGGATGCACTTCAAGGTCGTGCTCTTCATAAGACAATGTTCGCCGTCTGCGTTGAATGGTGCGAATCCCAATCCCATTGGGGCGCGGGGCATCATCCGAATAAACTGGATTTGTGGACAGGGCGTGCCCCTCAGCCTGAGCAGATACCCGCGACTCCGCTTCAAACCTACCCGTGGCCTGGTCATACGTATGGATGACTGCCGACGACCCGGGAACGACTCGGATGGCGCTCTCCACAATTAACTGCAAACTGACTCCGCTGTTGCTTGCGTCACCGGGTCCAATGTGATTAATGGCATCACTGATCTGGTTGAGGCTGGCGAGCACTTCAAGCAGTTGGCTTTCGTTTATTTCAGGAGAGGAAGGATTTGTTTTCATTGACTTTATTTTTTCACGGTAAGTCAGGTAATTGTAATTCATACAAGTAAAGCCATGACATCCCTTCGGGATTGGAGCGAATATTTATATTATTCTAGAATCGTTTCATCCCTTCGGGATTAGAACCTAAATAAGATAAATGTTTAACTGATACAACTCCGAGGGAGTGAAATAATTTTGTAAATACATGGCATCTCTTCTTCGGGATTGATCTCTGACATAAAATGCTGACAGCTGGTTGCTGCCTATAGGTCTGCAACCAGCTGTCGCTGTAGGATGAAGCTTTGAAGCGGTTTACCGTCTAACGATTAGCAATCAAAGTACAAGGTGAATTCGTAGGGAGTCGGGCGCAGGCGCATGGGATCAAGCTCAACCTGACGCTTATAGCTGATGTAGGATTCAAGGAAGTCTGTTGTGAACACATCGCCTTTGAGCAGGAAGTCGTGATCGGCTTCGAGCGCCTCGAGCACTGCACCGAGAGAGGACGGCACCTGCTTGATGAGTTTGGCTTCCTCGGCAGGGAGTTCGTAGAGATCCTTATCGGCTGGTTCGCCTGGGTCAATGCGGTTCAAGATACCATCAAGACCCGCCATCAAGATCGCGGAGAAGCACAAATAGGGATTGCTGGATGCATCAGGAGCACGGAATTCAACACGTTTAGATTTGGTGCTCTTGGTAACTGGAATGCGGACGATGGCTGAGCGGTTGCGCTGTGAGTAAGCGAGATTGACAGGCGCTTCATAACCCGGCACGAGACGGCGGAACGAGTTGGTGGTCGGTGATGTCAACGCGAGCAATGCAGGGGCATGTTTTAGGATGCCGCCAATATAGTATTTTGCAGTCTGTGATAAACCGGCATAACCAGCTGCGTCGTAAAAGACATTCGTATCACCCTTCCATAGAGAGGTGGAAACGTGCATACCTGAGCCATTATCCCCAAACATCGGCTTGGGCATGAAGGTTACGGTCTTGCCGTTCTTGCGGGCAACATTCTTGGCGATGTACTTGTACATCAAAAGCTGATCAGCCATACGGGTGAGTGTATTGAAGCGTATACCCAATTCAGATTGACCGGCGGTTGCCACTTCATGGTGATGGACTTCCATGGGAACGCCAGCTTCTTCGAGCGCCATAACGATCTCACTGCGGACATCCTGCAAAGTATCAGTGGGCGGAACTGGGAAATAGCCGCGCTTGGGTGAAATCTGCCCGCCAAAATTCTGGCGATCACCGCGACCACTATTCCACCAGCCTTCTTCGCTGTCAATATGATAGTAGGATTCGTTCGTGCCGCTTGAATAGCGTACGTTATCAAAGATGAAGAATTCAGCTTCAGGTCCAAGGAAAACAGTATCAGCAATACCGGTGGACTTAAGATAGGCTTCTGCTTTGTGGGCAACATAACGCGGATCGCGCTCGTAAGATTCGAGGGTGATCGGGTCATGCACGTCACAGATCAGAACCAGTGTCGGGATATTTGCAACCGGGTCAATAAATGCCGTGTCTGGATCGGGAATGAGAAGCATGTCCGATTCGTGAATTTCCTGAAAACCACGGATGGATGAACCATCGAACGGCAGACCATCGGTAAAGAGGTCTTCGCTTAAGCGGTGTACAGGGATCGTGAAATGCTGCCAGGTGCCGGGCATGTCAATGAAACGCACATCCACCATCTTCACGTCTTTTCCCATCTTGAGAACTTCAGCAACAGTTTTAGCCATTTTCTTATCTCCTTGTTCTTGGTAGTTAACTTTCCATAATTTTATGGGTTATTTTAGTTGTGCAGTGGGTACCCGTCTATTACCCAAATGGAGCATATTCCTACCCATCCTATTAAATAATCCTACCTGCATAAAGGTCATATTCAAAACGGGCACAGATTGCGCTTTTAATCAACGGGGTTCGACGGGCTGAAGCCCTGCCTCAGTTCGTGGAAGTCCGCTAAAGCGGACTAAGCCCGAAGGGCTTCCATGTACTGAGCAGGGGTTTTAACCCCGCGAAAGGGGAAACAGAAAACCGCAATTTGTGACGGTGCTTGGTATATAATATTTTTTATGAGCGATCATCTCCAAAACATCACAAAACACTTTGGGATTTCATTTGAAGTTGTCAAACCGCACCTTGACATTGCCCTCGCATCTGCCGCCGACCCGCAGCGTTCCCTGATCTACCTGGAACGCCTCCTCGAAAGCGCGGACGAATCAGTATTGCCCGCGCTTGTCAAAAATCCGCGGGTAATCGAAAGCCTGGTTACGATCTTTTCTGGCAGTCAGTTCCTGACCGAGATCATTCTACGCAACCCAGGCAACGTCCACCTGCTTGACAACCGCAAATCATTGACCCAGCGTAAAAGCACCGCCACGATTCACATGGAGTCGTCGAAAATAATCAATGAGACAGACGCGGATAAAAAGCTCGATGCGCTGCGCCGTTATCAACGCGGCGAGATTCTGCGGATTGGTGCCTGTGATCTACTTGCCCTGTATGATTTGAGAACCGTCACGCGGCAACTCTCCAAACTTGCCAGCGGACTCGTCCGCGCCAGCCTCGATCTTGCCAGCCAGCAAAGCGGCGTCAGCGCAAATGACTTTGTCATCATCGCCATGGGCAAGCACGGCGCAGAGGAACTCAACTATAGCTCCGATATTGACCTGCTGTTTGTCGCCGCGCATGATCCGATGGAAAAGCTCAAACTTGCCGAACGGCTGATCGACAACATCGGCGGAGTCACATCCGAAGGCTTTCTCTACCGTGTAGATATGCGTCTCCGTCCCTGGGGCAGGGATGGATTCCTTGTCACCACGCCAGATGGCTACCTTCAATACATTCAGCAACATGCCCGCCTGTGGGAAAAACAAGCCCTGCTCAAAGCCCGTCCCATTGCCGGTGATATTGAACTCGGTAAAAAACTACTTGCATCGGTTGAGCCGTATGTTTTTAACAATGCACCCGAAGAAGTACGCGCCAGCGTTTTCTCGATGAAGCAACGCACCGAACAAATACTTCAACAAAAAGGACGCGATTGGGGCGAAGTGAAGTTGGGCGAAGGCTCGATCCGCGACGTGGAATTTGTCGTGCAATATCTTCAACTTGCTTATGGCAATCAATATCCCGACCTGCACGGACGCGCCACACTTCAGATCATCCCGCGTCTTGCGCGCCACCACCTGCTTACCAACGAAGAAGCCCGCGTCCTTACCGACGGCTACACTTTAATGCGAACCATCGAGCACTATATTCAAGTGATGCATTATCAACAAACCTACACCATGCCATCCGACCCCGATGCGCTTGCGCTCCTTGCGGGTCGTCTGGGATTTGAAAACACAGCCGCCCTCACCCATCGCTACGACGAACACCGCAAAGCCATCCGCGCCATTTATCTGCGGCGGGTTGGCAACGAACCTGTCAATGAGCCGCAGCCGCAGGTCATCCAGCACATTGCCCGCCTCGGCGCTGATTATGTGGATTCGTTTTCAGATGAAGAGATTCAATATCACGCCGACCTTGCGCGCGGCGTCAACGAGCAAATGCCCGCCATTGTTGCGTCGCAGCCGCTTGGCAAAAACACATGGCGCGTCACCGTGGTCGGCTACGATTATCCAGGCGAACTTTCCATAATCTGCGGACTCTTCTTCGTTTTTGGATTTGACATCCTGAATGGAAACGCCTTCACTTACGAACCTTTAGCGGATTCTCCAACTGCATCCCAACCGCAGACAGTCAAGCGCTTCGACCCTACCCGAAGGCTGCCACCGCGCCAAAAGGCATCTGCCACGTCCGAGCCAGATACCCGCCGCAAGATCGTGGATGTCTTCACCGTAAAAACGATCCTGTCCAACCCGCCCAAGGTCTGGGAATCCTACACAAAAGACTTGCATCATCTCCTGCTGATGATGCGCACTGGTCAACGGCGCGAAGCCCGCGGCGAGTTGGCTGTCCGCGTGGGACAGGCTTACCAAAATATATCCAGCAAATTGTCAGTCCTCCCGCTAATCAACATTGAAATAGACAACGATGTAGATGAACGACACACCATCCTGCGAATTGACACGCCAGACACTTTTGGTTTTCTGTATGAATTTACAAACGCCCTCGCGCTGACCCACACTTATATCGCGCGCACCATCGTTCAATCCATTGGCACGCGCGCACAGGACATTCTGCACGTCACAGACGAGAACGGCAATAAAATAACGTCGCCTGAAAAACAGCGTGAACTACGCGCTGCCATCGTCTTGATCAAACACTTCACACACCTACTTCCCCATTCGCCCAACCCATCCACGGCGCTGCTTCATTTCCGCGAATTTCTTGTCCAGCTTTTTCAGCGTCCCAACTGGCCCGATGAAATCACATCCATCGAAAAGCCCGATGTGCTCAACGGGCTGGCGCGCTTGCTGGGCGTGAGCAACTTCCTCTGGGAAGATCTGCTGCGGATGCAATACGCAAACCTCTTCCCAGTTGTAAAAGACATGGATGCGCTCGCCACATCCAAGCCCAAGCCGCAGCTCGAAAGCGAACTTGCGCGCGCGCTCGAAATCAACAGAGTTGGCGACATACAATATCCTGATTGGCGCGCAACGCTGAATGCCTTCAAAGACCGCGAACTCTTCCGCATTGACATGCGCCACATTCTTGGGCTGACCAAGGAGTTTGAAGATTTCGCCGCCGAATTAACTGACCTATCCGAAACGGTTTTGTGCGCCACGCTCACATATTGCGAATCAGAACTACGCGCCATTTATGGCGACCCTCTTCTGGAGAATGGTCAGCCCTGCGGATTATCGCTTCTCGCTTTGGGAAAATGCGGCGGGCGCGAGTTGGGATTTGCATCCGATATTGAATTGATGTTTGTTTATGCCGGCAATGGGCAGACAAATGGCAAAAAGGTCGTGAGCACTGCGGAATATTTTGAACAACTCGTGCGCTCTGTGATCAGCGCCATGCAATCACGGCAGGAGGGGATTTTTCAAATAGACCTGCAACTGCGTCCGCATGGCAAGGCAGGCAGCATGGCGGTTGCAGTGGATTCATTCCGCAGTTATTACGCGCCAGATGGACCCGCTTGGGCGTATGAACGGCAGGCGCTGGTCAAACTTCGACCGATCATGGGCGATGCGGAACTCGGTCAGGAATTATGCAAGCTGCGGGATGTTTACGCCTACGAAAGCGGAGCCTTTGACGTGACCGCCATGCGCGCCATGCGCGAGCGGCAGGTGCGGCATCTGGTAACAGGCGGCACGTTCAATGCCAAATTCAGCCCCGGCGGATTGGTGGACATTGAATATCTTATTCAAGGATTGCAGATCGATCACGGCGCTCAAAACCCAGCCCTGCGTCTAACCAATTTACGAGACGCCATGTCCGCGCTACACGATGCCGGCATTCTTTCAGACGATGACTACACCCGCCTCCGCAAAGCACACACATTCCTGCGCTGGTTGATCGACTCATTGCGGGTCGTGCGCGGCAACGCCAAGGATGTCACCATCCCACCCTTCGGCACTGAAGAGTTTATTTTTCTTGCCCGCCGCCTACGCTATGAACTGGATGTGGAACACCTGCGCGATGATCTGGCGCGTTACGTTGCCGATGTGCAGGAGATCAATAACCAATTGTTGAGCAGGGAAAACTAAACAAAAAACATGGTGGTTGGAAAAAATCCCAACCACCATGAACGCCCCCAATGGGGACTACCAAGGAGATAATAAACCAACAACCGGAGAAGACGGCTGAAGTTTGTATGCAAATTATAGGCGGAAAAAAAAACCTGCCTATTCCCCAAACGGGTACTCACCTGAAAATATTTATTTACTCAAATGGGTCATATAAAATCATTGACACATTTCTCAGATAAAGTAGAATACTGCCCAATGTTCACACACTGTATTTTCTGTTTTGAAACCAAGTCCAAGCGAAAGCCCATGTTCACAACCACGGTTGTCGGATCTGGGCATGTTTCGGTTAAACAGGAAATGGGCAGAACTCTGCCGTAGTTCATTACATCTACCTGTATACCCAAAACACCCTCCGATAACGGAGGGTGTTTTTTATTTTCATAAAGAGGAACCCTATGCTTGAAATTTTAGACACAACCTTGCGGGAAGGCGAACAAACGCCTTATGTCAACTTTACTGTGGATGAAAAAGTGGAGATCGCACGCATGCTTGATTTTATAGGCGTGGATATGATCGAAGCCGGCGACCCATCTGTCTCGCCGAATGTGGCAAAGGCGATTGAGCGCATCGCCTCACTCGGTCTTCGAGCTGAGATTGTCGC
This sequence comes from Candidatus Brevifilum fermentans, assembly GCA_945877125.1. Classification (GTDB taxonomy): domain Bacteria; phylum Chloroflexota; class Anaerolineae; order Anaerolineales; family Villigracilaceae; genus Villigracilis. The sequence goes on along the minus strand of CAMCQT010000012.1, from coordinate 10,367 downwards.
CCATTCAGTTGCTTCACGCTCAGGCATTGACAAAGCCAAAGCCTGCGGCGCGGACCGCGTTGCAATTTTTTACGCGACCTCGAAAATCCACTTGGACGCAAAACTCCACAAAACACAGGAACAGGCAATCGCGATTATTCAGGAACACGTGGCGTATGCGCGCAGTCTTGGGTTGAAAGTCCGCTACACGCCAGAAGATGCAACCCGCACAGAATTTGAATTTCTGGTTCAAGTGTGCAACGCCGCGATTGAAGCAGGCGCAGACCGCATCAGCTTTGCAGATACATTGGGAATCATGCAGCCGCATGTGATGTTTGAAAGAGTGCGTGCTTTACGTGAACGCCTGCTCCCCTGCAAAATTGATTTGCACTGCCACAACGATTATGGCTTGGCTCTCGCCAATGCCATGGCTGGCATTCGTGGCGGCGCAGATTGCATCCACACTACCGTGAATGGACTCGGCGAGCGCACGGGCATTCCAGACCTAGCAGAAACCGTCATGTCATTTCACAATTTGGAGGGTGATCAAAAATTCAACATCCAGCCGCTGATGAATGTCTCTGGCTATCTTGAAAAAGTTTCTGGGTTTTTCCTCGCGCCCAATAAACCGATCACGGGGCAAAACGCGTTCAGTCACAAAAGCGGAGTTCACACCAACGGCATCCTCAAAGACCCGCGGACTTACGAACCCTTCGACCCATCCATTTTGGGACGCGAGCGCAAGATCATCATTGATAAATATACGGGCAAGAGCGCTGTCGCCTCACGACTGGATGAATATGGAATCGAAGTCAGCGCGGCGGAGTTGGAGGTGATCGTGACCCGCATCAAAAATATCGGCGATAACCGCAAACAACTTTTCGATGCAGATATTCTTGAGATCGCCGAACAGGTAACGGGTAGAGAGATCGACGTGATCCCACGTGACATCAGCGCAATGGTGATGCTGGAAGTTGAGTCGCATGTGTACACATCCGCTGTGGTGCGGCGTATGCGCGGATTTACGAATGTCTCCCACGTCTATGAAATCACAGGCGATTACGACATCAGCGCGTTTGTGAATGTGGAAAATATGATGGCGTTGAATAATTTGATCGAGGAAATTCGCACGGTGCAAGGCGTCAAACGGACTGAGACGCGTATGGTGCTGAAAAAATATAACGGCAACGGCAACGGAAAAGCGTAGTGACGACTTTAGTCGTCCATAAAATCAGCGACTGAAGTCGCCACTACAAAAAGGAGAAACCATGGGCACATTGATCGAGGAAATTTTTGCACGCAAAGCAGGCAGACCCGTTCAGGCGGGCGAAATATTATTGTTGGATGTGGACTACATTATGAGTCACGACAACACCACCCCACTGGCCATAAAAGCATTTCGAGATATTGGCAAGCCGATTTTAGACAAGAACCGAATCGTGCTTCACTTTGACCACGCCTATCCCGCGCCGAATGTGTTGGCGGCGGAAAATCACAAAAAAATTATAGACTTTGTGAAAGAGCAGGGACTACCGCATTTATTGCATCAGGGTGTTTGCCATCAGGTGATGATCGAGGAAGGTTTCATCACACCCGGTGCAATCGTCATTGGCGCGGATTCGCATTCGAACACGTACGGCGCAATGGGCGCATTCGGCACGGGACTCGGCTCCACTGAAATTGGCGTGGCGTGGGTTACGGGCAAATGCTGGTTCAAAGTGCCAGAGACCATCCGCGTGGAATTGAGCGGGCAAGCCCAAGCAGGAGTTTATGCCAAAGATGTGATGATCCACATTGCGGGCTTGCTCGGCATGGACGGCGGAACTTATCGCTCGGTGGAATTTGGCGGTGAATATATTGACAATCTGCCGATGCACGAACGAATCGTCTTCCCGAACATGTCCACGGAGATCGGCGCAAAATGCGGACTGATCGCCGCGGACGAGGTGACGATTCAATATCTCGAAAACGAGACGCCCGCCAAAGGTCCGTTTGAAATGATTCAACCTGTCAATCCGCGCTATGAGCGGGTGATTGAAATTGATGTATCCACGCTCGTGCCGCAAGTGTCTTGTCATCCAGATGTGGACAATGTCAAGCCGCTGAGTCAGGTTGAGGGGTTGGAAGTGAACGAGGTTTACATCGGCACCTGCACCAATGCCCGTTATGAAGATATCGAAATTGTGGCGAACATGCTCAAAGGAAAAAAGGTACACCCGTTTACGCGCGTGATCGTTACGCCAGCCAGCGAGCGGATTTATAAGAAGGCGATGCAAAACGGTCTGATCGAAATTTTGATGGACGCGGGCTGCACTGTCACCGGCAGTGGGTGCGGAGCGTGCATCGGGCGGCATGGCGGAATTCTTGCGGCGGGCGAACGCGCGTTGACCACGATGAATCGCAACTTCATCGGGCGCATGGGAAGTCCGCTTTCAGAAATTTATCTCGCAAGCCCTGCCACCGCCGCAGCAACCGCGCTAACGGGTCGCATCACTGACCCGCGTGGATATTTATAAGTAACTAGGGATTAGGTAATTAGGGATCAGGAAAACTTCATCACCTAATTACCTAATTACCTAATCACCTAATTACCTAATTACCAATTACCTAATTACCTAATTACCAATTACCTAATTACAAAAGGAGAACCTCATGGCAAAAGCCTGGACGTTTGGAGAAAATATGAACACGGACGAGATCATCCCCGGCCGTTATAACATCACGATTGATCCGCTTGAACTTGCGAAAAATGTTTTTTGCGAGGTCAAACCTGAATATGCAAAAACCGTACAACCCGGCGATGTCATCGTCGGCGGGCAAAACTTTGGCTGCGGCTCTTCGCGCGAGCACGCGCCAATTGCCATCAAAGGTTCGCAGGCCAAGTGCATCATCGCACCGTCATTTGCGCGCATCTTTTTTCGCAACTGCATCAACATCGGCTTGCCAATTCTTGAATGTCCCGCCGCCGTTGCAGACATCACCGAAGGCGACGACGTGGATGTTGATCTCGCCAGCGGTCAAATTTTCAATCGCACGAACGGGCATCAATATCAAGCGAGCGCCCTGCCCGATTTCGTTTTGAAGATCGCCGAAGCAGGCGGCATCGTCAACTTTTTGAAAACGCACGACATTCAGGATTTGATGACATGACACGACATCGCATCTGTCTTTTGCACGGCGATGGAATTGGTCCCGAAGTGATTGCCTGTGCCGAGCAGGTTTTGCGCGCCCTGCCATTGGATTTGGAATTCACCCGCGCCGAAATTGGATTTGGAGAATATCAACGCTCAGGCTCCCCGCTGCCTGATTCGACCCTCCAAGAAATTCGCCACGCTGATGCCGCTTTGTTCGGCGCAGTCACAACGCCGCCGAACATCCCGAATTATTTTTCGCCCGTCGTGCGGATGCGCCAATCGCTGGAGTTGTTCGCCAACTTCCGCCCATGCCGCTCAATCCCACACGCATCCTCCCGCGCCGGCATTGACCTGCTCATCGTCCGCGAGAATACCGAAGGCTTGTACTCAGGCATCGAACGCCTCGAAGACGACGGCAACCGCGCCATCACCGAACGAGTCATCACACGCAAAGGCTCCGAGCGCATCATCCGCAAGGCATTCGACACAGCCCGCCAAACGGGGCGAAAATCCGTTCACGTTGTTCACAAGGCAAATGTCCTGCGCCAAACCTGCGGATTATTCCGCACGGTGGCGTTTGAAGTTGCAAAAGAATATCCAGACATCACCCTGCAAGAAATGCTGGTCGATACCTGCGCGATGGAACTCGTCCGCGCGCCAGAGCAATTTGAAGTGATCGTCACCACCAATTTATTCGGTGACATCCTGAGCGACGAAGCCTGCATGTTCGTCGGTGGACTCGGCGTAGCGGCTTCTGCCAACATCGGCGCGGATGCGGCAGTCTTCGAACCTGTCCACGGCAGCGCGCCAACTCTGGTCGGCACGGGCAAAGCCAACCCCATCGCCACCTTTCTCGCCGCCGCCATGATGTTGGATTACCTGAACGAGAAAGAATCCGCTGAACGATTGCGAAACGCAGTGCAAGCCTGCATCGCAAACAAAGAATCCACGCCTGACCTGGACGGCAATTTGACGACAGATCAAGTGACGGAAAGAATTAAAGTCAGAATGCAAAATGAGGAATAAGGAATTTCGTTCTTCATTCTGACTTTTGCATTCATCATTCTGCATTTAAATAAGGAGACCCCATGACAAGAGTTGGATTTTTATACACCCGCCTGCGCGTTGAAGAAAAACATTTATTGGATGAACTGGAAAAACGCGAGAACGTGGAAGTTGTCCGCATTAATGACAGCACTTCTTTTTTTGATATCAGCCAACTGCCCGCACCTGTAGACGTGCTCTTCGAGCGTTCCATTTCCTATTCACGCGGATTGTACATCTCGCGCATCTTTGAAGCACATGGCGTACCCGTCGTAAATTCATCGGCGGTTGCTGAGCGTTGCGGCGATAAATATGTCACGAGCCAAATTCTCGCGCAGAACGGAATCCCAACTCCACGCGTGTTCATGGCCTTCGACGAAGAATCAGCTTTGCAGGCGATTGAAGCGATGGGCTATCCGTGTGTCTTGAAACCCGTCGTCGGCTCGTGGGGTCGCCTGCTCGCCAAAGTGGAGAATCGTCACGTGGCTGAATCATTGATCGAGCACAAAGCCACGCTGGGAGTCAATCATCAGGTTTTTTATGTTCAGGAATACATCAACAAGCCCGGGCGTGACATCCGCGCCTTTGTGATCGGAGATGAAACGATCTGCGCCATTTATCGCTCCTCCGAAAATTGGATCACCAACACCGCGCGCGGAGGCGTCGCCACAAACTGTCCGGTCACCGAAGAGATCGCGGAGCTATGTCAACGCGCGGCGCGCGCAGTCGGCGGCGGATTGCTGGCGCTCGATCTGTTCGAAACCGAAAACGGGTTGACCATTAACGAGATCAATCACACAATGGAATTTCGCAACAGCATCGCCACCACTGGCGTGAACATCCCAGAAAAAATGATCGATTATGTTTTGAAGCAGGCTGTCAAAAAAGTGTAACCCGTGTCTTCTGATTCCAATTAAGCATGGTTCAGAACAACTATTTTATTGAGACCAACTATTGCAGAAAGAGTTGCAGCAGTTGGTCTCAGCGTTTAGCAGACCTTTTGAATAACCGATAACATTCTGGCATCACTGCAATCTATGGTACAGTTGCTAAAATCAAAAAATTAAGCGGCAGCAGTCTGACAAATGACAAAATTAAATTCTGAAATTCTCAACAGCGCTTTTAGCGTACACCAGCCCTTTGCTGAGCAGATCATGCTTGGCATAAAGAAATTTGAATATCGAAGTATGAAAACCAATAGACGTGACCGCGTTTATGTTTACGCAAGTTTTAGAAATGACGCGCAAGCCTACGCAGAAATGGGCGAAGAACCCGGTAACTTCCCCAACGGCGTAATCGTCGGAACCGTTGAGATCGTCGATTGTACGGTCAACCCAAAGGGGGGATATATGTGGCATCTTGCATCCCCACAGAGATTACCTGAACCCATTAAGCCTGATAACAGCGGTCAACCTGTGTGGTTTATCCCCTTCAATAAGAAGTAAACACCAAAGTCAAGATTAGAGCTTGTAAGTCAGAGTTTTCTCAAAGTCAGAAACCTTTAACGCGAATGACACGAATTTTCGAATGAACCGAATAATTTCACAAAAAATTCGTATCATTCGCCTATTCGTTAAATTCGCGTTCCAAATAAGCCCTAAAAATAATCGCTTGTCAACTGCTTTTAGAAAGCCGTGAACTGTAAGTCATGCCTCTTTAATCTTGACTTTCCGCTCTCCGCATCGTAAAATCGTATTAATCTGATTAATCGGATAACTACTACGATGATACAACGTGAACGCGTTTCCCCAAAAATATCTGAATTTCTACGCTATCTTGCTTCGCACGAAGAAGCAGAAAGCAGCCTGCCCTCTTTAAGTGAACTGAGCCGCGAACTTGGCATCAGCGTGGCGGGACTACGGGAACAACTCGAAGTGGCGCGCGCGCTTGGGTTGGTCGATGTCCGCCCGCGCACAGGAACGAGGCGTTTGGATTATTCATTCGCCCCCGCCGTCAAACAAAGCCTCACTTATGCGCTGGCGCTTAATCAAAGTTATTTTCAAAAATATTCAGAGCTGCGCACTCACATCGAAAACGCATATTGGGATGAAGCGGTAGCCTTGCTCACCGAAGATGATAAGCACGAATTAGAAAATATCATTGCCCATGCCTTTGAAAAACTGCGCGGCAGTCCTATTCAAGTTCCACATGAAGAACACCGCAAATTACATTTATTAATTTACAGCCGTCTCAATAATCCTTTTGTAACTGGGTTGCTTGAAGGATACTGGGAAGCCTATGAATCCGTAGGCTTAAATATGTATGCGGGCGGCGTGGATTATCTCGAAGAAGTATGGGGCTATCATCAAGTAATGGTTCAAAGTATTTGCAATGGAAATTACGCGGCGGGGCGCAAAGCGCTGGTCACACACATAGACCTGTTCGCGCATCGACCGCTATAAACCAAAGGAGTCACATGAATAAGATCATCAACGATTTTTCAATCACAGTCGGCACGGTGAATGGCTCGGGAAGTTCCACCGCCAACAACACCATCCTGCGCACCATCTTCAAAATGGGCATTCCTGTTTCAGGTAAGAACCTGTTCCCCTCTAACATTCAGGGCTTGCCGACCTGGTACACCATCCGCGCCAACAAGGATGGATTTATTGCCCACCACGAACAACGTGACATCGTCATTGCGATGAACCCAGCCTCGTTCACCCGCGACCTGGAATCTGTTGTGCCCGGCGGAGCATTTTTCTACGCTGATGATATTAAGCAGCCCGTCACCCGTACCGATATTGCGATCTACCCCATGCCCATCAAAGCCATCATCCGCAGCGATGCAACCATCCCGACAAATTTCCGCGACCTTGTCAGCAACATGGTTTATGTTGGCATTCTGGCACAAATGATCAACCTGGATATGGATAAAATTCTTGCCGCGTTAACCTTTCACTTCAAAGGCAAACAAAAGCCAATTGACATGAACTTCAACGCGCTTAAGGCTGGCGCCGAATGGGCAAAAGCCAACCTTGAAAAGAAAGACCCGTTTACCATTGAGCCAATGAACAAAACTGACGGGTTGATCATGACAGATGGAAACACAGCCGCCGCACTCGGCTCCATTTTTGGCGGCGTGCAATTTTTGGGCTGGTATCCAATTACACCTGCAACCTCCATCGCAGAATCACTGAATGAATATTTACCGCAACTCCGCAAGCGCGAAGACGGCAAGCAAACCTACGCCGTTGTACAGGCAGAAGATGAACTCGCCGCGCTGGGCATGTGCATTGGCGCAGGCTGGGCAGGATTGCGTGCCATGACAAACACCTCAGGTCCCGGTCTCTCGCTGATGACTGAGTTCGCAGGGCTGGCCTATTATGCCGAAGTGCCTGTCGTGATCTGGGATGTACAGCGTATTGGACCCAGCACAGGTTTGCCCACACGCACCTCGCAAGGCGACCTAACTTTTGCCTATTTCATTGGACATGGAGATTCGCAATCCATCATTCTGCTGCCTGGGGACGTATCGGAATGTTTTGAGTTCGGCTGGCGTTCCTTTGATGTCGCCGAGCGGATTCAAACCCCCGTGTTCGTGTTGATCGATTTGGACATGGGCACAAATCAATGGATCAGCAAACCCTTCCAATACCCCGAAGAGCCGATGGATCGTGGCAAAGTATTAACCGAAAAGGAACTCGAAGACCTTAAGGGGAACTGGGGACGCTATCTCGATAAGGATGGTGACGGCATTGGGTATCGCACCTTCCCAGGCAACAAACACCCGCTAAGTTCATACTTCACACGCGGCACAGGACATGATGAATACGCAAAATACAGCGAAGAAGCATCTGTCTATTTCGCAAATATGGAACGCTTAAAGAAAAAACAGGAAACCGCCAAACAATATGTCCCCGCGCCGGTGCTTCACACTACAAAAGGCGCAACCATTGGCATCATTGCATACGGTTCAACCGAAGCGGCGGTGCTGGAAGCCCAATACCAATTGAACAAGGAACACGGCATCAAGAGTGACTTCCTGAGAATCCGCGCCCTGCCCTTCACCAAGGAAGTGGATAAATTCCTCGCAAAACATGATCAAATCTTCGTCGTGGAAATGAACCGCGATGGGCAAATGGATCAAATTCTGAAAACCGAGTACGCTCAATTCGCTCCCAAACTTAAGTCTGTGGCCTTTGGTGATGGTATGCCTGCTTCTGCGAAGTGGATACGCGAAGGAATTCTCGGAAAGTATGAAAGCGGAAGGATGAAGGATGAAGTTAAAAAGCCTTCCGCAAAGAAAGCCATTGTGAAGAAAACATCCGTAAAGAAAGCCGTGCCTGCAAAAAAGCCGTCAGCGACATCGTCCCCGAAAGGGAAGAAAGTGACGAAGAAAGCCGTAACAGGCAAAACGGTCAAGAAGGCGAACCGAAAGTAAATCGGTAGTGAAAAGGAGTAATAAAAAATGACTGAAACTCTTCCCATGGCTGGCGCAACTGCGAATGTTAATCTCGCTGGTCTTTCAAAAAATGATTATCGCGGCGCTCCGAGCACTTTGTGCCAGGGCTGCGGACATAACTCAATCTCAAATCAGATCGTGAGCGCGTTGTACGAAACGAATATTATCCCTGAAGATGTTGTAAAATTCAGCGGCATCGGGTGCTCATCGAAATCACCGACATATTTTTTGAACCGCTCGTTTGGATTCAACAGCCTGCACGGGCGTATGCCCTCTATTGCAACAGGCGCGTTGTTTGCAGATAAGTACCTCAAAGGCATCGGCGTTTCTGGCGACGGCGACTCGGCCAGCATTGGCATGGGTCAATTCAAACATGTGATGCGCCGCAACGTAAACATGCTGTACATCATCGAAAACAACGGTGTCTACGGGCTGACAAAGGGGCAATTCTCTGCGACCGCTGAAAGGGGACTCCAACTCAAAAAGCAGGGCGAGAACCTTTACAAACCTGTTGATATTTGTCTGGAGGCATTTGCATCAAACGCCACCTTTATCGCCCGCGCATTCGCTGGCAACCCCAAGCAGGTCAAAGAATTGCTCAAAGCCGCGCTCGCGCATGACGGTATTGCAGTGCTCGATATCATTAGCCCATGCGTGACGTTCAATAATCAAGATACCGCCTACCATTCTTATTCATGGGGCAAGCAACATGAAGAACCTTTGCATGAAATTTCATATATCGCGCCGCGCAACGAGATCATGCTCGAACGCGAAATGGAAGAAGGCGAAATTCGTGAAGTTGCCATGCACGACGGATCGGTGATTGTCTTGAAAAATCTTGAAAAAGGTTATGACACATCCAACCGATTTGAGGCAATGCGCGCAATGGAAGAAGCGCAACAGAATGGCTGGATGGTGACGGGTTTGCTTTATTTGGACACCACCAAACCAACCCTAACCCAAATGTACGACCTTGTTGATACTCCACTCAACCGCCTGACCGAAGCCGATTTAAGACCCGAACGCGCAATGATCGACAAAGTCAACGCGTTGATGTTCTAAACACCACCATATTAGTCTCTTCCCTGTCCTCCCCCAAATCTAGTGGATTTGGGGGAGGACTTTTTGAGACGATACAGTTCATCTGTGGTTATTTTTCAGTCTCTTAATGTTTAATAGACCTCTTGCAAACGGCTAATCCGCATTCGTTACACTGATCGCGATATGCTGGGTGATGTTGTAAGTTCCATCAGAAATCTGAACTGTGATTTCATAAATATTATCCAGATTTAAATCTGTGGGAATTTCAAAATCTGGCGCGGTGATAAATTTCAATTCGCCAGTGGCGCTGACGATGGAAAACTTGAGCGCATCCAGCCCGCTGATGATGGAGTAGGTTAGGGGTTGGGATGGGCGGTCAGCGTCTGTGGAAATGAGGGTGGCGATGGTGCTTGTGTTTTCAGGGATCGAAAAAATATTCGGCGATGTGAGTGCAGGGCTGTTGTCATTGACAGGCAGAATGCTCACGGTGATATTCTGCGTAATATTTAGCGTTCCGTCAGACGCCTGAACTGTGACGTTGTAAATATTATCAACTCCAATATCATTTGGAATTTCATAGTCGTGCGAAGCGACAAACGCCAATACGCCCGTTGATGAGTTGATGGTGAAGCGCAGCGAATCTGCGCCGCCAATAATTGAGTAGATCAAAGTTTGAGCGGGCAGGTCGAAATCTGCGGCGGCGATGGTGGTAATGGCTGTGGCGTTTTCAGACATTGAGAAACCCACCGCCGACGTGATGACGG